>NZ_JBFBEZ010000021.1:0-150464 GCF_040701725.1 Streptomyces sp. NPDC093109
GCGGTGCCGGTTCTGCGGAAGGGCCGGGACGAGGAGGTGTCGGTCCTCACCGCGCTTGCTCAGCTTCATGTGCGCGGTGTCGCCGTCGACTGGGCTGGCTTCTTCGCCGCTGCCGGGTCCGGCAGCGGGGCTCGGCGCGTGGAGTTGCCGACATACCCCTTCCAGCGCACGCGGTTCTGGCCGGCGGTCACGGGGCCCGGCGCCGGCGATGTGCGGGGCGCCGGGCTGGGCGCCGCCGGACACCCGCTGCTGGGGGCAGCGGTCGAACTCGCCTCAGGGCAAGGTGTCTTGTGTACCGGCTTGCTGTCGCTTCGATCGCATCCGTGGCTGGCCGACCATGTGGTGATGGGGCGGGTGCTGCTGCCGGGGACGGCGTTGCTGGAGCTGGCGATCCGCGCCGGTGACGAAGTGGGCTGTGACCGTGTTGAGGAGCTGACCCTCGCCGCACCGTTCATCCTGCCCCAGACGGGTGCGGTCCAAGTGCAGGTGGCGGTCGGCGCCCCTGACGAGGCAGGTCGCCGCTCGGTCGGTGTCTTCTCCCGACCTGAGTACACGGTTGATGAACCGTGGGCGGAGCATGCGAGTGGGTGGCTGGCGGTTGGTGGCGCGGTTGCGGATGCGGGGGCGGCGCTGGGGTCGGGAGTGGGGTTGGGTTCTGGGGTGTGGCCGCCTGTGGGGGCGGTTGGGGTGGACGTGGGGGGTTGTTATGAGCGGTTTGCGGGTGTGGGGTTTGTGTATGGACCGGTGTTTCGTGGGTTGCGTGGGGTGTGGCGGCGGGGTGGTGAGGTTTTCGCGGAGGTGAGTCTGCCGGAGTCGGCTGAGGGTGCGGCGGCTGGTTTTGGTCTGCATCCGGCGTTGTTGGATGCGGCTCTGCACGCGTCGATGCTTGCCTCTGATGGTGATGGTGCCGGGGAGGGTGTTGGTGGTGTGTTGCCGTTCTCGTGGGAGGGGGTGTCGTTGCATGCGGCTGGTGCTTCGGCGCTTCGGGTGCGGATTGCCCCGGTGGGTGAGGGCGCGCTGTCGGTGACCGTCGCCGACCCGTCGGGCCGACCGGTCGCCACCATCGACTCCCTGCGCGTACGGACCGTATCGAGTGACCAACTGGGCCTTGGCGCTCCTGCGGCGGGCGGTGACATCCTGTTCGGAGTGGACTGGATCGAGGTCGACACCCGATCTGCCGCGCAGGCGCCCGGGACGGTGGCCGTCGTCGGACCGGACCGGTTCGGGCTCGCCGGTCCACTGTCGGACCGCGCCGGTACCACCGCCCGGACGTACGCGGACCTGGCGTCGCTCACGATGCCGGGCGCCGACCTCCCGGACGTTGTCCTGGTGCAGGTCGCGAGCGGCCCGGAGTGTGGGGTGGCCGCGTCCGTCCACGTGCTGAGCACGGGCGTACTGGATCAGCTCCAGCAGTGGTCGGCCGATGTCCGGCTCGCCGGAGCGCGGCTCGTATTCGTGACGCGCGGTGCTGTGGAAGTGGCCGACGGCGGTGGTGTGACCGATCTGCCGGCGGCTTCCGTATGGGGGCTGGTGCGGTCTGCCATGACGGAGAATCCGGGCTGCTTCGGGCTGCTGGACCTCGACCCTGCCGAAGCCGTCGAATCCGTCGAATCCGTCGAGGCCGGCGGGCTCTCGCGGCTGGCCGAGGCCCTTGCCTCCGACGAGCCGCAATTGGCGGTGCGGGACGGCGTACTCAGGGCCGCGCGGCTGGTGCGGATTCCCCTCCCGTCGCCCACGGACAGGACCCTTCAGCCGGATACGGATACGGATACAACTTCGGGTACGGATACAGCTACGGGTACGGATACGGGGGCCGCCGCCACCGGCGCCCGCGACCACGGCTGGGAGCGCGGCGGCACCGTCCTGATCACGGGCGGAACCGGCGGTCTGGGCGCGGTACTGGCCCGGCATCTGGTCGCCGAACGCGGGGTGCGACGGCTCCTGCTGCTGAGCCGCCGGGGGCCGGCCGCCGATGGCGCGGACGGACTACTGGCGGAGCTGCGGGCGCTGGGCGCCGAGGCCACAGCCGTGGCGTGCGATGTCGGGGACCGTGCAGCCCTGGCCGAGGTGCTGGCGGCGGTGCCCGCCGACCGTCCCGTATCGGCGGTCGTCCACGCGGCCGGTGTACTGGACGACGGCGTGATCGGATCGCTGACGGAACGGCGGCTGGCGACCGTACTCCGTCCCAAGGTGGACGCCGCCTGGCATCTGCATGAGCTGACACGGCATCTCGAACTCTCCGCGTTTGTGCTGTTCTCGTCCGTGGCCGGTGTCCTCGGCGGAGCCGGGCAGGGCAACTACGCCGCGGGCAACGCGTTCCTGGACGCCCTGGCGGCGCGGCGGCGCGCCGAGGGCCTGCCGGGCGTGTCACTCGCCTGGGGGCCCTGGGAGCGGACCGGCGGCACCGCCGGCGGCATGACCGCGACCACGGCCGAGGCCGACCTGCTGCGGCTCGCGCGCGCCGGTATGCCGCCGCTCGCCGTTGAACGCGGCATCGAGCTGTTCGACGTGGCGATGGCCCTCGGCGTACGGGCGCTGGTTCTGCCCGTACGGCTCGATCTGCCGGCCCTCCGGGCTCAGGGCGAACCGCCCGCCCTGCTCCGCGGGGTCCTGGGTGCCCCCGCCCGGTCCAGGGTGCCCGCCGCTCGCCGCCCGGACGCCGGAGCCCCCGGAACGGCCGAGGAGTTGACGCGCCGGCTCGCCGGACTGAGCGCAGAGGAGCGCGCGGACGTCCTGCTCACGCTCGTACGGGACCAGGCTGCCGCGGTGCTCGGACACGCGGACGGCGCGGCGATCGGCTCCTCCCGCCAGTTCCAGGAGCTGGGCTTCGACTCGCTCATGTCGGTGGACTTCCGCAACCGGCTCAACGCGGCCACCGGGCTCCGGCTGCCCGCGACCCTGCTCTTCGACTGTCCGACCGCCGCGGACGTCGTGGAGCATCTGCGCTCCCGCCTGATCACGGAGGAGGCCACCGGCGCCGACGCCGTGCTCGCCGTACTCGACCGGCTGGAGAAGTCGATCACGGAGCTGACCGTCGCACCCCAGGAGTTCAAGCATGTCGCGGGCCGCATCGAGGTGCTGCGTACCAAGTGGGCGGCCCTGGGATCAGAGACGGGAGGGGGCGCGGGGAACAGCGGTACGGGGAGCGGCGCGGGGGGTGGAATGGCCGAGGAGGTCGATCTGGCGGCGGCGTCGGACGATGACGTGTTCGCGCTCCTCGACGACGAACTCGGCCTGACATGAGGCGTACCGTACGGAATGATCAATTCCGTACGGATGGGCGGGACATCACCCGGCAGGGTGTTCCGAAGATGGATCATGTGGGCGGGGAGCGCGGAGGAGTGATTCGCCGGGCCGTCGGCGGGGCAGGTTCTGTCGGCCTCTCCGAAACCTGCCACAGGTCAAGAGGCCCGGTTCGAATGGTAGTTCGGTCCGGTGGAGGGTCCGGGCCGTCCGGACCTGTCATGAGGAGGATGCAACACGATGACGACGTCCACCGAGGAGAGCCTTTGGGCGCGGTGCTTCCATCGGGCACCGGACCGTCCGGTACAGCTTTTCTGTTTCCCCCACGCGGGTGGCTCGGCGTCCTTCTACTTTCCGGTCTCCGCGCAGCTGTCGTCCGTGGCCGAGGTGTATTCGGTGCAGTATCCCGGCCGCCAGGACCGGCGCAAGGAGACCAGCCCCGCCGACATCGGGACGATGGCGGACCAGGTGTACGCCGCGCTGCGCAAGCAGCTCGGGGCGCGGCCCACCGCCTTCTTCGGACACAGCATGGGTGCGACGGTCGCCTTCGAGGTCGCGCGGCGGTTCGAGGCCGACGGCGGTGAACTGACCCGGCTCTTCGCCTCGGGACGGCGCGCTCCGTCGCGAATCCGCGACGAGGGCGTGCATCTGCGCTCCGACGACGGGATCGTCGACGAACTGAAGCTGATGTCCGGCACGGACACGGCACTCCTCGGCGACGAGGAGATCCTGCGCATGATCCTCCCGGCGATCCGCAGCGACTACCGCGCGATCGAGACCTACCGGTGCGGCGGGGAGGTCTCCGTCCGCGTCCCGATCACGGCGCTGACCGGGGACAGTGACCCGAAGACGGCGCTGGACGAGGCTGAGGACTGGCGCGGTCACACCACCGGGGACTTCGACCTGAAGGTGTTCCCCGGCGGCCACTTCTATCTGAGCGCGCAGGCCCCCGCGGTGATCGCGCTGCTGCGCGACCATTTGTCAACGGTTTCCGTCTAAACCCTCGTTCGTACGGCCTCTCTGTACGGCTTCGCTGTACGGCTTCTCCGGGCGCGCTGTGGCGCGCCCGGAGCTTTTTCTGCCCCCGGAAGTCCCTTCGGCGCTCCTCGTAACTCCGTGCGCTCCTCGGCGCGCTCCGGCGTGTTGGGGTGCGAGGGGCGCGTGACGTGTGGCCCTTTCGCTCCGGTTCTGGTGGTTCTTCTCTCCCGTGAATGACTTTTGGCGTGTGGACGCCGTTGGTGGGTGAGTCGGAGGTCGATCGTTCCGCGCGAGACACATGGGGAGCCGTGATGGTGGTTCAGGTCGAGGCGCCCGGATTATCCGGTGTGCTGATCGGGCGGGTCCATGAGTCACGCGTGCTGGGCCGCCACGCCGAGGCCGCGCGGGCCGGCCGCGCGGGGCTCGTGGTCCTCTCCGGGCCCGCCGGGAGAGGGAAGACCAGCCTGCTGCGTGCCTTCCAGGCGAGCGACGCGTGTCAGAACGTCACGGCGCTGTACGGCGCCTGCGGCGGGAACGGGAAGGTCACGGAAGCGGCGTACGGCGGTGTACGGCGGCTGTTTGACCTCCTGGACGGCCCCCTGGACGACGCGGGGGGCGCGGAGGAGGACCCGGCGCACGGATATCCGGTGCGGTACGGGCTGTACCGGCTCGCGGCACGTCTGATGGCGGACCGCCCCCTCGTCCTCCTCCTCGACGACGCGCACCTCTGCGACGAACCCTCCCTGCGCTGGCTGGACTTCCTCCTGCGCCGGGCCGACGGCCTGCCGCTGCTCGTCGTGCTCGCGTGGCGCGCCGAGGCCGAACCGGCCGCGCTCGGCGCCCTGCTGGACCTCACCGCCCGGCGCGGCTCCGCGACGCTGCGCCTCCCGCCTCTCACTGCCGAGGAAGTCGAGGAGCTGCTCCAGCGGCTCCTCGACGCCCCGGTCGGACCGTACGCAGCCGAGCACGCCGCCGCCGTCACCGGAGGAAACCCCGGCACCGTCGTCCGGCTGACGGGCGAGATGAGCGCCGTGGACGCCCACGCGTGGCGCTCCCCGGCGGGCCTCCGGGCGCTCACCGACGCCGGGCGGCGCCTCGTCGCGTTCTCCATGGGGGCGCTGCTGGAAGGCCGGCCGCCCTGGACGCGGGACGTGATCCGGGCGATCGCCGTCCTCGGTGAGGAGGACCCCGGTCTCGTGGGGGCGCTGGCCGGCGTACCCCCGTCGTGCGCCGAGGAGGGGGCGCTCCTGCTGCGCCGCGCCGAGCTGCCGTTGCCCGGCCGACCGGATCCGGTGGCCGATCGGGATCCCGCCGATCCCGCTGATCCCGCAGTCTCCGTGGATTCCGCGGACCTTGAGGATCTCGCGGACGCATGGGGCGGGCCACGCGCCTCGGACCCCACACGCCCGCTGCGTGACGCCGTGCGCGCGGCCGCTCTGGCGTCGGTGAGCTCCGCCGCGCTCGCCGGCCTCCGCACGCGGGCGGCGCTGCTGCTCAGTGACGCGGGACGGCCCGTGGAGGAGATCGCGGCCCAGATCATGCTGTTGCCCGCGGCGCCGGGTCCCGTTCCCCCGCGAGGATCGGGCGGAGGGGCCCTGGAGCCCTGGATGGTCCATGTGCTCGACGAGGCGGCGACTCTGGCCGAGCGCAGGGGCGTGCCCGAGGCCGCCGTACGGTACCTGTACCGCGTGCTGGAGGCGGCGCCCGACAGCGTGCGGCACCGGGTCAGGCTGGCCGAGTCCCTGGCGGAGACCGACCCCGCCGAGGCCGTGCGGCTGCTGGAGGAAGCCCTGTCGGGAACCGCCGACCCACGTACGACGGCGAGGCTGGCCGTATGCCTCGGTACGGTCGCCCCGGCGGTACGGGAGGCGCCCGCCGGGGTACGCGTCCTCGAAGAGGCGCTGCGGGCGCTGGATTCCGACCTCACCGCGGACGGGCAGAACGCTGCCGACCCGGACCCTGTGGGCTTGGACCCGGCCGACCCGGACGCCGTCGGCCCGGACCCAGCCGACCGTGAACTGCGTACACGCGTCGAAGCGGCCCTGCTGATTGCCGGAGCCGAAGAGCGTACGACCCTCACCGCCACCCTGGACCGGGCCGCCCGGCTGACCGCGCCGCCCGGGGACACCGCCGCGCAGCGCAGGCTTCTCGGGATCATGAGCGTGCTGACCGCCCTGGAGGGCCGGTCGGTGGAGCGTACGGTCGAGCGGGCCCGGCGCGCGCTCGCCGATCCGGGACACCCGCCGGAGAGCGGGACGCTGATCGCCGCGTCGCTGGCCCTCGGTCTCGCGGACGAGACGGCGGAGGCGCTCGCCGCGCTCGACCGGCTGATCGGGCCCGGAGGCCGGCCCGGCGCCGTCCGTTCGTACACGCTCGCGCTCTCGACCCGGGCTCTCCTGCACTGCGGGGCAGGCGCGTTCCCCGGTGCCCTGGCCGACGCCCGGACCGCGCTCGGGAGCATCCTCGGGAACGGAGAAGGGGCACAAGCGGGGGTGCCCGCCCGGGGGCGGTTACGGGGGCGGGTACGGGACACCGCCGCCGTGCTGCCGCGGATCGCGCTCGCGACCGCCCTGGTCGGGCACGGCGAGCCCGCGCGCGCCGAGGAGACGCTTCGCGCCGTCGAACGGGCGGACCTGGAGCGGTTCGTCCTCGCGTACCACTGGTATCTGACGGCCCGCGCCCGCGCCCGGTGGGCGGTCGGTGACCGGGAGGCGGCGCTCGCCCTCTACCTGCGGTGCGGCGCCTCCGTGAAGGAGGCCCGCATCGCCAACCCGGTCTTTCCGCCCTGGTGGGTGGAGGCCACCTGTGTGCTCGCCCTCATGAACCGTGCGGCGGAAGCCGAGGAGTTCGCCGCGTACGGTGGCGAACTGGCCCGCCGGTGGGAGACACCGCGCGCGAGCGGCCTCGCCGTACTCGCCCGAGGTGTGATCACGCCGGGAGTGCCCGGCCTCGAACTGCTCACGGAATCCGTACGGACGCTGGCCGGGACCACGGCCAGGGCGGAGCACGCCGGAGCCGAACTCCTCCTCGGCCGGGCCCTGCTGATGGCCGGCGAGCTACGGGCCGCCCGGGAGCACCTGCGTACCGCCATCGCTCTGGCCCGGCGCTGCGGCGCCCTCGCCCTTGCCGGAGCCGCCCGCGAACTGCTGGTCACCGCCGGTGGCCGGATGCGGAAGATGAGCACCTCACCGCTCGACATGCTGACCGGAACGGAGCGCAGGGTGGCGGGTCTCGCCGCCGCGGGCGTCAGCAACCGTTCGATCGCGGAGTCCCTCTTCGTCACCGTACGCACGGTGGAGACGCATCTGACACACGTCTACCGCAAACTCGGCGTCAGCCGCCGCACACAACTGAGTGCTCTGCTGCGTTCCCCCGGCACGACAGACACCACAGGTACGACAGACACCACAGGTACGACAGACACCACAGGCACCGCGGACACTGAATCGATGTGAGTGAGGCGGCAGACGTGAACGGCCGGGACGACCAGACCCCGATCGCGCGCTCCTCCGGACCCGGGCCGGAGATCGCACTGCTCGAACGGCGCACCGAGCAGGCGGTGTTGAGCTCCGTACTGCGCTCGCTGAGTGAGGGACGCGCCGCCGTCGTCACCCTGACCGGCCGGCCGGGCCACGCCCAGAACGCCCTGCTGCGCTGGGCCGCCCGGCGCGCCGAGGACGGCGGGCTGCGTGTGCTGCGTGCCCGCGCGGCCCCGTCCGAGGCGGAGCTGCGCCACGGGGCGGTCGTCCAGCTCATGACGACGGCGCGGCCACCGGCACTTCCGGACGGTACGGGGCCGAGCTCCGCTCGCACGCCGAATACGCCGAATACGCCGATGACATCGTTCGCGCCGTTCGCGCCGGGGCCACTCCTCGACCGGTTTCACGGGTCCCTGCCCGACCGCCCGCCCGACGCCCTGCCGGGCCTCGACGAGCTGCTGGACTCCGCGCACACCGTGCCCACTCTGCTGGTCATCGAGGAGTCGCAGTGGCTGGACCCGGCCTCCCTGCACTGGCTCCATGCCCTCGTCCGGCGGCTGACCCGGGACACCCCGCTCGCGGTCCTGGCCGGCGACGGCGCGGTCCTGCCGCGCGGCGGGGAGCGGCCGGACCTGCTGCCGCCGGCCCCGGTCACCACCAAGCGGCTCGTGGTGCGCGGGCTGAGCGAGCACGGTGTGGCGGCGGCCGTGGAGCTGTGCTGCGGCACGGCCGGGGACCGGTGCTTCGTCGCCGCCGCGGCGGCGGCCACGGCGGGCAACCCCGCCCTGCTGTGCGAGGTGCTGCGCCGGTTCACCGACGGCGGCCACGCGCCGCTCGCCGCCGGGCTGCCCGCGTTCTACGCGGTCACCGCCGCCGCGCTCGGCGACCACGCGGTTCGCGTACTGGACGGGCTTCCGGCCGAAGCGACCGCGCTCCTGCGGTCCGTGGCGGTCTGTGGCGACCTGCTGGGCTTTCCGCTCGTACGGGCCCTGGCGGGGCTGAGCCCGGCGCGCGGCCGGCGGCTGCGCGGCATGCTGGAGACGCTCGGTCTCACCGTCTCCAGCGGGCCGCATGCCCGTGTCCGCCTGCCGGTGGTGCGGGCGCGGGTGCTGGGGGACATGCCCGGCGACGAGCGGGCCGCCCTGCACGCGCGGGCGGCCGAACTGGCCCACCGCGCGCGGGCCGGTGACCCGGCCGTGGCCCGGCTCCTGCTGGGCGCGCCACCGCTCGGCACGGCCTGGGTCGTGCCCGTACTGCGGCGGAGTGCCGCCGGCGCACACCGCGCCGGGGGTGGGGCCGGGGCCGAGGGCGGGGAACTCGCCGTCGCGTATCTGGCGCGCGCCCTGAAGGAGCCGCTGGACGTCCGCGAGCGCGGTGTGCTTGCTCTGCGGCTGGCGGCGGCCGAGGCCGTACGGGCCCCGGAGGCGGCGGACCGGGCACTGGCCGAACTCGCGCGTGCCGCTGGGGACATGAGTGCGGTGGCCGGTTCAGGACCGGGCCGGGTGGCGGTCCGCGCCCTCGACGTCGCACTGGCGCGGGGCGGCGGTGACCGGGTACGTCTTGCCGCGGCCGACGCCCTGACCGCCGTACCGCTCCACGGCGAGTGGCCGGGTGGTGAGCCGCCCGGCGACGCACGGCCCGGCGATGTACGCGACGGGCTGTCCGCGCTGTTCTGGCTGGCCGACGAGGTCAGGGACGGCGGCGAGCCCATGGTGCCCGGGACACCCCCACTGCCCGCCCGTCCCGCCTCACCGGCGCAGGCGGCCGTACGGGCCTGGCAGCTCGCCGCGCGCGGTGACGGTCTGGCCGCCACCAGGACGCTGGCCCGCGCCGCGCTCGCCGGAGGGACGCCGGGCGCCGTCCTGGTCATGCCCCGGCTGGCCGCCTGCCGGGCCCTCGCCCTGGCCGACGACTGCGACGAGGCAGCGGCGGAACTCGACACACTGCTCACCGCCGTCCGCCGGGAGCGGCTCCCGGCCCCCACCGCGCGCGTACTGACGGTCCGGGCCGCACTGCATCTGCACGCGGGCAGGATCGACGCCGCCGAACGCGACATCAACACGGCGCTGCGCGCGCTGCCCGCCACCAGCTGGCATCCGCTGATCGCCCCGGCGCTCGCCGCCCTGCGCGTCACCACCGCGATCGAGACCGGCGATATCGAGCGGGCCAGGGCGCTCGCCACCGAACCGGCACCGCTCGGCGCGGAGGAAGGCGTCGCGTGGGCCGCGCTGCTCTGCGCCAGGGCACGGCTCGCCGCGGCCGAGGGCCGGTGGGCGGACGCGCGCGAACTGGCGACGGAGAGCGGACGGCGGCTGCTGCGCCGGCGGTGGCTCAACCCCGCGCTGCTGGGCTGGCGCGCGCTGGCGGCCCAGGCGTGCCACGCCCTCGGTGACCGGACGGAGGCCGCCCGGCTGAGCCAGGAGGAGCGGTCCCTCGCACGTCGGTGGGGGAGCGCCGGAGCCATCGCCCTCGCAGAGCTGTGGACCGCGCGGACACCCCGGGCCGACGGCGGTGGCGCGGAGAGGCACAGGGACAAGGACAGCGTGGACCCGAACAGCGTGGATCAGGCCGGTACGGACCCCGTCAGCATGGACCCGGCCAGTGTTGAGGTAGCCCGCGCGGCGGTCCGGGCATTGCGCGACACGCCCGCTCAACTCTCCTACCTGTGGGGGCTGTTCCAGCTCGCCACCGCGGAGCTGGCGTCCGGTGACCACCGGGCGGCGGCCCGGTCCGTGGCCGGCCTCACGGCTTTCACCGCCGCCCACCCCGCCAGCCTGCTCGCCCGCCGCGTGCATGGGCTCACCGAGCGGCCGGCGTGGTCCGCCCCGGACGCGCCGCCGGTGCTGTCCGTCCCGCCGCGGGAGTGGGCCGGACTCACCCGCGCCGAACAGCACACCGCGACCCTCGCGGGACAGGGCATCGGCAACCGGGAGATCGCCGCCACACTCGGTGTCAGCCGGCGCACGGTCGAGCTGCGCCTGAGCAACACCTACCGGAAACTGCGCATCGCCGACCGCGCCGGATTGCGCGCGCTCGTACGAACCGCGGAACGCGGGCCGGCCGATGCTTCTTGAGCGGGTGAGCGAACTGGCCCGGATACGAGCCGCGTTGAGGGACGCGCGCCGGGGCGTCTCGTCGGTGATCGTTGTCTCGGGGCCCCTCGGTATCGGCCGGACCGCCCTGCTGCGGCGGCTGCCCCACCTGATCACCGCCCCGGACGTCCGTGTGCTGCGTGCCCAGGCCTGCCCCGCCGAACAGGACTTCGCCTTCGGCGTGGTCCGCCAACTGCTCGACAGCGGGAGCGCGCACACCGACGGCACGATCGCGCTCGACGACATGTACGGCGCCATGTACGGCCCGGACGGCGCCACACACGGCAGCGCCCACGACACTCCCGCCCACGACACTCCCGCCCACGGCATGCCGAGGCCGGCCGACGCCCCGGCCGCCGCGATTCTGCACGGCCCGCACGCGCTCCTCGCACTCGGCGGTGACCGGGCATGTCTGCTCCTCCTGGTCGACGACCTCCCATGGGCCGACATCCCCTCGCTGCGCTGGCTCGCCCATCTGACCCGGCGGCTGGGCGGACTGCGCGCCGTAGTCGTCTGTACGGTCCGCGACGGCGACCCGCGCGCCGGCCACCCGCTGGTGCGCGAGATCACCGGCGCGGCCGGCGACCGGTTGCGGCCCGCGCCCCTGTCCCCGCGGGCCGTCGGGGCACTGATCGAGGCACGGAGCGGCGTTCCGGCGCCGGAGGAGTACGCGCGTGCCTGCCACGAAGTGTCCCGTGGCAACCCGCTGTTCCTGATGTCGGTCCTGCGCGACCCGGCGGCCGACGGCCGGCCGATGGAGGACGACCACGGCGGCCACCGGGTGCGCGCCCTGCGCCCCGCCGAACTCCGCGACCGGCTGGCGGGATTCCTCCGTACGCAACCGCCGGCCGTACGTGCCCTGGCCGTGGCGATCGCCGCCTTCGGGGACCACGGCGCCCCGGTGGGCCCCGTAGACCCCGTTGATCCCGCACTCGTCGCGCGACTGGCCGGACTGGACGAGCCCGGCTACCGGGCCGCACACCACGCGCTGCGCGCGTCCGGGCTGCTCGCCGACGGGTGTGAACCGCGCTTCTCGCACCGTGTCGTTCAGGATGCCGTCGCGTCGGTGACAACCCCCGCCGAGCGCGAGCGCGCGCACCACGACGCGGCGGATCTCCTCCACCGGAGCGGCTGCCCCGCAGAACAGGTCGCCGTCCATCTCATGGCGGTCACCGCCCTCGGCCGGCCCTGGGCCGCCGCGCTGCTGCGCTCCGCCGCGGGCACCGCGCTGCGCCGGGGCGCACCGGACACCGCCGCCCGCTATCTGCGCCACGCACTGCTGGACCACCGCGCCCGGCACCGGGGCGGCGACGGCAATGGGGAGGGCAGCGGCGACGGCAATGGGGAGGGGAACGAGGAGGGCAATGGGGAGGGCCGCGGGGACGGGTACGCCGGTGGGAGCGGCACCGAGGACCGTGGCCGGGCCGCGCTGCTGGTCGAACTCGCCACCGTCGAGCGGGGGTTCGACCCCGAAGCGTGTGAACGCCACGTTATCCAGGCGATGCCCCTGCTGCCCGACGCGTACGACCGGGCCGTCGCCGCGCTGCGCATCCCGCCCGCCCTCTTCGCCCGGATGTCCCCGTCGGCCGAGGCGCTGCTGCGGGAGGCCGCCGACCGGCTCGGACCGGCGCACCGGCTGGACGAGCGGGCCCGGGAGCCGGCGCTCCGGCTGGAGGCCCGGCTGCGGCACAACGGCCACGAGAGCCCGCGCGAGCTGGCCGCGGCGGCGAGTCGCCTGCGCGCGCTGGGGGAGGAGCCGCCCCTCGACTCGGCCGCCGACCGTGAACTCCTGGCCGTCCTGCTCTGTTCCGGCACCCTCACCGGTCAGCTCCGGGCGGACACCGTCGCGCGTACGGCCCGCCGGGTACTGGACCGCGAACCGGCCGCCTCGGCGGGCATCCACACGACACTGCCCCTGCTCGTGATCGCGCTGTACGCCGCCGGGGCCGTACGGAGCGCCGGTTCCTGGCCGGCGGTCGAGCAGCGCGACCGCCGGCAGCACGCGACCGGCGCCGATGGTGTGCTCGCCTTCGCGCAGTGGGCGCTGGTCCTTGTCGCGCGGGGCAGACCCGCGCAGGCGCGCGAGTACGTCGAGCGCGCCATGGCGCTCGCCGACACCGACTGGCGTGAGGTGTCCACCGTAGTCCTGTCCGCCGTCGCGCTCGAACTGCGCGACCCGGCCCTCAGCGAACGGATCCTGGACCGGGCCCGCAGACACCACCCGGCGGGCCTGGCGCTGACGGCGTCGCTGTGCATCCTGCGCGCCTCCGTGGACGAGCAGCACGGCCGGCGGGCCGAGGCCCTGGCCACCCTGCTCGGCTGTGGCCGCAGGCTGGACGCCGCGGGCTGGCGGAACTCGGCGCTCTTCCCGTGGCGTCCGCACGCCGTCGCACTCCACCACCGGCTCGGTGACACCGAATCCGCGCTGCGGCTCGCCGAGGAGGAGCACCGGTGGGCCGCCGGCTGGGGCGCGCCGGCGGGCCTCGGCCGGGCCCTGCGGCTCAAGGGCCGGCTGTACCTGGGCCGGGGCGGCGTCCCCCTGCTCCGCGAGGCCGTCGACGTACTGCGCGGTTCACCGTACGAACTCGAACTCGCCCGCACACTTGTCCTGTTGGGTCGCCGACTGGGCACCGGCCCCGAGGCCGCGGCGGCGCTGCGCGAGGCGGGCACCCTCGCGGCGGCGTGCGGCGCTCCCTGGCTGACCGAACGGGCCGAACACGTCCTCGGTACGGCGGCGGCCCCACGGACGGCGGTGCTGACCGGAAGCGAACGCAGAGTGATCTCCCTCGTCAACCGGGGTCTCACCAACCACGAGATCGCGGGTGAACTCGGCGTCAGCACACGGGCGGTGGAGAAACATCTGACTAATTCCTACCGGAAGCTCGGTATCGCGGGCCGGCGCGAGTTGGCGGCGGCGCTGCCCGGATAGCGCGGGGACGCGGAGTATGAACAGCGTGCTACATCTCCTGTGATCCATGAGGCGACCGGGTCGGCTGGTTCGGTTGGGGCGATGAGCAATCCAGCGGAAATACCGGTGAAATCTCGAACACCCTTTCAGGATGTGTGCCGCCCTTCGACGGGACCGGCGACCTCCGGTCCGTCACCGCGCCACACGGTGTGCTGCGGACCGAACCTGACGCCTTGTCGACCACAGCATTAACCCTGTGAGCAGGGGTTTCATTGACGCGCACGTGTGAAGTTACCTAGCCTCGATCACGTAACTCGATGAGTCCGACGGAAGACATCAGCCGGATAGGTGACTCACCGTGGGCCGGGCCGAACCGGGCTGACCGGATGCGGCGGGTCCGGATTCCAGAGATTTCCCGACCATCGAGTTGTCGCACTCATCCCATCAATCGGGGGACCCCCGAAAGGACGGCTGTTCCGTGGCGATTGCCGCACTCGCAGACTCGGCGCAGGTCACCGCCGGCGACCTCGAGCCCGACCAGGATGGGCTCGGAGACGCCCAGCACTTCGACCGGCCGGGGCTGTGCATGGCCTCGCTCGACCCGGCTCTGACCATCCAGCAGGCGAACGAGGAGTTCTTCCGCCGCTTCGGCGACTCGTCGGCCGGTGTCTGCGGCCGCAACTTCCGCGATCTGGTGCATCCCAGTGTGCAGCAGCCGCTGATGCGCCAGTTCTCCCGCCTGGTGGAGGGGAAGAGACAGCGGTTCGCCTCGCACGTCGTGGTGGTGGGCCCCGAGGACGCGGCCTTCGCCGGTACGCTCTCGGCGGCGGCGGTGAGCGGGGAGACCTCCGACGTGGCCGCGATCCTCGTCCTCATGCGCTCCTCGGACAGCACCGAGGACGCGGGCGTGCTGACGCACCAGAAGAAGATCCTCACCGAGATCGACGCGCGGATCCTGGAGGGCATCGCGTCGGGACTGTCCACGATTCCGCTGGCGGCCCGGCTCTATCTGAGCAGACAGGGCGTCGAGTACCACGTCACCGGCCTGCTCAGGAAGCTCCGCGTGCCCAACCGGGCGGCCCTGGTCTCCCGCGCCTACTCCATGGGAGTTCTCACCGTCGGTACCTGGCCGCCGAAGGTCGTCGAGGACTTCGTCAAGTGACCCGGAAGTGACCCGGAAGTGACCCGGTGACCGGGCGACCCGCGCGCCCGGCCGCCGTGGCCGGTGTGCCCGCCGGACCGTGCGACCCTCGGACGGGCCACACGGCCTGGCGGGCATCCGCCTGTTGTGCTGTGCCGCGGTGGTGGCGGCCGCAGGGCCCGGAGCCCCGGCCTCAGCTGCTGGAAGGCCCGTAGAGGCCGCGGCCGGCCCGCTCGGCCCTGGAGCTGCCGACCAGCCGGTCCAGCGTGCTGCGGACCGCGTTGATGCTGCCGGGAGTGGCATCGCGGCCCAGCTCCCGCGCCACGTCGCGGGCGCGCACCGGCGTGCCGCCGGCGTTGGCCAGCACCGCGAGGATCTGCTCGGTGAGCCCACCGCTCTTCTCGTCGTCGGCCGCCGGGGCGGACGCGCTCTTGGCGGCGGCGGCCGGCGTGGCCTTGGCGGGCTTCGCGGCCTTGGCGGGCTTGGCCGCGTCGGCCGTCTTGGCCGCCTTGACGGTCCTGGCCGCCTTGGCCGCCTTGGCGGGCTTCGCAGGAGCGGCCTTCTTCGCCGGACGGGACGTCGGCTCCGCCGCGTCGCCGGTCTCCGCGGACGGAGCCTGCTTCTCCACGGCGGGCGTCGCCTCCGGCGACACCGCCGGCTCCGGCACGAACGCGGTGACCGCCGCTGCCGGGGTGACCGGCGCGACCGGGGTGACGGCCAGCGCCGTCAGCGCGGTGAGCGCGGTGCGTACGGACTCCAACCGCTCCGTGACGGTGGACAGTTCCTTCTCCAGCGACTGCTGGTGTGCCTCCAACTCCGGGAGTTCGGCGCGCAGAAGCGCCGTCGTCGCCTCGACGCTGCCTGGTGTGGTGGATGCGGATGTCATGATGTCGCCCTCTCGTTCCGCGCCACCGGACGTGTCTCTGTCGGTGGCCGCTGTAACGCAGCCTAGGCCCTGCGGTGTGTCTTGTTGTGACGGGAAGGCTTCACGGACCCTTCCAACGACACCGGGGTGCCCCGAAGAGGGCCGCGCGGAAGGCGCTTTCGGGGTGTTCCGGCAGCCGTACGCGAGTCAGCGGCGGCCTCGGAAGAGCGGCGGTGCTGTTACCTTCGGGAGTGTGCGGTCGCCGCTGCCCGCCGGTCGTCCTCCCCGTTCACCCCGACCGGTCGTACAGGAGTCCCGTGCCCGCTCCGCGTGTTCCCCGCTCGTCGCGTACCGCCGGGCGTACCGCGCCCGCCTGGCTGCTGCACCCGCTGAGCTGGCGTTCCGCGCCCATCCCGTGGACCGCCGTGCTCCGGGGCGCGCTGAGCGCGGGCCCCCTGCTCGCGCTCGGAGTGGTGACCGGACACCTGGGTCCTGGGATCCTCGCCGCCCTCGGCGCGATGCTCGCCGGTGTCAATGACCGTCCCGGCACCCGCCGTACCGGGGTGGTGCACATCGGACTGCCCGCCGCCGCAGGTGCTTTCGGACTGTTGTGCGGTGGGCTGCTCGCCGACTCGGGCAGCCGCTGGGCCGCCGTGCCCGCGCTCTTCGCGGTCGGCTGGCTCTCCGGCGCGCTGAGTGTGTCCGGTCCCGTGTGGTCGGCGGCGGCCATGCAGTCGCTGGTCACCGCGGCCATCGGGGCCGGGATGCCGCTGCCGGGGCCCGCCTGGCTCAAGGCGGCCTGCTTCCTCGGCGGCGCCGCCTGGCTGCTGCTGCTCCGCTTCCTGCTGCGCGCCCCCAGCCTGCGCCGTGACATCCGCGGGGACGGGGAACGCGAGGCCGTCGCCGCGGTCTTCGACGCGCTCGCCGAGGCGCTGAGCGCCGTGGGCGGCCCGGGCGCGGAGGGCGCCAGGGCCAGGCTCGTCACCGCCCAGCAGCGTGCGGACGAATCCCTGCGCCTGATGCGCCTGCTGTCCTGGCCACACCGCGCGGGCGGGCGCGGCGCGGAGCGCGCCCGCCGGATCACCGAGCGGTTCGGCGCCGCGACGGCCCTGTGCGAGGCGGGGATCGCGCTGCTGTGGGAGGGCCGCCCACTGCCGCGCCAGGTGGCCGAGGGCCCGCGCCGGCTCGCCGCCGCCGTACGCGCAGACACCGCCCCGGGCGCCCTCGCCAGCCCCGCCTCCGACACCGTCCAGCGGGGCGCCTTCGACCGGGCGCTGCTGGCCGCCGCGGTCACCTTCGACCGTACGACGCCGGGCCGCGCACCGGACCTGGCCGCGGGCCGTGCGTCCCGGCGGCCGAACTCGCTTACGGAACCCGGGACGAGGCCGGGGACGAAGCCCCGGGCGGGTCTCCGTCCGGCACTCCGCTCGGCACTGCGTCCGGTGCTGCGCGCGCGGAACCGGCTCGGGCGGCTCTTCGCGCCCGCCCGGCGCGAGAACGGACTGCGCGTGGCGCTCTGCGTCGCGGCGAGCGCCGCCGTCGCCCTCAGCCTCCACCAGACCCACTGGTACTGGCTCCCCGCCACCGCCGCGTTCCTCGTCAAGCCCGACCTGGGGCCGCTCTTCTCACGCGTGGTCAACCGTGTCGCGGGCACCGCCACCGGCGTCCTTGTCTTCACCCTCGCCACGACCCTGCTCGGCGGTACGGGCGGGCTGCTCGCGCTCGTCGTGGTGGCCGGCGCGCTGATCCCCGTCGCCGCCACCCGCCACTTCGGCTTCCAGACCGCGGTGATCACCTTGCTCGTCCTGTCCTTCGTCTCCGCGGGCGGGGACACCGAGGCGACCGGTGCCCGGCTGCTCGACACCGCGCTCGCCTGCGGCATCGTGCTGCTCGTCGGTCATCTGCCGCACCTCACGGACCCCCGGATACGGGTCGGCCACCGGTTCGCCGTCGCGCTGCGCCACACGGAGCGGTATCTGCGGTACGTACTCGACGCGCCGCCCCCGGCCGGCACCGCGCCCGCCGTCCTTCGCGCCGTAGCACCGGAGACCGACGCCCCGGAGACCGACGCCCCCGAAGCCGCCGCCCCCGACGCCGTCGGCAGCGCGCTGCGGCACGCCGCCTACCGCGCGCTCGCCGAGGCGCGGGCCGCCGTCGAGACCGCCGCCGCCGAACTGCCTGGCCCCCACCGCACCCACCGCCACGACTGGCTCGCGGTCATGGCGCTCGCCGAGCGCGTCGTCGACGCCGCCACGGCGTGTGCCGTACGGGTCGAGCAGGGTGTTCCACGGCCCCCGGCCGCCGAGATACGAGAGGTCACGGGGGCGCTCTCCGCGATGGCCGACGCACTGGAGGACGGGCGCGCCGCGCCGGCGCTCACGCTGCCCCCGGTGCCGAGCGCCTGCCGGTCGCTGCGCGATGTCATGACCCAACTCCACGGCATCCAGGCCCTCACCGCCGCGTCCTGAACGCCGTGTGCTGATCCCGTTCGCGCACACCTTCATCGAAAACTCAGAAATGTCAGCCGTACGGGGCCGACCAGGTGGTTTGCCGCGCGCCGAGCGCAAAAGACAAGGCCCCCGGGATGTACGGGGCGTGTGGGGCTTGGTTAAGGTGCGGTGAAGGTTTTCCTTGCGTATACCCAAAACTTCATTAAGAGGGATCCACGCACCATGTGGTTCCCTCCTGGGGTTTTTATGGCGAGGAGCATGACAACACCGCGGCTTCATCAGCAGTTCGGGCCGCGCGATCGAGAGAAGGCCATGAAGCGCATACTCATCCGCTCGGGGAAGAGCCCGTTCCGTGTCGCCACGCGTGAGGAGTTCATACAACAGGATCTGATCGGCACGAACTCGGGCAATCTGCTCTTCAGTGACGCCGCGCACAAGATCCTGCTCACGGACCGCACCGAAGTGACGTCCAACGGGCTCAGGACCGTCGCCTCGGCGGAACGCGCGCAGCAGATCAACGAGGAGTACGACGTCTTCGTCGTGCCGCTCGCCAACGCCTTCCGTCCCACGTTCAGCCCCTCGCTGGACCGGCTCTCCAACCTCATCGAGCAGCTCACCATCCCGGTGGTGGTCCTGGGCGTCGGCGCACAGGCCGGCGACGACTACGACACCGAGCGGCTCAAGGCGATCGAGCCGTCCGTCAAGCGGTTCATGCGCGCCGTGCTGGAGAGATCGGCATCCGTCGGCGTGCGCGGCGAACTCACCGCGTCGTACCTGCGCGAACTCGGATTCCACGAAGTGGAGACCATCGGCTGCCCGTCGATGTTCCTGTACGGCGACACGTTCCCCACCCTCCGCGATCCCGGCACGTTCGACGCCGACTCGCGGATCGCCATCAACCTCTCGGCCCAGGCGATACGGGTGGGTGACCTCGCCGGGCTCGCGCGCCACGCCCACGAGCGCTTCCCCCACCTCACGTACTACGCGCAGAACCTCGTCGACGCGGAGACGCTCTTCTGGGGCGACACCTCGGCCGCCTCCGGCGTCCACGACGTACTCCCGCGCCGGCTGACCCACCCGCTGCTCCAGGAGAACAAGGTCAGGGTCCCGCTGGAGCCGCGGACCTGGATGGACGAGCTGGCCGAGCAGGACTTCTCGTACGGCACCCGGATCCACGGCAATATCGCGGCGCTGCTCGCCGGCACGCCCGCCGTGGTGCTGGCGCACGACTCCCGCACCCTGGAACTCTGCCGCTACTTCGGCATACCGCACCGGATGCTCGCCGGGCTGCCCGGGGACGTCCACCCCGAGGAGCTGTACGAGCAGGCGGACTTCAGCGGGCTGGCCGACGGGCACAAGGAGCGCTTCGGGCGCTTCAAGGACTTCCTCGACAAGAACTCCCTGGAGAACGTCTTCAGCCACGGCGACGGCGGCGCCGCCTACGACGCCCGCCAGAGCGCCATGGACCTGCCGTCCTCGGTCGAGGTGTGGGACGGCTCCGACGACGGCGCCCTGCGCTACCGCATCAGCCGGCTGCGCGAACAGCTCGTGGAGAACAAGAAGGTGGCCGACCGCCACATCACCACCCTCACGAAGACCAACAAGGAACTCCAGAAGCAGGTCGCCAAGATGCAGAAGCAGCTGGCGGCCACCGAGCAGCGGATCTCGGGCATAGAGAAGCGCGCGGCGGTACGCTTCGGGCCCGCGATACGGCGCCGGATCCGCGGTGCCAAGCCGAGCAGTGCCTGAGGCGCACGGCGGGGGAACGGCAGCCGCGGCGGACACCCACCAGGGGTGTCCGCCGCGGCCGTGACCGCTCCGCCGCCCCGCTCGGTCCGCCCGGGCCGGTCCCGGTGGCCGGAGGGGCGGGGCTACTTCAGCGGAGCGGCGAACAGCGGTACGACCTTCTCCAGGGCGTACGCCACCGAGAGGACCGAGTCCGTCGCGAACGCCGAGCTGAGCGTCTCGTCGTCGAACACCACGGAGCGGCCCGCCTTCACCGAGGGCACGGCCCGGTACAGCGGATCGTCCGAGATCTTCGCCGCGGCGATCCCGATCGGGGCCATGACGGTGAGATCGGCGTCCAGCAGGTCGAGGTTCTCGCGGGAGACCGCGATGTAGAACGAGTCACCGGCCTTCGCGTCGACCGCCGGGTTGTTCCTGAACCCGAGGCGTTCCACGAAGTCGACCCGGCCCGTGCCGTGCACATAGGCGCCCCACTCGCCGGCGGTCCGGGAGCCCACCGTGATCGTCTTCCCCTTGAACTCGGGGTGTGCGGCGTTCGACTCAGCGAACTTCTTGTCCGTGTCGGCGATGAGCTTCGCGCCCTGGTCGGGAATGCCGAGCGCGGCCGAGATCATCTCGGTCTGCCGCTCCCACGAGATCTTGTACTGGTCGCCCCCCTTCGGCACTCCGATGGTGGGGGCGATCTTGCTCAGGGTGTCGTAACGCTCCTGGGCGCCGCTGGACTTGGTGTCGAGGATCAGATCGGGCCGGAGCGCCGCTATCTTCTCGAACTCGGGCTCCAGCGTGCCGATGAGCTGCGGGCTCTTCCGGTAGAGCCCCTCGGCCCACGGCCCGACGCCGTCACCGCCGAACGCCAGCCAGTCGCTGGCCCCGACGGGCTGAACGCCGAGCGCCAGCGCCGCCTCCGCGTCGCCCCAGCCCAGCGCGACGACCCGGGTGGGCCGCTCGGAGACGGTGATGTCACCGAACTTGGTCGGGACCTTGACGGGGAAGGCGCCGCTCGCGGCACCGGAGCCGGTGGTGGCGTCCGACGACGGGGTGTCGTCCGAGGACGATGTGCCGCAGGCGGTGAGGATTCCGACGGTGAGCGCCGTGAACACGGCCCACAACGTCCGGGGGCCCCGCCGGGAGACATGTCCCGGCGAGAGGGAGGGAGTTCTTCGCGATGACATGAGGGTGAGGTTAACCTCGCCTAAGTCATCCGACGGTGGTTGGACCGGGACGGTCGGTGATCTCCCGATGGAACCCCCGAAGGAACCCCCGGAGGATCTGCGCCAGCTTGTCGGGCCGTTCGAGATGGACATCGTGTCCCGTCCCCGGGATGCTCACGGCCACCGTTCCCGGCCGTCGCAGGAGCATGTCCTCGGCCTCCCGCGGGGGAATGATGCCGTGCTGGCCGAGGACGACCAGGACCGGGCACGCGATACTCGCCCACTCGTCCCAGGAGGAACGCCCGGCGTTCTCGGCCAGGGACCGGACCATCACGTCGCGGTCGAACCGCGGCCACCATCCGCCGTCGTTCTCTTCGAGCCCGGCCGCCCAGCCCTCGCCCACGCGCCCGCCGCCCAGGAACTCCACGGCGGCTTCCCTCGACGGAAAGGGCGTCGGCCACGAGTCGAGCCATCCGCCGATCCGGGCGGGCGTATCCGGATCCGGTGCGCCGGGTCCGGCCTCGAGGAGTACGAGCGCGGCGACGAGACCGGGGTGCGCGGCGGCGGTGAGCATGGCCGTGTGGCCGCCGAGCGACTGGCCGATCAGGACCGGCCGCCGGAGGCCCAGTTGGCCGATGACCGCGACGGCGTCGGCGACGTACGCGGCGCGCGAGACGTCGTGCGGGTGCCGCTCGGCGGCGCCGTGGCCGCGCTGGTCCACGGCGACGACCCGGTGCCGGGGCGCCAGAAGCCGGGCTGTTGCGTCCCACTCGCCCGCGTGGCCCGCCAGTCCGTGCAGCAGGACGACGGGTGGCCCCGACCCACCCCCGTCGCCCCAGTCGCGGCAGGAGACGCGTACACCGTCGCGCACCACGGTGCGTTCGGCCGGCGTATGCCGGTGGGTCACGACGGCCGCCCGCAGAACTGCCAGGTGTGTACCTCGATGTCCGCGTACCGGTCCTGGGCCAGGACGGCGCGTGCCGCGTCCGGGGACGGCGCCAGGACCGGCGCCGCCGTGCCCAGCCAGGTGGCGCCGTTGTCGGACAGCAGCGGACCGTGGGCGATCAGCTCGTCCCGGTCGGGCGGCACCGCGCGGGCGGCGGCCCGATCGGCCGGACCGACGATGCGCAGGCTTCCGGTGGGTGTGCCGTCGGCGGCGAGGGCCGGGCCCCGGGCGGTCATCTCCCGCGCGTACCGGTTCACCGCGGGGTACGGGTGAGGTGATGGCGCCCCATCGGTACGATCATCGGCGTCCCGGAGGCGGGGTCCTCGGTGACCGAGCAGCGCATCCCGAACACCTCGGTGACCAGCGACGCCGTCACGATGTCCGCCGCGGCACCCTCCGCCACGATCCGCCCGTCCTTCATCGCGATCAGATGGTCGGCGTACCGGCAGGCCAGATTGAGATCGTGCAGCACCGCCACGATCGTCGAGCCGTACTCCCGGTTCAGATCCGTCAGCAGATCCAGCACATCGAGCTGATGGCTGATGTCGAGGAAGGTGGTCGGCTCGTCCAGCAGCAGGATGTCCGTACGCTGGGACAGCGCCATCGCGATCCACACCCGCTGCCGCTGACCGCCGGAGAGTTCGTCCACGGGCCGCGCCGCCAGCTCCAGCACATCGGTGGCCAGCAGCGCCTGCGCCACGGCCGTGTCGTCCTCCGCCGTCCAGCGCCGGAACCACCCCTGGTGCGGATAGCGGCCCCGGCCCACCAGATCGCTCACCGTGATCCCGTCCGGCGCCACCGGGCTCTGCGGCAGGATGCCGAGGACCGCCGCGACCTCCTTCGTCGGCATCGCGTGCACCGATTTGCCGTCGAGCAGCACACTGCCCGCTGACGGTGTCAGCAGCCGCGCCATCGACCGCAGTAGCGTCGACTTCCCGCACGCGTTCGGGCCGACGATCATGGTGATCCCGCCCGGCGGTATGTCGACGCTCAGCCCGCTGACGACCTCGCGGCCGTCGTAGCCGAGCCTGACGTCACGCGCCTGGAGCGTGTGCTCCGCACTCATGCGCAGATCCTTCCGTTCCGTCGTGGCGTTCCCGCGTTCATCCGCCCCTGCCCACCCGGTTCGCGCCGGCCAGCAGCCACAGCAGATAGGGCGCGCCGATCACACTCGTCACCACACCCACCGGGAACTGGGTGGACCCCAGCAGATGCTGTGCGGCGAAGTCCGCCACCAGTACGATCAGCGCTCCCGTCAGCGCGGCGGGCACCAGGGCCGCGCCCTGACGCGGCACCAGCCGCCGGGCGATCGGCGCCGCCACGAACGCCACGAACGTCACCGGGCCGGCAGCCCCCGTCGCCACCCCGGCCAGCGCCACCGCGCAGCCGATCAGCACCGGCCGCCCGCGCTCCACCCGGGTGCCGAGCCCCTTCGCCGTCTCGTCGCCCAGTTGCAGCGTCCGCAGCGACCGCGCCGCGACGAACGTCGCCGGGACGAGCAGGAGCAGCGAAACCGCCAGCGGCCACAGCTGATCCCAGGACCGGCCGTTGAGGCTTCCCGTCAGCCACGCCAGCGCGCTCTGCGCGACCGCCGCGTCCGAACTCGTCAGCAGGTGCGAGATCATGCTGGAGAGCGCCGCGCCCACCCCGACGCCGACCAGGACGAGCCGGTAGCCGACGACCCCCTCGCGCCACGCCAGCGCGTAGATCGCGCCCGCGGTCAGCAGGGCCCCGGCGACGGCCGAGGCGGAGAGCGCGTAACCGCTCGCGCCGAACGTCACCCCGGCCAGTACCGCCGCCGCGCTCGCACCCGCACTGATCCCGATCACATCCGGACTCGCCAGCGGATTGCGCAGCAGCGTCTGGAACACGGCCCCCGACAGTCCGAAGGCGGCACCGACCAGCAGCCCGATCAGCGCCCGGGGCAGCCGCAGTTCGAGAACGACGAACCGTGAACCGGTGTCGCCGCCGCCCGCCAGCGTGGCGATCACATCGCGGGCCGGGATCATCAGGTCGCCGTACGACAGCGCCGCGCACAGCGCCACAAACACGGCCGCCAGCAGCACCAGGGTGACCGCGGTGGCACGGGCCCGGCCGGCCCGCCGCGCCCGTACGACCTCCCGTACGGCGGCGGCCAGCCGTTCGTCGGACGTTGCCGGTGGTGCGGGGGCGCTCGCCTCCCCTCCGGCCCTCACAGCTCAACCAGCTTGCGACGACGGACCAGGACCACGAACGGTACGGCGCCGACGACCGCGGTCACGATCCCGACCTGCACCTCACCCGGGTCGATGATCACCCGGCCCAGGATGTCCGAGACCAGGACCAGGATCGGCGCCAGCAGCAGGCTGTACGGCAGGATCCAGCGGTAGTCGGGGCCGGTCAGCATCCGGGCGCTGTGCGCCACGACGAGCCCGACGAACCCGATGGGCCCGGCGACCGCGGTGGCCGCGCCGCACAGCAGCACCACCACCGCGGCAGAACCCAGCCGGGCCAGGCCGACCCGCTGTCCCAGCGCCCGCGCGAGGTCGTCGCCCAGCGACAGTGCGTTGAGCCGCGGACCGAGCGCCAGCGCGATCACTACCCCCAGGGCGATGAACGGCAGTGCCTGCCACAGCAGTTCGGGTTCCCGGCCCGAGAACGAACCGACCTTCCAGAACCGGAACCGGTCGAACAGCATCCGGTCCTTGAGCATCATCGCGGTGGTCAGTGACCCGAGGACGGCGCTCGTCGCCGCCCCGGCCAGCGCGAGCTTCACCGGTGTGGCGCCCTCCCGGCCCAGCGAGCCGATGCTGTAGACGAGGACGGCCGCCAGGAGCGCGCCGGCGAACCCGAACCAGAGGTACTGGTCCGGCTCGCCCAGACCGAGCACCCCGATCCCGAACACCACGGCCACCGCCGCGCCCGCGTTGACCCCCAGAATGCCGGGGTCCGCCAGCGGATTGCGCGCGACGCCCTGCATCACGGCCCCGGCCGGCCCGAGCGCCGCGCCCGTCAGCAGACCGGCGACCGTACGCGGGACCCGTTCCTCCCGCACGATCAACTGCCCCTTGGCGGACGGATCGAAGGCGAACAGGCCGCGCAGCACCTCGCCCGCCGTGACCTCACCCGCACCGAAGAGAAGGCTGCCCCAGACCACGGCCACCAGCAGCAGCGCGGCGGCCACCAGCCCCAGGGCGAGCGCCCGCCGGCCGCGGACCGGACGCGGGACGGTCCGCGGCGACTCCACCGGTATACCCGTCGTCACGCCGGGCGGGCCTTCGCGCGGAGCGCGTCACCACCGTGCAGCTGAAGTGCCCTCACTGAGCCTCCCCCGGTCAAGTTAGGCGAGCCTAACAGGAGGCCCTGCGGGCCGGGGAAGGGATCCGTCCCACTCCATGGCGGCGGACGGATCCGTCCCACTTCATGGCGGCGGACGAAGGCGCGCGGGGCGAGCGAAAATTTCGTATGCGGTCCGGGTCCGAGACATGGGTGGCATCTCCCCGCAACATGGGTACCGGTTTCCATCCCCCATCCCCACCCCATCCCCATGCCCCTCCCCGTCCCCCCACCGACGGTCATCAACGGGAGTGAGATCTCCATGAGCCGCACCACCAACTCCACCTCCACACCACGCACCGCCCCGAGCCGCCGCGGCATCCTGAAGGCCGCGGGCGGGCTCGCCCTCGCCGGCGCGACCGGCGGCCTCGTCGGCTCCGCGCTGGCCGGCTCCGCGGAAGCCGCCCCCGCCACCTTCGTCCACCCCGGCGCCCTGCACGCGTACGGCGAACTCAACCGCGCCAAGGTCCGCGTGGCGGCAGGCAACGACCCCTGGCTGGCCGGCTGGAACCGGCTGATCGCCAACTCGCACGCCCAGGCGGGCTGGAAGGCGAATCCCCAGGCCACCGTTGTCCGGGGCGGCACCGGCGAGAACTACGGGACGCTCTACAACGACATCCACGCCGCCTATCAGAACGCGCTGCGCTGGCAGATCGCCGGCACCACCGCGCACGGCGACACCGCCCGGGACATCCTCAACGCCTGGTCGGCGACGCTCACCACACTGACCGGCAACGCCGACCGCTTCCTGGCGGCCGGCATCTACGGCTACCAGTTCGCCAACGCCGCCGAACTGATGCGCGGCTACGCGGGGTTCAACCTCGACCGCTTCCGGCAGATGATGGTGAACGTCTTCTACCCGCTCAACAACCAGTTCCTCACCGGTCACAACGACGCCTGCATCACCAACTACTGGGCGAACTGGGATCTGTGCAACATGAACTCGGTCCTCGCCATCGGCATCCTCAACGACGACGCCGCCAAGTACGACCAGGCCGTCAACTACTTCAAGAACGGCGCGGGCAACGGGGCGATCCAGAAGGCCGTCCCCTTCGTGTACGAGAGCCAGGGCCTCGCCCAGTGGCAGGAATCCGGCCGCGACCAGGGGCACACCATGATGGGCATGGGCCAGATGGGCGCGTTCTGCGAGATGGCCTGGAGCCAGGGCGATGACCTGTACGGCTATGACAGCAACCGCTTCATGAAGGCCGCCCAGTACGTCGCCAAGTACAACCTCGGCCAGGACGTCCCCTGGACCAAGTACACCTGGGGCACCGGGCAGAACTGCGCCTACCAGGAACACACCGCCATCTCGGCCGACAGCCGGGGCCAGGTCAGGCCGGTGTGGGACATCCTCCACTACCACTACGCCAGGCGCCGGGGTCTCTCCGTCCCGTACATCACCGCCATGGCCGAGAGTGTCCGTCCCGAGGGCGGCGGCGGGGACTACGGGCCGAACAGCGGCGGCTTCGACCAGTTGGGTTTCGGCACCCTGCTGTACGCGAAGTAACCCACCGCACGGGCGGGTTGCCCCGAGGTACGCGGGTCAGCAGTGGCCCGGCCGGGCGTAGAGCGTGATCTGCGCCCGGGTCACCCGGCGGGTGCCGCACACCTCGAACTCCGCCCGGAGGACCGCCCGTTTGACGCGTTCCCGGTCGGTCGCCTCCAGCGGCTGACCGGGCACGTCATGGACGGCGACGATCCGCCGGGCGGTCCGCATGCGCTGCCGTACGGCGTCGGGCGTCAGCTCCGTACCGTGCAGGGTGTCCGAGGCGACGGGGGAGCGGTCGAGCGCCAGATCGGTCAGCCCGCGGAACTCCGCCGGCCGTGCCAGCGTCCACACCCGCCGCCGCGCGGGCATGAACAGCAGCCCGTCGCCCGGCGCGGCGCTCTCCCGTACCGCGCGGGCGATGGCGGTGGCGTCGTTCTGCCGGCTCTGCGGTGTCCGCAGATACACCCCCACCGGGACCAGCGCGAGCACGGCGAGCAGCGCCGCCCCCGCCGTCACCGTGTACGCGTGCGCCCTTGTGCGCGGAGCACGCCAGACCGCGTCCAGCCCGGCACCGGCGAGCAGCGCCAGCGCGACGGTGTACGAGAGGACGTAGCGGTCGACGTACAGCGGTCGCACCGGGGTCAGCGCGATCAGCAGCACGGTCGGCAGGATCAGCAACGGCAGCGCGAGCGCCCCGAGCCGGACCGGCGACGCCGCGCCGGGGGTGTTGGGAGTGCCGGCAGTGTGGGGAGTGCTGTCCGCGCCGCGTCCCACCGTCCGCGCGCACACCAGTCCGAGTGCCACCGCCGCCGCGAACTCCAGGACGTGCTGGACATCGGGCGCCCCGATCCAGCCGACCTGCGCCGACTGCGTGGTGCTGAACACCGCGAGCGGCAGCATCCCGGCGCACACCGCCCCCGCCGCCCCGCACCACGCGCGCACGACCGGCCGCGCGGGCCCGGACCGGAACACCGTCACCCCGTGGGCGAGCAGCGTCAGCACCGCGAACTCGTGGAGCAGACAGGCCGTCAGTATCACCGCGGCGTACGCGACCCACCGCGCGCGCCGCTCGGGCCGGCCCAGCGCCGTCAGCAGCAGCCATGTCGTCCAGACCGCCAGACCGCACACCAGCGCGTACGAACGGCCCTCCTGCGCGTACCGCTGTACGGGCGGGAGCAGGGGGAACACCAGCCCGGCCAGCAGCCCGGCCCGTGGACCCACGAGCCGCCGGCCGACCAGCGCGACCCCGGCCGCGCCCGCCGCCACCGCGAGGACCGACGGCAGCCGCAGCGCGGCCAGTCCGCCGTCCCACACCCCGAACACCCCGTGCAGACACAGGTAGTAGAGACCGTGGACCGCGTCGATATGGCCCAGCGTGCGCCAGATCTCCGGCAGGCTCCGGTGTGCCACCTCGTACGACACCGCCTCGTCGCCCCACAGGGTGTCGCGGCGGCCGATGCCCCACAGTCCGAGGGCCAGCGCCAGACCGAACGGCGCGAGGGCGCACACGAGGGTGCGCGCGAGGGGGCGGCCGGGGCGGTGGGGGCGGTCGCCCCGGCGCGGCGCCGTGACGCGGTCCTGGACGGCGGGCGGGGAGAGCTGCGGTGCGGGCGGGATGGCGGACTCCGATCACGAAATGCCGGTCTGTCCGCACTATTCCGGATCGGGGCGGTGTGATTCCCGTAATGACGCGACAACGCGACGTGTCGGGCTACTCCTCCGCGGGCGCGGGCAGATCGCGGGCGCCCAGCCGCAGGTGCTCGATGTGGTAGACGGCCTCGTCGAGGAGTTGCGCGACATGGCTGTCGTAGAGGCTGTACACGATCCGCCGGCCCTGCCGGGACCCGGTGACCAGCCCCAGCGCGCGCAGCAGGCGCAGTTGGTGGGAGACCGCCGACTGTTCCATGCCGACGGCCTCGGCCAACTCGGTCACGCCGCAGGGGCTCTGCCGCAGCCGGGTGAGGATCATCAGCCGTGACGGGGTGGCGAGGGCCTGGAGCGTGGCGGCGATGGTGGCCGCGGAGTCCGCGTCGAGATGACCGGTGGGTGTGGCGCGTTCGTCGACTCCGTGTCCCATGAGGTCATCGTATATCCACTAATACATGAATACCTCTTCATGTGTTCCGCTGTGCTGGAAGGGGCTCCGACGCGCCGTCCGTGGCGAACCGGAGCGTGCCCGGGGCCATAGGATCGACAGGTAGTCCACCGCACATTTTCTGGAGGCACGCGTCCATGACGCCGCCCGCTACCGCCACTGTCCTCACCACCCTGGACGCGCAGCTCGCCGGACCGGCCGCGGAGCGGCAGGGGGCCCTGTGGAAACTCGCCGAACCGGGACGGGGACTGGACGCCAACGTGATCAGGATGGTGCCCGGCGGCGGAGTGGCCGAGCACAGCGACGATGTCCTCGATGTCCTGCTGATCGTCCTCGACGGCGACGGCTGGCTCGGCACCCCGGCGGGCCGGCAGCCCCTCGGCCCGCACGCGGTCGTCTGGCTGCCCAGAACCTCCCGCCGCTCCCTGCGCGCCGGCGACAACGGGCTGGTCTATCTGACCGCGCACCCGCGCCGGCCAGGACTGTCGGTCTCCGGCATCCGCTCGGCCGGGGGCGGCGAACCGCCCTGCCGGCTCGACCGGGTCTGCGCCGATTGCGGCCGGCTGTCCCAGGAGAACGACGCGCGTTTCTGCGGCCGTTGCGGCCATCCACTGCCGGAACGGCCCTGACGGGCCCCGCGGGCGGTCCTACGAAGGGTCCGGCACCGTGTCCGGCACCCCGTCCAGTACGTCGATCGCCCTGCCGAGCCTGACCCGCGCCTGCCCGGTGGCGAGCGCGAACCGTCCCCGGGAGAAGTCCCGGGTGAGCGGGTTGACCTGGTACCTCTCGGCCGCCTTCGCCGCCCGGCGCACCGCCTTGGCCGCGCCCACGAGCCGCTCGGCCGCCTCGCCGGGCTCCTCGCCGCCGGCCGTCAGCTCGGCCGCGCAGCGCTCGATCGTCTCCGCGTACGCGCCGAGGCCGCCGGCTTGTCCGACGCCCAGGACGCCCTCGACGCCCTCGGTGCTGTCGATGACGCCGAGGGCGTCCTGGATCTCCCGCAGCCTGTCCCGCAACTCGGTGCTCATCCGGCCAGCGTAGGGGGTGCCCGGACGGGAACGGGCCGGACGGGCTCCCTCCGGCCCGTCCGGCCCGTGCCACGCTCACCCCGCAGGCCGGGCGCACGACCCGTGCCGCGCTCACGCCCCCCGGCCGCGCTCACGCCGAGTCGCGGATCACCAGCTCCGTCGGAAGCGTCACCGTGGACGTCTCCTCGCCGCCGATCTGCGCCAGCAGCACCCGTACCATCTCCGCGCTGATCCGGTCCCACGGCTGACGGATCGTCGTCAGCGCCGGCCTGGTGTCCAGCGCCGCCGGGGAGTCGTCGAAGCCGCCCACCGCGACATCCTCGGGGACGCGGCGGCCCGCGTCCCCGAGCGCGGTGAGCACGCCCTGCGCCATCAGGTCGGACGCGACGAACACCGCGTCGAGATCCGGCGCGCGCCGCAGCAGCTCCGCGGCGCACGACTCTCCGCTCGCCCGGCTGTAGTCGCCGGAGGCGATCAGCCGTTCGTCCGCCTCGATGCCGGACTCGGCGAGGATCTCGCGGTAGCCCGCGAGCCGTTCGGTGCCGCCCGGGGTGTCCAGCGGGCCGGTCACCGTGGCGATCCGGCGGCGTCCGGTCCGTACCAGATGGCGCACCATCTCGCGGGCGCCGTCCCGGTCGTCGGCCGAGACGTAGCTGACCTTCGAGCTCTGCCCGAGGGGCTTGCCGCAGGCCACCAGCGGCACCCGCGCGGCGCGCAGCTGCTCGGCGACCGGCTCGCCGGAGTGGCTGGACACCAGCAGCACCCCGTCCACATGGCCCGAGGTGATGTACCGGGCGATCCTGCGCCGTTCGTCCCTGGTCCCCGCGATCATCAGCAGCAGCGGGATGTCGTGGGCGGCCAGCGCCTGGGTGCAGCCCCGCAGCAGCACATTGAAGTTGGGGTCCTCGAAGAACCGCTCCTGCGGCTCGGTGAGCAGGAACGCCACCGAGTCGGACCGGCCCGTGATGAGACTGCGCGCGTGCCGGTTGACGACATAACCGGTCTTGCGGATGGCGGCGTTGACCGCCTCCTCCGCCGCCGGACTCACATAGTGGCCGCCGTTGAGGACACGCGAGACGGTGCCCCGGGAGACGCCCGCCTCCCGTGCCACGTCGTGGATCGTGGGCGGCCGTCGCCGGCCGTTGCTGTCCGTGCGGCTCATACCTGTCGTTCTCTCATGATCGTGCCTGTCGCGTCAGGACTTTACGGCCCCGGACAGCAGATCCAGACTCCAGAACCGCTGGATGACCAGGAACAGCGCGATCAGCGGCACGACAGCGAGCAGCGCGCCGGTGATCACCAGGGTGTAGAGCGCCGGGGTGTTGGAGCCCTGCTGGAGGAGGGTGTAGAGGCCGAGGGTGACGGGGAACTTCTGGTCGTCCCCGAGCATGATGTAGGGGAGCAGGAAGTTGTTCCACACGGCGACGAACTGGAACAGGAAGACCGTCACCAGCCCCGGCAGCATCATCGGCAGTGCCACCGAGCGGAAGATCCGCCACTCGCCGCCGCCGTCCATCCGGCCCGCCTCGACCACATCGGGCGGCACGGCCGCCGCCGCGTAGATCCGCGCCAGATAGACCCCGTACGGGGAGAGGATCAGCGGGAGCAGGACGGAGAGATAGCTGTCGGCCATGTCGGCCTTCGCCATCAGCAGGTACTGCGGTACGGCGAGGATCACCGGCGGCATCAGTACGCCGGCGAGCAGCACGTTGAAGAGGGTCTCGCGGCCACGGAAGCGGTAGATGGCGAGCGCGTAGCCGCTGAGCGCGGAGACGGCCGTCGACAGCAGGGCGCCGAGGCCCGCGTAGAAGAGCGAGTTGAGCATCCAGCGCCAGTACACCCCGTCGCGGTACGCGGACAGGTCGGCGATGTTCCCGGCGAAGCCCGTGCCGGGCAGGAAGGTGAAGGTGGAGAAGAGCTCCCGGCCGGACTTGGTGGAGGCCACCACGATCCAGGCCACGGGGAGCAGGCAGTACGCGGCGCCGATCAGCAGCGCCACGGTCGGCACCCAGGCGATACGGCGCCCGTCCCGGGCTCGCGGCGGCGGCCCCTGCGCCGTGCCGGGGGTGGTACCGGCCGCGGGGGTGCCCCGGCGGGTGGTGACAGCGGTCACGGGGTCTCTCCCTGGTTCGAACGGGAGCCCACGGTCTTGAGGAAGCCGAAGGACAGCACAAGGGTGATGACGGCGATCACCACGGAGGTGGCGGCCGCGGAGTAGATGTCGTTCCTGATGAAGGCGTCCTGATACACCTTCATCAGCGGGGACCAGGTGGTGTTGAGCGAGTTGGTCAGCGGCTTGAGGGTGGTGGGCTCACTGAACACCTGGAGCGTCGCGATGATCGAGAAGAAGAACGTCAGCACCAGCGAGGGCGCCACGATCGGGATCTTGATCCGCAGCGCGGTCTGGAGCTGCGAGGCGCCGTCGAGCCGGGCCGCCTCGTAGATCTCGGCGGGGATCGAGCGCAGCGACGTGTAGATCACGATCATGTTGAAGCCGGTGCCGCCCCACAGCGCGATATTGGCCAGCGCGAGATAGAGCGGTCCGCCGTCCAGCAGATTCGGCTGCGGCAGACCGGCCTTGTCGAGCAGGTAGTAGAACGGGCTGACGTCGGGCAGATAGAGGAAGCCCCACATCAGCGCCGCGATCACGCCGGGAACGGCGTACGGCAGGAAGATCGCGAGCCGGGAGAAGCCGCTCAGCCGGGTGCGCTCCGCGTCCAGCATCAGCGCCAGTACGAGCGCGAGCCCGAGCATGCAGGGCACCACGATCGCCCCGTACCCCAGCACCCGCAGGGCGCTGGAGAGGAGTTCGGAGTCGGAGAGCGCGTCGGTGTAGTTGGACAGGCCCGCCCAGACCTCGGTGCGCGCGCCCTTGCCCAGACCCAGGCCCTTGACCTGCACCTTGCGCAGGCTCAGATAGAGCGCGTAACCGATGGGCAGGGCGAAGAAGAGCGCGAACAGGGCGACGGCGGGCAGCAGGAAGAGGTACGGCGCGCTGCGCACCCGCCGGGTGCCGGCGCCGGGCTTCACGGTCGTACGGCGGGGAGCGTCGGTGGTGCCGCGGGCGGCGCCCGGCGCGCGGCCGGAGCCGCCCGCCGGGCTCGGGTCGGTGGCCATCACCCGGTGACCTCGAAGCCCTGCTTCTTGAGGTCGTCGACCGTGTCGCGCTGCATCTTGGTGAGCGCGGCGGTGAAGTCCGACTTGTTCTTGGCGGCTTCCGAGAAGGCGTCACGGAAGGTGGTGTACGCGACGTTCACGTTCGGGCCCCACGCGGAGGGCGCGGTGGTCTTCGCGATCTCGGCTGCCGTGGTGTAGAAGTCGGGCTGGTTCGAGAAGAACTCGGGCGCGGTGCTCAGCGCGCCGCCCGTCTGCGCGGCGGTGGCGGCCGGGTAGATCCCGCCCTCCTTGACCAGCGCGGCCAGCGCCTTGCTGTCCGTGTTCAGCCAGGCGGCGAACTTCGCGGCGGCCTTCTTGTGCGCCGAGTCGTTGGTGACGGCGGTGGACGAACCGCCCCAACTGCCGGTCTTCTGCTCGCCCTTGGTCCACTGCGGCAGCGGCGCCATGGCCCACTTGTCCTTGGTGTCCGGCGCGGCGGTGGACAGGGTGCCGGGAGCCCAGACGGCGCTGACCCAGGCGATCTGCTTGCCCGTGTTGATCGCCTTGTTCCAGGACGGGGTGTACATGGGCTGGTTGTCGATGGAGCCGTCCTTGACCAGGCCGCCCCAGAACTCCGCGACCTTCTTCGAGGCCGCGTCGTCGATACCGACCTGCCAGGTCTGGCCCTTGGTGGTCCACCACTGGGCGCCGGCCTGCTGGGCGAGCCCGGCGAACAGGCCGGAGTCGTTGCTGGAGAACGTGGTGAGCGCCTTGGCCGGGTCCTTCTTCTTCAGGGCGCGGGCGGTCTCCGCGAACTCGTCCCAGGTGGTGGGGACGGTGAGCCCGTACTTCTTGAAGAGGTCCTGGCGGTAGTAGAACATCATCGGCCCGGAGTCCTGCGGGACCGCGTACACCGCGTCCGTACCGAGCGTGGTCTGCTGCCAGACGCCGGGGGCGAACTGGCTCTCGGCGCTCTTGACCTCGCCGGATATGTCCGCCAGGACATCGTTGCTGACCAGGGTGGGCAGCGCCTGGTACTCGGCCTGCACCAGGTCGGGGGCCTTCTTCGCCTTGGCCGCGGTGATGATCTTGGTCACCAGGTCGTCGCCCGACGCCTGCTTCTTGACCGTGACCGTGATTTGGTCCTTCTTGCCCTCGGTCGCGTTCCAGATGTCGGCGACCTTGTCCATACCGGGTGCCCAGGCCCAGTAGGTGAGCGAGACGGGTCCGCTCGCCTCCGAGTCGCCGTCGCTGTCACCCGAACCGCAGGCCGCGAGTCCGCTCGCGCCGAGCGCGATGGTGAGGGACGTGGCCACGAGGCGCCGTCGCGTCGTGAAATGCATGGTGTTACTCCCCTGACGAAGGTCTCCGACATGGATGCGGCAGACCGGCCATGCTCTGTGAGCGTTCACAGTAGAGAAACTTTCCGGACACTTGTCAATGGTTGTTCCTGTGCGGTTATGTTGGATCTGCGTCGCCGCCGATGTGTGTGCACGTTCCCACACCAGGTACTCACCGCTGCATGCAGCACAGGAGGCAAATCCATGCCGGACACCGCACCCCAGGGCCTGAGCGGGCTCGCGTTCGGCGGGGACTACAACCCCGAACAGTGGCCCGAGAGCGTCTGGCAGGAGGACGTCCGCCTCATGCGTGAGGCCGGAGTGAACCTGGTCAGCGTCGGCATCTTCTCGTGGGCCCTGCTCGAACCCGAACCGGGCCGCTACGACTTCGGATGGCTCGACCGGGTCCTAGACCTGCTCCACGAGCACGGGATCCGTGTCGACCTCGGCACCCCCACCGTCGCCCCGCCCGCCTGGTTCTACCGCGCGCACCCCGACGCGCTCCCCGTCACCAGGGAGGGCAACCGACTGGCCTTCGGCTCGCGCGGCGCGATCTGTCACAGCTCGACGCCGTACCGCGAGGCCTCCTCCGCCATCACCGAACAGCTCGCCCGCCGCTACGCGGACCACCCGGCGCTCGCCATGTGGCATGTCCACAATGAGTACGGCGTCCCCGTCAGCGCCTGCTACTGCGAGAGCTGCGCCGCCCACTTCCGCCGCTGGCTGACCGCCGCCCACGGGACCGTCGAGGCGGTCAACGCGGCCTGGGGCACGGCCTTCTGGGGGCAGCGCTACGGCTCCTTCGAGGAGATCGAGCCGCCCCGCGCCACCCCCACCGTCGGCAACCCGGCGCAGCTCCTCGACTACGCCCGCTTCGCCGACGCCACCATGCGGGAGAACTTCGTACGGGAGCGCGACCTGCTCCACGAACTGGCGCCCGGCATCCCCGTCACCACCAACTTCATGACCGCCCTCAGCCAGTGCGAATCGGTCGACTACTGGGCCTGGGGACGCGAGGTGGACCTCGTCACCAACGACCACTACCTCATCACCGACGGCCGGCGCACCCACGTCAACCTCGCCATGGCCGCCGACCTCACCCGCTCCGTGGCCGGCGGCGCGCCCTGGCTGCTGCTCGAACACTCCACCAGCGGCGTCAACTGGCAGCCGCGCAACCCCGCCAAGGCACCCGGCCAGATGGCCAGGAACAGCCTCAGCCATGTCGCGCGCGGCTCCGAGGGCGCGCTCTTCTTCCAGTGGCGCCAGTCCCGGCGCGGCGCCGAGAAGTTCCACTCGGCGATGGTCCCGCACGCCGGCACCGACAGCCGCGTCTGGCGCGAGGTCGTCGGACTCGGCGCCTCCCTCGACAGCCTGGCGACGGTGCGCGGTACGCGGACGGTCGCCGACGCCGCGATGGTCTGGGACTGGCACTCCTGGTGGGCGCAGCGGCTCGACTGGCGGCCGAGCGAGGACCACGACGCCCGCGAGCGCGCCGACACCTTCTACGAGGCGCTCTACGACCGGCACCTGACCATTGACTTCGCGCACCCCGAGGCCGATCTCTCGGCCCACCCGCTCGTCGTCGTACCCGCCCTCTACCTCGCCACCGAGGCCGCCGGCCGCAATCTGCGGACGTACGTCGAGAACGGCGGCACCCTCGTCGTCTCGTACTTCTCCGGCATCGTCGACGAGCACGACGCCGTCCACCCCGGCGCCTACCCGGGCCCGCTGCGCGACGTCCTCGGGCTGAGCGTCGAGGAGTTCTCGCCCCTCGGCGAGGGCGAGCGCGTCCGGCTCACCGCCGCCGACGGCTCGGAGCTGACCGGCGACGTGTGGAGCGAGTTCGTCGTCCCGGCCGGCGCCGAGACGGTCTGGACGTACGCCGACGGTCTGGCCGCCGACCGGCCCGCCGTCACCCGCCACCGCCTCGGCAAGGGCACCGCCTGGTACATCTCGACGCGCCTGGACGCCGGCGCCCTCGACACGGTCCTCGGCGCCGCCGCGGACGACGCCGGGATCGCCCCGCGCGCCGATCTGCCGCGCGATGTCGAGGTGGTGCGCCGGACCGGGGAGCACGGCTCGTACCTCTTCGCCATCAACCACACCACCGCCGACGCCAAGGTGCCGCTGCCCGCCCACGGAACCGAACTCCTCACCGGAGAACGGGCCGCGGGCAGGCTCGGCGTCCCGGCGGGATCGGTTCGCGTCGTGCGCCTCGACGGCTGAGATCCCCGAGCCGCCGCCGGCCGTCCCGGCCGCACGGCACCCCAGGACCGTACGGCCCGAGCCGAGCCGGGTCGTACGGTCCGCCCCCCCCAGATCCACCCCCCGCGCCGCTCAACCGCACCACCGCAGTACCGCACCACCGCAGTACCGCACCATCCGTACGACCGCGCCACCCCCACCCGCAGCATCCGGTCGAAGGGACATCGACGATGCATCTCGCACCACGCTCCTGGCACACCCCCCTCAGAGCCGCCGCGATCACCGCGCTGGGCGCACTGCTCCTCACCGCGCTCCCCGCGCAGCAGGCGCACGCCGCCGCCACCCTCACCAACCCCGGCTTCGAGGCCGACGCCACCGGCACGGCCACCCCGGCCGGCTGGAGCACCTACTCGGCCACCGGGCAGAACGCCGCCTCCTACTCGGAGAGCGGCGGCTACAGCGGCAGCCGCCGGCTCAGCCACTGGTCGGCCTCGGCGTACAAGGTCGAGACGTACCAGGCCCTCACCGGGCTCACCGACGGCAACTACACCCTCAGCGCCCGGGTCCGCTCCAGCGGAGGCCAGAACTCCGCCTACATCGCCCTGCGCAACTGCGGCAGCGCCGAACAGCGCACGGACCTGCCGGTCACCCCCAACGGCCAGTGGATCCGTATCGTCACCTCGATCCGGGTGAGCGGCGGCAACTGCACCGTCAGCCTCAACTCCGACGCGCACGCGGGGGAGTGGGCCAACTTCGACGACCTGACCTTCGCCGCGGGCTCGACCGGCCTGGCCATCAAGGGCGGTGACCTCTCCACCCTCCCCAAGAACGAGGCGTTCGGCGCCACGTACCAGAGCGCGACCGGCGCGAGCGGCAACGCGGTGAACCTGCTCCGCAACGCCGGCATGAACTACGTCCGGCTCAAGGTCTGGGTCAACCCCGCCGACGGCTACAACAACAAGGCGCGCGTCCTGGCCATGGCCAAGCGGGCCAAGGCCGAGGGCATGAAGGTCCTGATCGACTTCCACTACTCGGACCGCTGGGCCGACCCGGGCCACCAGATCAAGCCGGCCGCATGGTCCGGACACACCTACAGCCAGCTGCGTACCGACGTCTACGACCACACCTACGACGTTCTCAACGCGCTCAAGGCACAGGGCACCACCGCCGACATGGTCCAGATCGGCAACGAGATCAACAGCGGCATGCTCCTGCCCGAGGGCTCGATCAACAACTGGACCCAGCTCGCCGGTCTGCTCACCTCCGGCGCCCAGGCGGCCAAGGCCGTCTCCTCCTCCACCCAGGTCGCCCTGCACCTCGCCGAGGGCGGTGACAACAGCGGCACCCGCTGGTGGTTCGACCAGGCGGTGGCGCGCTCCGTGCCGTTCGATGTGATCGCGCTCTCGTACTACAGCTACTGGCACGGCCCGCTCTCCAGCCTCCAGGTCAATCTGGACGATGTGGCCGCGCGCTACGGCAAGCCGGTGCTGGTCGCCGAGACCTCGTACGCGCACACGCTGGCCAACCATGACTCCCATGAGAACGTCATCGCCAACTCCTCCCAGCTGGCGGCGGGTTACCCGGCCACGCCGGCCGGGCAGGCGGCCAACCTCCGCGATGTGATGAACGTCGTCGAGGCGGTCCCCGGCGGCCGGGGCCTGGGAATCGTCTACTGGGAGCCCGCGTGGACGGCCGTGAAGGGCAGCGGCTGGGACCCGGACGACGCCACCGCGGGCAACGCCTGGGAGAACCAGGCGCTGTTCGGCTACGACAACAGGCTGACACCGGCGGCGGGCTGGTTCGCGCACCGGTGACACGTCCGGTGGCCGGACCGGAACACACCGGCACACGGTGAGCGGGACGAACAGGGCGTGGCGGGACCGGACTCCGGGCCCGCCACGCCTGTCCGGCATTCGCCCCCCGGTACCCGGAGCAGCGGTCCCCGGACACTGCTCCCCCCGTACACACTGCTACGCTCACGCTCCTCGCGACGGTGGGACGACCGGTGCGGGTGAGAACAGACAAGGAGCGGCTCCGTGGACACAATCGTCGACGACGCCACCGCTGCCGAGTTCCACGCCTTCTTCGAGCGCCACTACGCCGAACTCTCCCGGCTGGCCTGTCTGCTGACCGGCGACGCCAGCACGGCCGACGACCTGGCCTCCGACGCGCTGCTCGCGATGTGGCGCCGCTGGGACCGGGTCAGGGCCGCCGACCACCCCGTCGCGTACGCCCGCGGCGTGGTGGCGAATCTGGCCCGCTCCCAGATCCGCAGCGCCGTACGGGAGCGCCGGCGGGTCTCGCTCTTCTGGTCCCAGCGCGCAGAACGGTACGACGGCCCCGACGTACCCGCCGTCCTGGACGTCCAGGCGGCCCTGCGGCGGCTGCCGTTCCGCAAACGGGCCTGCGTGGTGCTGCGGCACGCGCTGGATCTCTCGGAACGGGACACGGCGCTCGCCCTGGGCATCACGGTCGGTACGGTCAAGAGCCAGACCTCGCGGGGGATGGCGGAGCTGGGGCGCCTGCTGGGCCCCGGCGCCACCGAGACCGCCGAACGGGTGCACGCGACGGTGGCCGCGGAACGTACCGTGGCGGCCGGCCGTACGGTGGCCGCCGACCGTACGGAAGGGACGGGCTGATGGACGACCTCGGCAAGAGGCTGCGGGAGACGGCGCGCGAACACGCCCCGGACCGGGAGCGGATGCTGGCGCGGATCGAGCGGGGCATGACGGCCCCCGGGACCGCGTCGGCCCGCCCGGCCGTGCCCCCGCCCGCACCCTGGCTCCGGGTGGCCGCGGTGACGGCAGCCGTGGTCGGCGCGCTCGGCGCGGGCACGTTCGCGCTCGTCTCCGGCGGCGACGGCGAGGGGCCGCTGACCGTGGCCACCAGCCCCGATCCCGTACGGTCGCCGTCCGCCCCGGCCGCGAGCCCCACGCCCTCGCGCACGAAGGCGGAGCCCCCGGCAGCCCCCAGCCCGGACCCGACCCCCACGGACAGCCGGGACCGGGCGACCCCGACCGCCGGGGCGGACCGTACCGGCGCGCCGCCCGCGAAGGACACCTCGCCGCCGGCCGCGCCGCAGGACCCGGGCGACCGGGACGGCTATCTGCGGTCGGACGGCACCGTCGACCCGAACAGCAACGCCTTCTGGGCGCAGAACAACGTCACGGTCTCCACGGAACGCGCGCTGACCGCGCTCACCGTCGAGCTGCGGATCGCCGCGACCGGCGGGGTGAAGGACACCGGATCCTGGCGGTCGCTGCCCGAGGAGGACTTCACCGCCTCCGTGACCACCGGCGGTGACGGCACGCTCGTCTACCGGTGGACGCTCAGGGACGGGGTCACCGTACCGGCCGGCGAACACGTCTTCGCCGCCCAGTACGACCACGCCGAGGGCGACCGGGACGCCAAGGACGACCGCTACGCGGCGACGGCCACAGGATCCGGCCTCGCGGCCGAGGTCCGGGGCCGGTTCACCCCGGCGGACTGACAACGGCCGTGCGCCCCGGCCGGGTTCGCGCCCCGCCCGGCCCCTGACCGGACAACTCCGGCCCGGTTACGGTCAGTTCGGCGCCCCCGGCGGGATCCGCGGCAGCGGGTCGAGTCGTACCGACGCCGGATCGGTGAGGTACGCGGTGATCTGCTCGGCGGCCTCGCGCTCCTGGGCGTCGCCCGAGCCGATCCTGGCGGCCAGATCCCGCAGGGCGGAGCGGAGTTCGGCGCGGACCGGCGGGTGCGTCGCGTCGTCCCCGACGGCCGCCAGCAGATGCCGCAGCACCACCCAGTCGGACGTCCGCTGGACGGCCCCGCCGGCCGGTACGGCGGCCGGCACCGCGTCGGGGCGGTGCCAGGTGGCGGTCAGCAGCGCGTCGAGGAGCGCGGTCACCCCGGGGATCCCCGGATCGGCCGCGTGCTGCCACGCCAGCCGGTTGAGCCGGGCCGGGTGCAGCAGCTGTCCGGCGACGAGGGACGCGGCGGCGGCCACCGCGGTGAACGGATCGAAGACCCGGCCGGCCCGGGAGTCCGGGTACTGCGCGGTCCGTTCGTAGCGGATCGCGGGCGGTGTCAGCGCCTCCAGCACCGATACGGGCAGCGCCAGCCGCTCGGCCCGCAGCAGCTCGGCCAGCCGCTCCAGCGCGCGGCGCTGGTCCGCCGCGGCGACCGGCACCGTACCCGTCCCGGCCTCACCGGCCACCCCGTACGCGTACCGCACGCCGCCCACGAGCCGGGCCACCGCCGTGGCCTCGTGGCGGTGCAGCAGATGCAGCAGTGTGGCGCGCTCCTCCAGCTCGCCGGTCTGCCGGCCGGGCGGCAGGACCCCGCGCGAGAACCCCGCCAGGGCGATGTCCCGGACCGCGAGAACCTCCGCCAGCGCGTCGAACGCACCGCCCGCCGTGACCCACGGGACCCCGTCGGCGTGGGCCGCGTCCGGGCCGTGGCCGTCCTCGTCGGTCACGTACACCAGGCCCGACTCCCGTGCCCGCGACCGCAGTTCGGCCAGCGCCTCGTCCTCCTCGCGGTCCGGGAACTCCCCGTACGCGTGGGCCACCAGGAACAGGTCCCAGGGCCCGAGCCCGGTGGCGTACGCCTGCGACAGATCCAGCGCGCCGTCGCCGGTGACCCGCACCCGCGCGGCGGGATAGTCCATCACCGAGGGCTTCGGATGGACCGTGCTCGCGTAGTTGTGCATGAAGCCGAGCGCGTGGCCGATCTCGTGCGCGGCCAGCTGCCGCAGCCGGTCCAGCACCAGCTTCTCCACGGCCGCCAGCCGCTCCGCCTCGTCGGGCCTGCCGTACGGCGCGAGCAGCGACTCGCCCAGCGCGCGCACCTGGTCGGCGCGTTGCGAGCCCAGCCGTACCCGCCCGGTGACGATCTCCCCGGTCCGCGGGTCGGTGAGCCCCTGCCCGTGCGACCAGCCGCGCCCCGCCCGGTGCACCCACACCACCGAGTTGACCCCCGGCGCGTACGGATCGAAGCCGGGACCACCCACCTCCACCCGGTACGCGTCGGGCAGCCCGGCCGCCGCGAACGCCTCCCGCCACCAGTTGCCGCCCTCCACGACCGCCGTGCGCAGCGGCTCCGGAATCGCGGGGTCGACCTGGAAGACGACCGGCTCCGCCGTCCGGAACCGGGGCTGGAGCTTCACCTGCCGGTTCCCGGTCCCCACCAGCGCGTGGTCCTCGTGCCCGATCCCGTAACCGCCGGAGCCCGGGTGGTAGCGGCGGGCCGGCAGCGCGGGCTCGGGCAGCGGGGTGAACCGCAGATGCTGGACGAGGCTCAGCGCGCGCGGATCGGGCGCCACCGTCCGCAGCGCCGCGCCCAGGCCGGGGCCGCGGAAGGTGACCAGCGCGGCGAGCCGCGTCCCCGACGGGCCGGTACGGGACCGGTCGGCCAGCGGGAAACTCGCCGCCTCGTCGACCTCGTACGCGCCCTGCTCCCGCTCCGCCAGGTGCTCGGCCACCCGGTCGTGGTCGCCGAGCACCAGCCCGGTCGCGTCCACGACGGCCACGCCGTCCGCCTCCTCGCGCAGCACCGGCGCGCTCCACACCACGGACTGCGCGAAGGACTCCGCGCCGGCCCGCGCCGCCGCCGGATCCCCGCCGGCCAGGAAGTGCTTGTTGCGCAGGACCAGCAGCACGCGCCCGGCCAGCCTGCGGAACTCCGCCACCCGCACCTTGCCGATCCGGCCGCGGTCCAGCCACAGATCGCTGGAGCCCGCCCCCTGCTCCAGCGCGACGCTGAACAGGAACGGCCGGTCGAAGTGGCGTACGCCGACGAGCAGCTGCTCGTCGCCGGGGCCGTGCAGGAGGGTGACAGGCGCGGTGCCGGATGCCTCGGACGCCGTGGGGGTGGTCGGGGTGGCGGGGATGTCGGTCACGCCGGGAGCCTCTTCCGTACAGGGTTCGATGGATGTGCTGCTGCCGTGCCCGCGCGGCACGGGAGCCGGCGGACCGTCAGAGCGGATGCCGGGCCAGCCCCGCGAGCCGTACGTCGCGGTTGCGGCCCAGATGCGCGGCGACCTCGCGGCGCGCCGCCTCCGGGTCGTGCTCGCGCACGGCGCGCAGGATGCGTTCGTGTTCCTCGTGGGTGAGTTCGCGGTTCTCGGGGGCGGCGGTCGGCGCCCGGTCGAACAGCCGCATCTGGGTCACCAGCCGGTCCAGCAGCCCCGCGACGGTCGCGTTGTGGCCCGCGAGCCAGAGCGCCTCGTGGAAACACGCGTTGACCGACGTGACGTCCGTGACCTCGGTCGCCTCCAGCAGCCGCTGGTGATGGTGGGTCAGCCGGGCCAGATCCAGCTCGGTGCGGCGCAGCGCCGCCGAGCCCGCCGCCGTCGCCTCCAGCGAGATCCGGGCCTCGTAGATCTCCAGGATGTCCTCGGCGGTGGCGACCCGCACACGGTAGCCGCGTGCCACCCGCTCCACCAGACCGTCCTGTTCCAGCCGGCCGAGCGCGTCCCTGATGGGGGTGCGCGACACCCCGTACCGGGCGCTGAGTGTGGTCTCCAGCAGCAGGGATCCGGGGTCGATCGCGCCACTGACCAGGTCCTTGCGCAACTGCCGGTACTGCTGCGCCCCGGAGTCCGCGGCGGGCTCGCGCTCCGGAGCCGCGGTGGACGCGCGCGCCGCGGTGGCGGTGGCCGGGTCCGCCGCGGTCCGGCCCGCCGGCAGTCGTGGACTCATCGAGATGCCTCCTCACCCGCCCCATCATGCCGAGCGGGCCGTCATGAACGCGTACGGGCGCACGCGAGTTCACACAGTTTACATATGTATCCGCTTGAACCCGTGTGGATACGCGCTCAGGATGAGGCGTCATGAGCCCCGAACGGCAACCCGCCGCACCCCCGCAGGACACGGTCGACCTGCTCTCGGCGCTGATCCGCAACGCCTGTGTCAACGACGGGCGTCCGGACTCCGGCGGCGAGGTCCGCAACGCCGCCACCCTCGCCGAGTACCTCTCCGGCGCGGCGGTGGAGGTGGCGAGCGTCGAACCCCTCCCCGGCCGGGTCAGCACGGTCTTCCGGGTGCCGGGGTACGACCCGCGCGTCCCCGCCCTCACCCTGCTCGGCCACACCGACGTCGTACCGGCCGACGCCCGCAACTGGTCCCGCGACCCGTTCTCCGGCGAGGTCCGCGACGGCGTCGTCTGGGGCCGCGGCGCCATCGACATGCTCAACCTGACCGCCGCGATGGCGGTCGTCACCCGGGCCGTCGCCCGCTCGCCCCGACGGCTCGCCGGCGACCTGGTCTTCGCCGCGGTGGCCGACGAGGAGGCGGGCAGCCGGTTCGGCGCGGGCTGGATCGCCGAGCACCGCCCCGGACTCATCCCCTGGGACCACGCCCTCACCGAGAGCGCGGGCGCCCGCGTCGGACCCCGGGCCGTCACCGTCACGGTGGGCGAGAAGAGCTCCTTCCCGCGCCGGCTCCGGGTCCGGGGCAGCTCAGGACACGGCTCCATGCCCTGGGGCGCGCGCAACGCCGTGCTGCTCGCCGCCGAGGCCGCGCTCCGCGTCGCCGCGCACCGGCCGGCCGCCCGTACCGACGAGCGCTGGCACGACTACGTGAGCGCCGCCGGGCTGCCGCCCGAGGTCACCGCAGGACTGCTCGACCCGGCCACCCTGGACGACCACCTCCACCACCTCGGCGACGCGGCCCGTTTCGCCCACGCCCTCACCCACCTCACCTTCGCCCCCACGGTCATCACGGCCGGCGACAAGCTCAACGTCATCCCCGGCAGCGCCGTCGTCGACATCGACATCCGCGGCCTCCCCGGCCAGGACGAGGCGGAGGCCGACGCCGAACTCCGCGCCGCCCTGGTCGATCTGGCCGGTTCGGTCGAGATCGAACCGCTCGGCCGGCGCACCGCCTCGCAGTCGCCCGCCGGCCGGCTCTACGGGGCGATCGGCGACGCGATCCGCAGACAGGTCCCCGGCGCACAGCCGCTGCCGACCCTCACCGCAGGCGGCACCGACGCCCGCTTCGTGCGGGACGCCGGGGGAGTCGCGTACGGCTTCGGTCTGTACGGGCCCGACTGGGACATCGGCCGGACGCGCAAGCTCTTCCACGGCGACGACGAACACGTGGACGTCGAGAGCCTGCGGCTGACCACGCTCGCGCTGGAGGACACCGTGCGGTCCTTCCTGGCGGGCCCCGACGGATCCGACGGCTCACACGGCTCACACGGTTCCGTGGAAGAGGGAGACGACAGGCGATGAGCACCGATCAGGCACCCGAACCCTGGCAGTGGGACGAGTCCGTCTGGCGCGAAGCCGTCGGACGCGTGCGCGCCGGGCGCGACCTCACCCCGAGCCACTGGCCCGGCGGCGCCGCCGTCGCCGTGGCGATCTCCTTCGACAGCGACCACGAGACCCCGGCCCTGCGCGACGGACACACCAGCCCCGGCCTGCTCGCCGCCGGTGAGTACGGCGCCCGCGTCGCCGTACCCCGGCTGCTCGCCCTGCTGGAGCGCCACCGCGTCCCCGCCACCTTCTTCGTCCCGGCCGTGTCCGCGCTGCTGCACCCGGCGGAGATCACCGCCTACCGCGCCGCCGGACACGAGATCGGTGTGCACGGCTGGATCCACGAACGCAACACCCACCTCGGACACACCGACGAACGCGACCTCACCCTGCGCAGCCTGGACACCCTCGAACGGCTCGCGGGCGTCCGGCCCACCGGCATCCGCACCCCGTCCTGGGACTTCTCCCACCACACCCTGGGGATCATCCGCGAACTCGGCTTCGCGTACGACTCCTCGCTGATGGCCGCCGACGAACCGTACGAACTGCTCGCCGCCGGCGAACCCACCGGCATCGTCGAGATCCCCGTCGAGTGGATCCGCGACGACGCGCCCTACTTCGCGATGGCCCGCTACGCAGGACTGCGCCCGTACACCCCGCCGCGCGAGGTGCTGCGGATCTGGACGGACGAGTTCGACGGCGCCCGCGCCGACGGCGGGCTCTTCCAGCTCACCCTGCACCCCGCCATCTCCGGCCACCGGTCCCGGGCCTGGCTCCTGGACGAGCTCCTCCGGCACATCACCGCGTCGGGACCGGTGTGGTTCGCGACGCACCAGCAGATAGCGGCCCACGTCCTGGAGAGCGCCCGATGAGCGGCAGCGGTACGGCAGCAGCACCCCGGCAGGCACCCCCGCACGCGGTCGTCACGGGCGCCGCCTCCGGGATCGGCGCCGCCGTCGCGGCCGAACTGGCCTCGCACGGCTGGCGGATCACCGGCGTCGATCTGCGCGCCGACGCCCTGCGCACCACCCTCGACGCCCTGCGCGAGCGGTACGGCGTCCCCGTCACCGCGCTCGCCGGAGACCTCGCGGACCCGGACTTCCCGGCCGGGGCCGTCGACCGCGCCTGGGCGGCGGCCCCCGTGGACGGCCTGGTCAACGCGGCCGGGATCTACCCGGCGATCCCCTTCGCCGAGCTGACCGCCGCGAGCTGGGACCGGGTCCAGCACATCAACGTACGGGCCGCGCTGCTGGCCACCCAGCGGCTCGCCCGGCACGCCGTGGCCGCCGGACGCACCCCGGCCGTCGTCAACATCGCCTCGGGCGCCGCCCGCCGGGCCCGCCCCGGCGCCGCGCACTACGCCACCTCCAAGGCGGCGCTGGTGATGGCCACCAAGGCCGCCGCCGTCGAACTCGGCGGGCACGGCATCCGGGTCAACTCCGTCTCGCCCGGCTTCGTCGCCGTCGCGAGCCCCGTCAACCCCGTCACCCCCGCGTACGCCGCCGCCGTCTCCGGCTCCCTGCTGCCGGGACCGGCCGACCCCGCGCACATCGCGTCCGCCGTCCGCTTCCTGCTCGGGGACGGCGCCGCCTGGATCACCGGGGCCGATCTCCCGGTGGACGGCGGCTCCTCGGCCGGTACGACGGCGCTGCCCCAGCACTGGCCGGCCCCGACGGACTGGCAGCGGGACCCCCGGCCCCTCCTCGACGAAGGAACCTCATGAGCCACCCAGGCCCGTACCCGACCCCCTATCCCACCGACTACACCGTCGTCGGCGCCGGAGCGATCGGCGCCACCCTCGGCTTCGCCCTCGCCCGGGCAGGCCACCACGTCACCCTGATCGACACCGACACCGCCCATGTCGCCGCCCTGCGCGCGAACGGACTGCGCGTACGGCGCCCGGACGGCACGGACGACCGTACGGACATCGCCGCCGCCCACACACCCGACGACGCCCCCGCCCATCCGACCGGACTGCGCCGGGTCATCCTCGCCACCAAGTCCCAGCACACCGAGGCCGCCGCCGCCTGGGCCGCGCCGCGCCTCGCGCCCGACGGCTGGATCGCCTCCGCGCAGAACGGCCCCAACGAACCCGTCATCGCCCAGCACGTGGGCCCCGAGCGCACCTTGGGCGTCTTCGTCAATATCTTCGCCGACTACCTCGAACCCGGGATCATCCGTGACGGCGGCCCCGGCGCCCTCGCCGTCGGCCTGCCCGACGGCGGCGCGCCCGACGGCCGCGTCCTCGAACTCGCCGCCCACCTGCGGGCGTACGGACCGGTCACAGCCACCGCGAACCTGGCGGGCTACCGCTGGGCCAAGCGCGGCTTCGGCGCGATCCTCGGCGTCACCACCCTGGTGGACGCGCCCATCGCCGGGACCGTCGACCGCTACCGGGACCTCGCCGCCGCCGTCGCCCGCGAGAGCACCGAGACCGCCGTCCGCGCCGGCATCGCGCTGGAGGCGTTCGACGCGTACGAGCCGTACGCCTTCGGCGACGCGGCGAGCGCCGAGGTGCGCGAGGCCGCGCTGGACCGGCTCGTGGCGTGGCTGCGCACCCAGCCCAAGGACCGCAGCGGCGTCTTCCGCGACCTCGCCGTCCGCCACCGCCCCCGCGAACACCCCGCCCCCGGCCACCCCGACCCCTTCCCCGCCCTCGCCGCCCGCCACGGCGTCCCGCTGACGGCCGGCACGGCGCTGGGCCGGCTGCTGGGCGAGATCGAGGCGGGCACCCGCGGCTTCTCGTACGACAACACCGACGAACTGCGCCGCGTGCTCCGCGCCGAGCAGGCAGAGCCGGCCGGGCCCGACGCCCTCTGACGCGCGCCCCCGTACCGCCGCCCCTCGCACCTTCCCGCACCGCACCCCCTTCACGGACGTCCGGACCGCCCGGACCCGCCGAAAGGACCCTTGCCATGCCCTTCCTCACCGCCCGCCTGCGCAGAGCCGGCGCGGTCACCGTCGCCGCCGCCCTCGCCTCCACCCTGCTGGTCTCCTGCTCCTCCTCCGGCGACGGCGGAGGCAGCGGAAAGGGCGCCGGCGCCGGCAAGCCCGCCGAGGGCGGCGCCCTGAAGATCGCCATCGACGCCGACCCGGTCTGCCTCGACCCCCAGCAGGCCACCCTGATCGCCAGCGCCGTCATCTACCGTCAGCTCGTCGACTCCCTCCTCGACCAGGACCCCAGGACCGGCGAATTCACCGGCTGGCTCGCCGACACCTGGAAGGCCGCCCCCGACGCCAAGAGCTTCACCTTCCACCTGCGCGAGGGCGCCACCTTCTCCGACGGCAGCCCCGTCGACGCCGCCGCGGTCAAGGCCAACTTCGACGCGGTGGTCGCCGCCGGCGCCAAGTCGCCCTTCGGCGCGCAGTACCTCCTCGGCTACGCGGGCACCGATGTCAAGGACGCCCGTAACCTCACCGTCCGCTTCAAGGAGCCCAACGCCCAGTTCCTGATGGCCGTCGCCTCGCCCACCCTCGGACTGCTCTCCCCGGCGAGCCTCAGCACCTCCCTCGCCGACCGCTGCACCGGCAAGGGCCTGATCGGCTCGGGCCCGTTCACCTTCACCGCCTACGCGCCCAACTCCAGCGTCACCCTCACCCGGCGCGCGGAGTACGCCTGGCCCTCCGAGCTGGCCGAACACTCCGGCGCCGCCCATCTCTCCACGGTCACCTACAACGTCGTGACCGAACCCGGTGTGCGCTCCGGCAGTCTCAAGTCCCGCCAGGTGGACATCGCGACGACCCTGCTGCCGCAGGACGAGAAGCCTCTGGAGGACGCGGGGTTCACCCTGCTCAGCCGGGTCAACCCGGGCATCGTCATCGGCGCCGCCCCCAACCTCAAGCGGTCGGGGCCGCTCCAGGACCCCACGGTCAGGCGGGCGTTCCAGCTCGCCGTCGACCGGAAGCAGATCGCCGACTCGGTGCTCTCCCCGTCGTACGGAGTGGCCACGAGCATCCTCGGCGCCACCACCCCGGGCTTCACCGACACCTCGGCCCTGCTCGCCACCGACACCGCCGAGGCGAAGAAGCTGCTGGACGGCGCCGGCTGGAAGACCGGCTCCGACGGGATCCGCGTCAAGGACGGCAAGAAGCTGGCGGTCAGCCTGCTCTACTTCTACCAGCCCAACGTGATCGAGGCCGTCCAGCAGCAACTGCGCGGCGCAGGAATCGATCTGAGGCTCAATCAGGTCACCGCCGCCGAGTACCAGGCGCTCTCCCCGAAGGGCGACTACGACCTGCGCTCCACCTCGGTGAGCCGCCCCGACCCCGACATCCTGCGTTCGATGTTCTCCACCCGGGCGACCAACCTGGACTGGCTCACCACCGGCGCGCCCAAGGCCGCCGAGCTGGAGAAGCTGTACGACCAGGGACGGCGCACCACCGATCCCGCCAAGCGCCACGAACTGGCCGCCGAGGCGCAGAAGATCCTCATCGAGCAGAGCTACGCCTTCCCGTTCAGCCAGCTCACCCAGGTCGTCGGGATCGCGGACCGGGTGAGCGGCGTCCGCTACGACTCCGCCTCCCGGATCCTGCTGTACGACGCGGCGCTGGCCCGCTGATGGTCCGCTACCTCGGACGACGTCTGGTGTCCGCCGCCCTCGTGCTGTGGGCGGCGTTCACCGGAACGTTCCTGCTGCTCTACATCGTCCCCGGCGACCCGGTGGAGATGATGCTCGGCCAGGAGGCCGCGCAGACCATGCCGAAGGAACAAATCGCCGCACTGCGCGCCGAGTTCGGCACCGACCGGCCCGCCCTCGTCCAGTACGGCGACCAGCTGTGGAAGCTGCTCCACCTGGACCTCGGCGACTCGCTCCAGCAGCGGATCCCCGTCGCCGACGTGCTGAGCGGCTCCCTGCCGCCCACACTCGTGCTGGCCGGCGCCGGTCTGGTGCTTGGCGTCCTCCTCGGCGTCGGCCTCGCCGTACTCATCCGGACGGTCCACGCCCCCTGGCTGCGCGGCCCGCTCCAGGCGCTGCCCGCGCTGGGGGTCGCCATGCCGACGTTCTGGATCGGGCTGATCCTGCTCCAGTTCCTCTCCTTCCGCTGGGGACTCTTCCCGGCCTTCGGCGACGAGGGCCTCGACACACTCGTCCTGCCGGCGTTCACCCTGGCCGTCCCGCTGGCGGCGGTCACGGCCCAGGTGCTCTCCGCCTCGCTGGCCGCCACCCTCGACGAGCCCTACGTGCAGGTGCTGCGCGCGAAAGGAGTGGGCACGGTGCGTCTGTTCACCCGGCATGTGCTGCGCAACGCGGCGCTGCCCACGCTCACCACGGTCGGCGTCTGGGTCGCCCAGCTGCTGGGCGGCGCGGTGCTCACCGAGACCGTCTTCTCCCGGCGCGGACTCGGCCAGACCGCCGAACTCGCCGTCTCCGCCCGCGATGTCCCGGTCGTCCAGGGCATCGTGCTGCTCTCGGCGCTGGTCTTCGTGACCGTCAGCCTCGCCGTGGATCTGCTCTACGGTGTGCTCGACCCCCGGATCCGGCTGCGGGCGGTGACGGCGTGAGCGTCCGTACGCAGGCCCCGGCCGCCCCCGGCACACCGGCGCCGGCCGCTTCCACTCCCGCACCCGGCGGGGCCCGCCCGCGCCGGTTCCCGCTCCGCCGCCTCCTGCCGCGCCGCGCGCCGGCCCCGGGGCTCGCCCTCGCCTGGGCGGTGGTGGCCCTCGTCCTGCTGTGGGCCCTCGCGCCCACCCTGTTCACCTCGGCCGATCCACTCGTCGGCGACCCCGGCGACAAGCTGCTGCCGCCCGGCGCGGGACATGTCTTCGGCACGGACCACCTCGGCCGGGACCTGTACGCGCGCGTCGTGTACGGCGCCTGGCTCTCCCTGAACGGGGTGGCCGTCGCCGTCACCCTGTCCGTCGTCGTCGGCTCGCTGCTCGGCCTGCTCGCGGGCTACTTCGGCGGGATCCTCGACGATCTCGTGATGCGGCTCTGCGATGTGCTGCTGGCCATTCCCAGTCTGCTGCTCTCCATGGCCATCATCACCGTCCTGGGCCACGGCTCCGTCAAGGTCGCCGTCGCCGTCGGCATCGCCGGTGTCGCCGGCTTCGCCAGAACCGTACGGAGCGAGGTGCTGCGGGTACGCGGCACGGGGTACGTCGAGGCGGCGCGCGCCGGCGGCGTACGGCCGGGCACGGTCCTGCTCCGCCATGTCGTCCCCAACGCCCGCCGCCCCGCCGTCGTACTGGCCACCATCGAGTTCGGCACCTCGCTCCTGTCCATCGCGGGACTCAGCTTCCTCGGCTACGGCGAACCCCCGCCCCAGCCCGAGTGGGGCGCCCTCGTCGCGGGCGGCCGGGACTATCTGGAGACCGCGTGGTGGCTCACCACCGTCCCGGGTCTCGTCGTGGTCGCCGTCGTCCTCTCCGTCAACCGCATCTCCCGTGAGCGGAGGCAGCCATGACCAGCCCCCCGAGTCCGAGTCCGAGTCCGGGCCCGGAGCCTGCGGTGGACTCGCCCGCCCTGTCCGTGCGCGGCCTCACCGTGTCGTACGGACCCGGTGCCGGCCCCCGCCACACCGCTGTTCGGGATGTCGGCTTCGACGTCCCCGCCGGGCAGGTCGTCGCCCTGGTCGGCGAGTCGGGCTCCGGCAAGAGCACCACCGCGCTCGCCGTCCTGGGCCTGCTGCCACCGGGCGCCCGCGTCGAATCCGGCACCGCCGCCTTCGAGGGCACCGATCTGCTCGGGCTGCCGCGCCGCGCCCTGCGGGCCCTGCGCGGCCGGGACATCGGCTACGTACCGCAGGACCCGACCGTCTCCCTCGACCCCACCCAGCGCGTGGGCCGGCAGATCGCCGAGGCCCTGCGCGTCCACGGCCTCGCCACCCGCGCCGGGGCCGGCACCCGCGCCGTGGAGATCCTCGGCGACGCCGGCCTCGACGAACCGGCCCGCCGCGCCCGCCAGTACCCGCACGAACTCTCCGGCGGCATGCGGCAGCGGGTGCTCATCGGTATCGCCCGGGCCTGCTCGCCCCGGCTGATCGTCGCCGACGAACCCACCAGCGCCCTCGACGTCACCGTCCAGCGCCAGGTCCTCGACCATCTGGACGCCCTGCGGCGCGCGTCGGGCACGGCGGTCCTGCTCGTCACCCACGATCTGGCCGTCGCCGCCGACCGGGCCCAGCACATCGTCGTCCTCTCCCGGGGCACCGTGGTCGAACAGGGGCCGGCCGCACAGGTCCTCACCGACCCGGTCGACCCGTACACCCGGCTGCTCGTCGGCAGCATCCCGGGCCGCCGCACCACCCCGGCGCGTACCTCCCCGGCGCGCCCCCGCCCGGCGGCGCCGCCGGTGAAGTCCGCCGGCCAGGACCCGTCCGGACAGCACCTGGTCGAGGCCGTCGATCTGGTCAAGGAGTTCGACTCCCGGCGCCCAGACGGCTCCCCCTTCCGGTTCCGCGCGGTCGACGGCGTCGGCTTCCGCATCGGACGCGGCGAGACCTTCGCCGTCGTCGGTGAGTCCGGCTCCGGCAAGTCGACCACCGCCCGCCTGGTGATGGCCCTGGAGCGGCCGACCGGCGGCCGGATCACCTTCGACGGCGTGCCCCTCCACAGCGCCGGCCGCGAGGAACTGCGCCTGCTGCGCCGCCGGTTCCAGCTCGTCCAGCAGAACCCGTACAGCTCACTCAGTCCCCGGCTGAGCGTCGAGGACATCATCACCGAGCCCCTGCGGGCCTTCCCGGGCGACGGTGACGGCGACACGGAGCCCGGCAGAGCCCGCGACCTCTTCCACCGTTCCCGCTCCCGCCACCGCGCCCACCGCGCCCGCGCGGCCGAACTCCTGGAGCAGGTCGGCCTCCCCGCCGGCCACGCCACCCGCCGCCCCGCCGAACTCTCCGGCGGCCAGCGCCAGCGCGTCGCCATCGCCCGCGCCCTCGCGCTCCGCCCCGATCTGGTGGTCTGCGACGAGCCAGTCTCCGCGCTGGACGTCTCCACCCAGGCCCAGGTCCTCGACCTCCTGGCCGACCTCCAGCGGGAGCTGGGCCTGAGCTATCTGTTCATCTCCCACGACCTCGGCGTCGTACGGGCCGTCGCGGACCGGATCGCCGTGATGCGCGCCGGCCGGATCGTCGAATCCGGCACGGCCGCCGAGGTGTTCGACACCCCGCGGCACGCCTACACCCGGCAGCTGCTCGACGCGATTCCCGGCTCCACCCCCGTACGCCACCCGGCGGAAGGACGTACACCCGCATGAAGTTCCTGCTGATCACCCTCATCACCCATGTCCCCGACCCGGTCACCGGCGAGAGTGCCTCGACCACCGACCGGCTCCGCGAAGTCGTCGACAACGCCGTCCTCGCCGAGGAGCTGGGCTTCGACGGCTACGGAGTCGGCGAGCGCCACGAGCGCCCCTTCATCTCCTCCTCGCCGCCCGTCGTCCTCAGCCACATCGCCGCGCGCACCTCCACCATCCGGCTCTTCACCGCCGTGACGACCCTCAGCCTCCTCGACCCGGTGCGCGCCTACGAGGACTACGCGACCCTCGACCACCTCTCCGGCGGGCGCCTCGAACTCATCATCGGCAAGGGCAACGGCGCCGCCCAGCGCGACCTGTTCGACGTCACGCCCGAGGACCAGTGGGACCGCAACATCGAGAGCTACGAACTCTTCCGCCGGCTGTGGCGCGAGGAGAAGGTGACCTGGTCGGGCCGGTTCCGCCCGCCGCTGGTGAACGCCGAGGTCTGGCCGCGCCCCCTCCAGCGCCCGGTCCGCGTCTGGCACGGCAGCGCCACCAGCGAACGGTCCGTCGACCTCGCCGCCAAGTGGGGCGACCCCATCTTCTCCGCCAATGTCACGAACCCGATCGAGCCGTACGCCGCACTCATCCGCCACTACCGGGAGCGCTGGGCACACTACGGCCACGACCCGGCGGCGGCCGTCGTGGGCGCCGGCACCGCGGGCTTCTACGCGGCCCGCACCTCGCAGGAGGCGCTCCGCACCTTCCGGCCGCTCTTCGAGGCCCGGCTCGCGCTCCAGACCCGGATGGGCCTGGAACCGGTCTTCCCCACGCTGGAGGACTTCGTCGAGCGCAGCTCCGCCCTCATCGGCAGTCCCCAGCAGATCATCGACAAGGTCCACCGCTACCACGAACGGTTCGGCCACCAGGTGACCCATCTCCAGGCCGACCGCGCCGGGCTGACCGCCGATCAGCACCGGGAGACGCTGGAACTCTTCCAGAGCGACATCGCCCCCGCGCTGCGCCGGGACCTCCCCGGGCCGCGACAACTCGCTTCATGTCCATGATCGGGAAGGCATACGCTCGGCACTCGTGTGTGCACCCGTGTCATGGCGGGCGAGGGAGATGACGAAGGAGATGGCGATGCGTGCGGTGCGACGGGGACGCGTGGTCCTGGCCACGGCGGCGGTGGGGATCGAGTACGACATCGATCTCCCCCTCATGGTGGACGCGCTGCGCGCCCGCGGCCTGGACGCCACCGCCGTGCCGTGGGACGCCGAGGGATACGACTGGTCGGCCGCCGACTGCGTGGTGATCCGGTCCACCTGGAACTACGGCGACCGCTCGGCCGCGTACCTCTCCTGGGCGGACCGGGTCGGCGCCGTGACCCGGCTCCACAACGCGGCCGGCCTCATACGCTGGAACATCGACAAGCGCTATCTCGGGGACCTCGCGGACCGCGGTGTCCCGACCGTGCCGACCACGTTCCTCGCGCCCGGCGACGCCATCGCCCTGCCCGGGCGCGGGGAGTACGTGGTCAAGCCGACGGTCTCCTCCGGCGCCCGCGACACCGCCCGGTACGCCGAAGGTCCCACCGGCGCGGCGCGGCGGCATGTCGCCGCGCTGCACGCCGCGGGGGCGACCGTGATGGTGCAGCCCTACCTCCCCAGGATCGCCGAGGGGGAGCGCGCCCTCGTCTTCTTCGGCGGTGTCCTCAGCCATGCCCTGCGCAAGGGGCCCGTCCTCACCGACATCGGGGTCGTCGACAACGCCAGGGTCGCCCACCCCGACCTCCGGACGCACCGGCCGACCCCCGCCGAGACCGCACTGGCCACCGCGGCGCTGGACGCGATCCCGGGCCAGGACCGGCCGCTCGTCGCCCGGGTCGACATGGCGCTCGCCGACGACGGCTCCCCGGTCCTCATGGAGCTGGAACTCATCGAGCCCAACCTCTTCATCGCCTACAGCACCGACGGGCTGCGCCACTTCACGGACGCCGTCGAACGCGCGGTCCGCGCGGTGCCCGCGTAAACGGGTGGCGCGGGCGCGCTCCCCGCTGATACGTTCGGCGATCATGACCACCCCCGAAGCCGACAGACGCCGGCCACCGGCCGTCCGCCGGTGGCCGCACCACCGCTGAGCCGACACCGCGCGCCGCCACGGCCGCGGTGAGCCTCGTGGTACGGCCGTCGCCGGACCGCCCGGGGTGGGTTCCCAGGACCGACGCCCTCCGCGTCGGGCTCCTGCTCCGTCCGTGAACTCTCCGGACACTCCGCCGTGTTGCCGCCGGGCGCCTTCGCGCGCCCGGCGGGCCCGGCACGCCTCCCCACCCCGTACCGCGCGCACTGTCCTGCCACTCGGACGTCCCACGGGACTTGGGGTCTCTTCATGCCATTCGCTGTATACGTGCTCGGGCTGGCGGTCTTCGCCCAGGGCACCTCGGAGTTCATGCTGTCCGGACTGCTGTCCGGCATCGCCCGCGACCTGGACGTGTCCATCCCGGCCGCCGGGCTGCTCACCTCGGCGTTCGCCGTCGGGATGGTCGTCGGCGCGCCGCTGATGGCGGCCCTCGGCAGCCGCTGGCCGCGCCGCCGCGCGCTGCTGGCCTTCCTCGGTGTGTTCATCGCCGTCCATGTCGCCGGCGCCCTCACCACCAGCTACGGGGTCCTGCTCGCGACCCGCGTCGTCGGCGCGCTCGCCAACGCCGGGTTCTGGGCCGTCGCGCTCGCCACCGCACTCGGCATGGTCGAGCCCGCGGCCCGGGCCCGCGCCACCTCGGTCGTGGTCGGCGGTGTCACGCTCGCCTGTGTCGCCGGAGTGCCCGCCGGGGCGATGCTGGGGGAGCGGTGGGGGTGGCGGGCCGCGTTCTGGGCCGTCGCGCTGGTCTCCGTACCGGCGCTGCTTGCCCTCGCGCGGGTGCTGCCCCGCGGGCGGTCGGCGCCCGCCGGCCCGGGGGTGCGCGGCGAACTGCGCGCGCTGGCCGCTCCCCGGCTGCTGCTGACGCTGCTGATGATGGCGTTCGTCCAGGGCGCCACGTTCTGCGCGTTCTCCTACCTCGAACCGCTGGTCACCCGGGTCACCGGAGTCGGCGCGGGCCAGGTGCCCGGCATCCTCGCCCTGTTCGGCGTGGGCTCGTTCATCGGGGTCACCCTCGCCGGCCGGATCACCGGCGGGGCCGCCCGCCCCGACCGGATCATCGTGGCGGGCACGGCCGCGCTCGCCGTCGGCTGGGGCGTGTTCGCGCTGACCGCCGGGAATCCGGTCGCGGCGGTCGGCTGTGTCCTCGTCCAGGGGATGCTCGCGTTCGGCACCGGAACCGCTCTGATCTCCCGGGTCTTCCACCGGGCCCCCGGCGCCCCGGTCATGGCCGGCGCGTTCGCCACCGCCGCGTTCAACGTGGGCGGCGCGCTCGGCCCCTGGCTCGGCGGGCTCGCGATCGCCGGAGGGTACGGCTTCCGGGCACCGCTGTGGGTCAGCGCCCTGCTGATGGTCCTCGCGCTCGCCACCGCAGGCACACTGCGGTACACCCGCGACCCGGCACCGGCGGTGAGCCCGGCCGCCTCCTGAGCGGACGGCCCGGCCAGGGATCCCCGGCGGTGCTCCGCCGGGGATCCCGCTACCGCCGCTCCAGCCGCAGCACCCGCACCCCGTACGGCTCCAGCACCACCTCGTCGGCCGGCGTGCCGTCCAGCCCGGTCAGCAGCAGCCCGGCCGCTACGGCCGGCCTCACCCGTACCTCCTCCCGGCCCTGGCTCACCAGCCAGACGAACCGGTGCCCGTCCGCGTGCTCCAGCAGATCGACCGCCACCCGGGGGTCCGCCACCGTCACCGGACGGTCCACCCCCGCGTGCGCGGCCAGCGCGTCGTACAGCGCGACCGTATCCTCCGGGTTGACCCGCGGGGTCACGGACGCCATGTGCTCCAGCGGATAGACGCAGAGCACCACACTGCCCTCGCCCACCTCGCGCAGCAGCAGCGCCGGGCGGCCCCGGCCGTCCGTGGCGAGCACCTCGGCGCCGTCCGGCACCACCGGCAGGAAGACCCGGCTGTGCTCGGTGCCCGCCGTACGGAACCGCAGTGTGTCGCCCGCCGCGAGCGTGCCGAACGGGCGTCCGAACGTCAGCGTCACCTCGTCGTCCTCGACCGGATTCACCAGCCCGTACTCCAACTGGTGCCGCACACCGAAGAATTGGTCCAGATGCGCGTACCACGGCCCGCGCTGCTCCTCGTGGGCGCCGGGGGAGTACGACACATAGACCGTCGCGCCGCCCCGGGCCAGCTCCTCCAGCCGGTACCAGCTCGCCGACAGCAGCTGCTTCGCCGACGGCAGCAGATAGAGCCGGTGGCCGTCCGCGATCCCGTCGCTCTCCCGCACCACGGCCGCCGGCGCGTCCGCCAGCCGCGCCGCGATCCACGCCTGCCGGCCGGTGCGCTCCACATACGACCGGTCCTCGGCCCGGGTGAACGGGTACAGCGTGTCCAGATACGACGAGACGACCAGCGCGGTGCCGGTGTCCGGCCGGAAGCAGCGCCCGAAGTCCACCCGCTCCAGCAGCTCGGCGAACGAACGCACCTCGCGCAGCTGGGGTTTGGGGGCGCCGGCGCTGTCCGTAAGACCGAAGTGCATCTCGAACGCGTGGTGCGAGTACGGCGGCTGTCCGCGCAGCGCGTCGTAGTCGGTGTTGTTCCAGGCGATCCAGCCGGTGGCCCCCGCCAGCAGACTGTTGTGCAGGGTCTGCCGGTAGTAGCGGGCGGCGTGCGGCCCCGACGCGAAGTCGGAGGTGAGCCCGAACTCCTCCAGCACCACCGGCCTGCCGAAGCTCCCGGTCAGCTCGCAGACCCATGCGGCGGCGTAGTGCTGGCGCACCGGATCGTCCTCCATCCGGTAGACGTGCGGCCCCAGCCAGTCGGTGAGCGCCGCGCAGTCCCGCAGCCGGAAGCCGTTGTCGTGCCCGGAGTTCTCCAGCCCCCAGGCGCCGTCGCCCAGCGAGACCGGCTGCGTGGCGCCCGACGCCCGTACCGCGTCCACCACGAGCTGCGCCCAGGCGGCGACCTCCTCCCGGGCGGCGTCGCGTCTGCCGTAGATCGGCATCTCGTTGGAGACCAGCCACCCCGCGACCGCCGGATGGTCCTTGAAGCGGCCCGCCATCTCCCGGGCGAACCACGCCTGGCGGGCCACCAGCCACACATCGGTGTACAGATCACGGCCGCCCCGCCACGCCGGATCCCAGTTCTCCCCGGACATGTGCCCGACCAGGAACGTGGGGACGGTGGTCAGCCCGAGCGCCCGGTGCCGGTCCAGGAAGTCGGCGAAGCGCGTGCACAGCACCTCGTCGATCCGGTCGGGCTCCGGCATGAAATCCGGCCAGTAGAAGAACGACCGGGTCATGTTGAGCCCGTGCTCGCGCAGCACGCGCAGCTCCTCGTCGACCACCTCGCCGTCGTACGAACGCCACATGAGCGGGCCGCCGGTACGCGACCAGAAATTGGCGCCGATCCAGGTCACGGGACGGCCGTCGGCGGAAATCCGGGCAGCGGGACGCGGCATCTCTGGAATCTCCCTCAGTACGGGGACACGGAAGGCGAGCGCGGAACGGGAGCGGAAACGGAGCGCGGTGCCAGTCAAACGCTGTACCGGTTTAGCGTCAAGCCTCGCGACGCGGCCGGGTAAACCGGTTCAGCCATGTGGTTCGGCCGCGTGGTTCAGCCACGGGGAACGCGTCAGGGCCGCGGCGCCGACACGCTCCCCCGTACCGTCAGCCGGGGCACCGGGTCCTCCAGGTCCGCCACCGCCCCGCCGCCCGCCGCCTCGCGCAGCCGCCGCGCCGCCTGCGCCCCGTGCGCCGCGATGTCCCTGCTCAGCGCGGTCAGCGGCGGATGCACCAGCTCGCACAGCGCCGAGTCGTCCCACGCCACGACCGACACATCGGCCGGCACCCGCAGCCCCAGGGACTGCGCGGTGGTCAGCCCGGACACGGCCATCACGTCGTTGTCGTAGACGATCGCGGTCGGCCGCTCCGGCGCGCCGAGCAGCTCCCGGGTCGCCGCCGCGCCCCCCTCACCGCTGTAGTCGGCCTCCACGGTCCGCCCGGTCAGCCCGAGTTCGCCGACCGCCGCGTCGAACGCGGCGCCGCGGATCGCCGTGTGCAGCAGCCGCCCGGGCCCGCCCACCCGGGCCAGCCGGCGATGGCCGAGACCGGCCAGATACCGGACCACGGTGGTGACGGCGGCGGCGTCGTCGCTCCACACCGCGGGCAGCCGCCCGCTGCCCGCCGGCGCCCCGAAGACCACCGCCGGCATCCCCAGCTCCTCCAGCACCGGCACCCGGGCGTCGTCCTCCTGAAGGTCCACCAGGAAGACCCCGTCCACCCGGCGCCTGGCCCACCAGGAGCGGTAGAGGGCGATCTCGGCCTCCTGATCCTCGGCCATGGTGAAGACCAGCGGCGTGGCGTCGGCGATCAGCTCCGACTGGATGCCGGAGATCAGCTGCATGAAGAACGGCTCCAGGCCGAGCGTGCGCGCCGGCCGGTCGATGACCAGCCCGAACGCCCCCGCCCTGCCGTCGGACAGGGCGCGCGCCGCGCTGTTGGGCTGCCAGCCCAGCTCCTCGGCGATGGCGAGGATGCGCCGCCGGGTCGGCTCGGACACCCCCGGGCGGTTGTTGAGCGCGAACGAGACGGCGCCCTTGGTGACGCCCGCCCGGCGCGCGATGTCGTTCATGGTGGGACGCTTCACGGTGCGCTGCCTCTCCCGGTGCGGTGGCTCGCTTCTCCGGCCACGTACTGCGCGCAAGGATGCCATCCCGCCCGGCCGTTCGGCATATTCGGCTGAACCGGTTCAGCGGAACAAACGGAACGCGGGATATCGCTTGACCGGAAAGCGGAGAAAGGCAATGCAGCTCCATTGACACCCGGTTTGCCGGGCCCTTAATTTCACGGCGTCGGGCGGCGCGGGGATCGCCGCCGGCCGTCCCGTAGGCGTATCACCGAGCAGAGGGCCGTCATGAATTTACGCAGGCACCGGAAGACCGCCGCCACAGCGTTGCTCGCCGCGGCGGCGCTGCTGGTCTCGGGCTGCACCGGCAGCGGAGCCAGCTCCGAGGGCGCCGACGCGAAGGCCGCCGACGATCCGGCGAAGGTCTCCGGGGCGATCACGGTCCTGACGCACCGCACCGACTGGGTGCAGGACGGCACGATGAACAAGTACGCCGAGGAGTTCCGGAAGATCTACCCCAAGGTGACCGTCAAGTTCGACGGCATCACCGACTACGAGGGGGAGGTCAAGATCCGTATGAACACCAAGAACTACGGCGACGTCCTCATGATCCCCGGTGCCGTCAAGAAGAACGACTATCCCAAGTTCTTCGCCTCTCTGGGCACCCAGGCGGAACGCGGGAAGAAGTACCAGTTCACCGCCTTCACCACGGTGGGCGGCAAGGTCTACGGACAGAGCCCGCTCGGGGTGGCCCCCGGCTTCCTCTACAACAAGAAGGTGTGGCAGGACGCCGGGATCACCGACTGGCCCACCACCCCCGCCGCGTTCCTCACCGGCCTCAAGGCGATCAAGGCCAAGACGGACGCGGTCCCGTACTACACGAACTTCAAGGACATGTGGCCGCTCACCCAGTGGACCCAGGCGATGGGCTCGGTCGGCTGCGCGATCCAGGCCAACAACGACCTCGTGGACCACGACCCCTGGGCGCAGGGCTCCGAACTGCGCACCATCGACACCCTGCTGTACGACATGGTCCACGACAAACTCGTCGAGAAGGACCCGTCGACCACCAACTGGGAAGGCTCCAAGCCCCAGTTGGCCAAGGGACAGATCGCCACCATGTGGCTCGGCTCCTGGGCGATCAGCCAGTTCCGCGCCGCCGCGGAGACGGCCGGCACCAACCCCGACGACATCGGCTTCATGCCCTTCCCGGTCCAGGTGGACGGCCGGTTCTGCGCCGTCGCCGCACCCGACTACGCACAGGCGGTCAACGTCAACTCCCCCCACAAGGAAGCCGCCCGCGCCTGGATCGACTGGTTCACCGAGAAATCCGGCTACGCCGCCGACAACCTGGCCCTCTCGCCCCTGAAGGGCGCCCCGATGCCGGACGTCCTCCAGCCGTACGCCGACAACAAGGTGCGGTTCATCGAGCTGGACCAGGAGAAGGCCGCACTCGTCGACGACATCGACAACGCCGCCGAGATCGGGCTGAAGAAGCCGGACTACCGCCAGGACCTCGTCGATCTCGCCCGCGGCGCCAAGAAGGGCAGCCTGGACGGATTCCTCGACGATCTCTCCAAGCGCTGGACCGAGGCGGCCCGGACCACGGGCTCCTGATGGGCCGGGCCACGGACCCGACCGTACGGGGCGGGGCGCCGTCTCCCGCGCCGCGCCCTCTGCGGGACCGGCTCCGGCGGGGCGTCACCCCCTGGCTCTTCCTGCTCGTCCCGCTGGCGCTCCTGGTGGTCTTCACCTACGCGCCGGTCATCAACATGATCGCGTACAGCTTCACCGACTGGGACGGCGTCAGCCCGGACCTCAAGGTCACCGGGGTCCACAACTACGTCGACATCTTCACCCGGCCCGAGCTGTTCCAGGTGTTCTTCGTCAGCGGCTACTACCTGGCGGCCTCCGTCGTCCAGCTCGCCGCGGCCCTCTACTTCGCCACCGTGCTGAGCTTCCACACCCGCTTCCGCAACTTCTTCAAGGGTGTGCTGTTCTTCCCGTACCTGATCAACGGGGTCGCGATCGGCTTCGTCTTCCTCTACTTCTTCCAGGACGGCGGCACCCTCGACTCGCTCCTCGCGCTCTTCGGCTTCCACACCGAACACGCCTGGCTCGGTACCCCGGCCTCCGCGAACATCTCGCTGGCCGGTGTCTCCGTCTGGCGCTTCATGGGGCTCAACTTCGTACTCTTCCTCGGTGCGATCCAGTCCATCCCCAGCGAGCTGTACGAGGCGTCCGAACTGGACGGCGCGAACCGCTGGCAGCAGTTCCGGCACATCATCGCGCCCAGCATCCGGCCGATCCTCAGCCTCAGTGTGATCCTCTCGATCTCCGGCTCGCTGTCGGTGTTCGAGATCCCGTACATCATGACGGGCGGTGCCACCGGCACCGAGACCTTTGTGATCCAGACCGTGAAGCTCGCGTTCCAGTTCAACAAGACGGGACTCGCCTCGGCCGCCGCCGTGGTGCTGCTGCTGATCATCCTGGCCGTGACCTGGGTGCAGCGCCGTCTCGTCCCGGACGACAAGGTGGATCTCGTATGAGGACCCGTGCGCGGTTCGCCGCCGGGGCGAAGTACCTCTCCCTGGTGGTGGCCTCCGTCGTGGTGCTGCTGCCGCTCGCGGTCATCTTCCTGACCTCGCTGAAGACCGACAAGGAGATGGCCGACGGCAGCGGCGCGCTCACCCCGCCCCGCGACCCGCTCAACTTCGCCAACTACCTGACGGCCTTCTCCGACGGCCGGATGCTCAGCGCGTTCGGGAACACCGCCTTCATCCTGCTGTTCGCCATCACCGGCACGGTCGTCATCGGCTCGATGACCGCGTACGCCATCGACCGGTTCGACTTCCGGCTGCGCCGGCCGGTGGTCGCGCTCTTCCTGATCGCCACCCTGGTGCCGGGGGTGACCACCCAGGTCGCGACCTTCCAGATCGTCAACAGCTTCGGGCTCTTCGACTCCCTCTGGGCGCCCATCGTCCTCTACATGGGCACCGACATCGTCTCCATCTACATCTTCCTCCAGTTCATCCGGGGCATCCCCGTCTCCCTCGACGAATCCGCCCGGCTCGACGGCGCCAACGCCTTCACCGTCTACCGGAAGATCATCTTTCCGCTGCTCAAGCCGGCCATCGCCACCGTCGTCATCATCAAGGGCATCACCGTCTACAACGACTTCTACATCCCGTTCCTCTACATGCCGTCCGAGGAGCTGGGCACCATCTCCACCTCGCTGTTCCGCTTCAAGGGGCCCTTCGGCGCGCACTGGGAGAACATCTCGGCCGGAGCGGTGCTGGTCATCCTGCCCACGCTCGTCGCCTTCCTCTTCCTCCAGCGCTACATCTACAACGGCTTCACCCGGGGCGCCACCCGCTGAGCCGCCCGCCGCCCGGCTCACGCGTTAGTGTTCGGAAGATCTCCACGCAGCAGTGAACAATGCCTCCTCGTCCCCGGCCACCCGCGCCGCACAGGAGGCCGGCGCGAAGGCGGTTCAGGTATGAGGCTCACCATTCTCGGCGGCGGCGGATTCCGGGTCCCGCTGGTGTACGGCGCGCTCCTGCGCGACCACGCGGAGGGCCGGGTCACCGAGGTCACCCTCCACGACCTGGACACCGGCCGCCTGGACGCCGTCGCCCGGGTCCTGGCCGAACAGGCCGCGCCCTTCCCCGACGCGCCGGCCGTCACCGTCACCACCGACCTCGACGACGCCCTGCGCGGCGCCGACTTCGTCTTCTCCGCCATCCGCGTCGGCGGCCTGGAGGGCCGCGCCGCCGACGAGCGCGTCGCCCTCGACCGGGGCGTCCTCGGCCAGGAGACCGTCGGCGCCGGCGGCATCGCGTACGGGCTGCGCACGGTCCCCGTCGCCGTCGACATCGCCCGCCGGGTCGCCAGGATCGCCCCCGACGCCTGGGTCATCAACTTCACCAACCCGGCCGGCCTGGTCACCGAGGCCATGTCACGCCACCTCGGCGACCGGGTCATCGGCATCTGCGACTCGCCCGTGGGACTCGGCCGGCGCGTCGCCCGCGTCCTCGGCGCCGACCCCGACGAGGCATGGATCGACTACGTCGGCCTCAACCACCTCGGCTGGCTGCGCGGCCTGCGCGTCAAGGGCCGCGACGAACTCCCGCGCCTGCTCGCCGACCCCGAGGCGCTCGGCTCCTTCGAGGAGGGCCGGCTCTTCGGCCCCGAGTGGCTCCAGTCCCTCGGCGCCATCCCCAACGAGTACCTCCACTACTACTACTTCAACCGCGAGACGGTCCGCGCCTACCAGGAGGCCGAGCAGACCCGCGGCGCGTTCCTCCGCGACCAGCAGGCCCGCTTCTACGAGGAGATGCGCCGGCCCACCGCCGCCGCGCTGCGCGCCTGGGACCGTACCCGCGCCGAACGCGAGGCCACCTACATGGCCGAGAACCGCGAATCGGCCGGCGTCGGCGAGCGCGACGAGAGCGACCTGGAGTCCGGCGGCTACGAACAGGTCGCCCTCGCCCTGATGCGCGCCATCGCCCGCGACGAGCGCGCCACCCTCATCCTCAACGTCCGCAACCGCACCACCCTGCGCGTCCTCGACGAGGAAGCCGTCATCGAGGTGCCCTGCCTCGTCGACGCGAACGGCGCCCACCCACTCCCCGTGGCGCCGCTGCCCGGCCACGCCACCGGACTGGTCTGCGCGGTCAAGGCCGTCGAGCGCGAAGTCCTCGCCGCCGCGGAGAGCGGCTCGCGCGCCACCGCCGTCAAGGCGTTCGCGCTGCACCCCCTCGTCGACTCGGTCACCGTCGCCCGGCGGCTCGTCGACGGCTACACGAGCGCACACCCCGCTCTCGCCTACCTGAACCAGCCGTAGCCGCCCGGCGCACACACCACCGAGGGATACGCTTCTCCTCCCGCGCCTCCGGAGGAGCACCTCATGAGCATGCAACCGTGGTTCCGCGACGCCAAGTTCGGCATATTCCTGCACTGGGGGATCTACGCGGTCGACGGTGTGCGGGAGTCCTGGTCCTTCTTCGACGGGGAGATCCCGCACGGCCAGTACATGGCACAGCTCGACCGGTTCACCGCGGACCGCTACGACCCCGCCGCGTGGGCCGGGCTGTTCGCCCGCGCCGGAGCCCGCTACGCCGTACTGACCAGCCGGCACCACGACGGTGTGTCCCTCTGGGACACCGCACACGGCGACCTCGACGTCGTACGCCGCACCCCGGCCGGCCGCGACCTCGTGGGACCGTACGCGCGGGCGCTGCGCGAGCACGGTCTGAAGGTCGGCCTCTACTACTCCCACAGCGACTGGAACCACCCGGACTACGCCTCCACCCGCCACGAGGACCGCCCCGCCGGGGAGGAGGACAACCCGTACGCCGAGGTCCCGGCCGGACAGGAGGATCCGGCCGTCTGGGCGCGCTATCTGGACTACCGGGACGGCCAGGTCAAGGAGCTGGTCACCCGCTACCGGCCGGATCTCCTCTGGTTCGACGGGGAGTGGGAGCGCTCGGAGCGGCAGTGGCGGATCCCGGAGCTGGCCGGTCTCATCCGCGCCGGAGCCCCGGAGTGTGTACTGAACGCGCGCATGCTCGGCGCGGGCGACTACGCCACCCCCGAGCAGGGCGTGCCCATCGAGGCCCCCGAAGGTCCGTGGGAGCTCTGCCTCACCTTCAACGACTCGTGGGGCTACCGGCAGGACGACGACAACTACAAGTCCACCGGCCAGCTCGTCCGCTACCTCGCCGAGACCGTCGGCGCGGGCGGCAACCTGCTGCTGTCGGTGGGCCCGAAGGCGGACGGCACACTCCCCGCCGAGCAGGTCGAGCGCCTCGAAGGCATCGGCGCTTGGCTCGCGAAACACTCCGCGGCGGTGTACGGCACGAGCGCCGGCCTGCCGCCCGGCCACCACTACGGCCCCAGCACCCGTTCGGCCGACGGCCGCACCCTCTATCTGACCCTCTTCGACATCCCGCGCGGCCCGGTCGGGGTACGGGGACTGCGTACGCCGGTGCGCCGGGTGAGCGTGCTCGGCACCGGCGCGGCCCTGGACCACCGGGTCATCGGCGGCCTCCACGAGGTGCCAGGGGTGCTGTGGATCGATCCGCCGCGCGCGGCCGATCTCGACGAGCACGCGACGGTGCTCGCCGTGGAACTCGACGGTGAACTCGACCTGTACCGGGGCTCCGGCCGCCTCTGAGCGCGCCGGTCCGAGGCGGGTCCCGTGCCGGATCCCGTGCCGTACGGGGGCCGCCGTCCCGCGGCGGCCCCCGTCCCACGGCTCAGATCTTCCCGGTGCCCGCCCCCGAGTTCACCGAGGCGACGACGGTCGACGCCGACTCCGCCGTGTAGCTGTACGGCGGCGAGGTGAACGAACCGGCCCCGGAGATCTCGGTGGCGGCGCCGCCGAGGTCGTTCCCGCGCAGCGTGGCGTAGCCGTTGCTGCTGCTGTCACGCGTGGTGGTCACCGCGACCGTGGTGTTGCGGAAGACGTTGTTCTCGACGAGCATCTGCGCGCCCATCCGGGAGTGGACGGCGGTCTCGGCACCCGTGACGTAGTTGTCGTAGAAGTGACCGGTGCCGAAGCGCAGGCTGGGGATCCGCGAGTTGACGTTGCTGAAGAGGTTGTGGTGGTACGTCACCCGCAGATGCCCGGTGTCCTCACTGGCGTTGCTGTCGCTGTGGCCCACGAGCGAGCCCTTGTAGTGGTCCTTGAAGGTGTTCCAGGACACCGTGACGTAGTCGGACGCGTGCGTGATGTCCAGCAGGCCGTCGTAGTAGTCCTTGCCGTTGTTCCGGTCCGAGGAGAAGGCGTTGTGGTCGATCCAGACCTTGGTGGACTTCTGGACGGTGATGCCGTCCGCCGGGGCGACCGGCTTGCTGATGTTGAGATTGCGGACGATGACGTTCGTCGAGTCCTTGATCCGCAGTCCGCCACCGGTGAATCCGGAGCCCGAACCGACCCCCAGCACCGTGGTGTTGGAGCCCACGTCGACCTGACCGCTGAGTGAGATCAGCCCGGAGACCCGGACGACCTTCGATGCGGTGCCGGTGACGGCGGTCTTGAACGCGGCGAGTGTGGTGACCGTGACGGCCGACGCGCTGCCGCCGCCCGTCGTGCCGGCGGCGTATCCGATGGGGGAGGTCTCGGCGGCCACGGCGGACTGCTGGGGTATGGCGCCGAGCGCGATGACGGCTGCGGCGGAGGCGAACAGCGCGGCGGCGCGGCGCCGGCCGATGATGGTGGGCATGGGGGGTCCCTTCGACAGCGAGTGGGGCGCGGATCTCGGGAGGTACACCACTGGGTCGCCGACCGGACCGGATAGGTTGCCGCCTCCCGCCACGAATTCCGCGGCGGATTCCGCCGCGGTCCGGCCGCTGGTCCGCCGCGGTTCGAGGCCGTTACCCGCCGAACAGAACTCCGAGTCCCGCACCGGACCCGCACCGCCCCCGCGCCGCGGGCGGGTCGCCCGGCCGGGCCGGCCGGGACCGGGGGAGCGGCGGCCGGCGGTGCTGGCAGGATGGCGCGCATGGCGAACACCCGGCGTGCGACGCCGTTTTCCCGTTTTCTGCGGGCGCAGGGGAACACCGTCCACCGGATCAAGGTGACCCTGTGCGACACCCGGCCTCCGGTCTGGCGCCGGCTGGAGGTCCCCTCGGACGTCACCCTCCAGGAGCTGCACCACATGGTCCAGGCCGTCTTCGGCTGGCAGGACGCCCACATGTGGGCGTTCCGGGCGCCGTCCGGTGCGCGCCGGCCGCCGGGGCGCGGGCCGGCCGTACGCAGTCCGGCCGCCAGCCGGCTGGACCGGATCGCGCCGGGCCCCGGCGACCGGCTCCGCTACACGTACGGCTTCCGGCCCGGCTGGGAGCACGGCCTCCTGGTCGAGGCGGTGGTGCACGCGGAGCCCGGCACGGTGTACCCGCGGTGTCCGGCCGGGCGCCGGGCCTGTCCGCCCGAGGACTGCGGGGGGATCAGGGAGTACGCGTACCTCCTCGACGTCCTCGCCGACCCGAGCCACGAGGAGCACACGCAGCGGCTCGACCGGCTCGGGATCGAGTCCGCCGGCCAGTTCGACCCGGCGGCCTTCGACCCGGCGGCGGCCAACGGCGCGCTCGCCCGGTTCGCCACCGTCCTCGCCGAGCCCTGAGGCAGCCCGCGCGCCCGGGTGTCCCCCGCGCCCGCGCGGACGGCGGTGGTCAGCGTACCGGTGTCTCCTGGTCGCGCAGCGCCTGCTCGACGGCGTCCCGTACGAGGGCGTCCTCGCGCTCCGCGCGCCGGAGCCGGCCGCGGCGTCGGAGCAGGACCGCCGCGGTGACGGCGGCGGCCAGGATGGCGAGCGACAGCAGCAGCGCCCAGGGGACGGCCCAGCCGCGCGCGGTGGCCTCGACCGGTTTCAGCGGGGTGGTGGAGCCCGCCGCGTCGGTGATCGCGGGGGTGAGGGTCACCGTCGCGGTCAGGGTGACCGCGGGCACCACGCCGCGGACGGGCACGGTCACCTTCCACCGCTCGCCCGGGAGCAGCTCCGGCGACGGGTCGATGTCGCCCGCCTCGGCGCGGAACAGGCCGAACGGGCCCACGACCGAGGCCGTCTGACGGGCCGTCAGGGCGGTGTTGCCGGTGTTGTGGATCGTGTACGTGACGGTGGCGTCGCCCTTGGCGAAGGGGACGGCCGGTCCGCTGTAGCCGACGTGGAGATCCTCGACGGCGAGCTTCGGCGCGAGCGCGCCGCTGACCCGCAGCTTGACGCGGATCCCGAGGCGGCGGTCCACGTTGATGCCCTCGGCCTCGTCGGACTGGCGCAGCGAGGTGACGACGCCGCCCACGTAGTCGCCGGGCGTGGCGTTGCCGGGAACGGTGAGGGTGAAGGGGACCGTGACGGTCCTGCCGGGCCGGATTGTGACGCTCTCGCGCCCGGCCCTGGTCCAGGCGCCGACGGCGACGGACTTCTTGCCGCTCGGGAGCAGGTCGAGCTGGCCCGTGCCGGTCGTGAAGCCGTCGGCTGCGTAGACGGCGAGGCTCAGCGGGGCCTTGCCGCGGTTGGCCACGACCAGGGCGTCCTCGACCACTCCGCCCGGGTTGACCGTATGGCTGAAGCTGGAGCGGTCGGCGCCGAAGCTGTTCGGGGCCGTCCTGACCGTCCAGGTGACGTCGTTGTCCTGCGCCGCGGCGGGGCCGGCGGACAGGGCGACGGCGATGAGGGCGATCAGAGCGGTGAGAGCGGTGAGCACGGCCGGCGCGGCGGTGCGGACTGGGGCGGCGGTGGTGGTGTTCCGGCGCGTGACGGGCGCGTGCATCTCGGTTCTCCTGGAGCGGGAGGCGGGGCAGGGCACCGTGTGGCGCCCTGCCCCGCCCGGTGGGACAGGTCCGGTCAGCTGCTCAGAGCGGTGATCGTGAGGGTGGCGCGGTAGGCGCCCTTGTCGACGCTGCCCGGGATCTTCAGATCCAGGTCGGCGCCGAGCTTGGCCGTACCCCGGGGGTGACCCTGGTCGGCCCAGCCGAGGCCGCGCGAGACGGAGAGGCCCTGGCCGTTGTCGTCGTAGGCGGAGGCCACCGAACCGCTGGCCTTGGCGCCGGCCCCGTCCTTGAGCACGTTCGGCGTCCAGCCGAGGTAGGCGCCCGAGAACGACTTTCCGGCGTCCTTGAAGTCGCTCACGCTCGACGAGATCGACCACGGGGCGAGCGAGCGGCGGCTGTCCGACACGACGATCGGGTTGATCTTTCCCGTCGCGTCGAAGTAGTCGCCGTTGTGCTCCTTGGCGGTGCCGAGGTCCACCAGGCCGTTGTAGCCGTCGATCGTCCAGCCGAACTCACCCGGCGCGGCGTTGGGCACGTCGACCTGGAGGTCCTGGCCGGAGCCGTGGTACGGGTGCACGGTGACCTTGTCGGTGACCGAGCCGACCGGCTGCCCGGACGGAGTGTTCTTGCAGGAGACCTGGCCCAGCTCCACCGAGGCGTTCGGAGCGGCGCACGAGCCGCTGCGGACGTTCTCGACGACGAGCTTGTCCTTGCGCACCTGCACCTTGACGTAGGTGCGGACGTGCTCCTGGTCCTGGACCGAGTTGTACCAGTAGTTGTCCGGGTTCAGCGGGTCGGGACCGTTGCCGGCGCCGCTCGTACCGCTGGTGTCGGGCTTGGTGATGTCGTAGTACTTCGAGCCCGAGGCGGAGTTCGCCGTGATGTAGAGGACACCGCCGGGACCGGGGTACACATCGGCGGCGGCCGGCTTCTCGTCCTTGTCCGCCTTCTCACCGTTCTTGATGAGGTAGCTGCGCGAGTAGGCGTGGTCGTGGCCCTGGAGCACCAGGTCGACGCCGAGCTTGGAGAAGGTGGCGGGGAGGTCGGTACGGCGCACCTTGGCGTCGCTGTCCTTGGCGTGGGCGGCCGGCGAGTAGATCGCGTGGTGGTAGACGAGCGCCTTCCACTTGGCCTCGGAGCCGTGCTTGTTGATGACGTCGGTGACGTACTTGATGTGCGCCTCGTCACCGCCGCCGCCCGAGGCGGTCCGGTAGCTGTTGCTGTTGATGTCGATGAACAGCACATCCTTGTAGATGTACCAGTAGTTGCCGCCGGAGGTGTTGGACTCCGGGTTGCCGTTGGAGTACAGCGGTCCCGAGCGGTCCGTGTTCGGCGTGGAGAAGTGCTGCTCGTACGCCTTGCCGCCGACGTCGTGGTTGCCGATGGTGGCGGCCCACGGGTACTGGCGCAGCTTGTCGGGTGCGAGGAAGGCGTTCCACTGGGACTCGGTGTTGGCCGTCTCGACCTGGTCGCCGCCCGACACCAGCAGTTCGGCGTCCGGGTTGGCGCCGAGCGCGACGTCCAGGGTGTCCTGCCAGCCCGCCTGGTCCTTCGCCACGTTGCCGGAGGCGCCGATCTGCGGGTCGCCGAGGAACAGGAAGTCGTAGTCGCCCTTGAAGTCCTGCGTCTTGAAGGAGTACGCCGGGGACCAGTTGCCCTCGGAGCCGACGCGGTAGGAGTACGCCGTGTGCTCCTTCAGACCGGTCAGTGTCGCGTTGCGGTTGAAGCCGCCGCTGGTGGCGATGTTCGCTCCGCCCAGAGCGTCGAAGGCGGCGGCGCCGGCCGGGAACTCGCCATTGACGAGCTGCGCGGTCGGGGCGAGCTGGACCTTCTGGGCACTGTCGGCGGAGGAGTACCACGTGACGGTGCGCTGGGTCTCGTTGGCGCCGACACCGAGGACGATGCCGGTGAGCGCGGTCGGCTCGGCGGCACCGGCGGGGGACGCCGAGCCGCTGCCGAGGGCTACGGCCAGGCCCAGGAATGCGGCGGTGACCCCGGTGGCCACACGGCGTCTCGCAGGCACGGAGACCTGTTTCGAGGTGCTCGATCTCATCAGTTCTGTTTCCCTCTGCGCACAGTGGTGCATGAAATGGAGATAAGGAATGTCTCGCTCCACGGTGAACCGGAGGCGAATGAGGGCTTTGGGCCGTCTGAACATGACAAGTGGCCGCGCCGGTCTCTGTACTGGCATCAGAGCCCGAACGCCCGTTGTACGAACCAGACCAGGCCCATCACGGTGACCCCCGCGCAGATCGCGCCGGTCAGCCAGCGCCCGGCCGCCGGTGACCGGCGCCGAACCAGGAGCAGCAGCGGGAAGACGGCCGCGATGATCGCCAACTGCACTGCCTCGATACCGATGTTGAAGACCAGCAAGGACCACAGCAGGGTCCACGACCAGGCCGCTTCGATACCCAGCGCACCCGCGAACCCCAGTCCGTGCACGAGGCCGAAACAGAACACCACCCCCAGGCGGGTCCAGCCCGCCCGGTCCAGCCCGAACCGGCCGCCCTCCGCCGTGAGATCGGACGCGTGCGTGCCGCGGCGCCAGAGCCGCCACAGGTACCAGCCGGCGACCACCGCGATCGACAGCGCGATGACCGGCTCCACCAGCCCCGCCTCCACGTCGACCAGGCCGAGGGCGGCGAGCAGGAACGTCACCGAGTGCGCCAGGGTGAAACTCGTGGCCGCGAGCACCACTTCACGCGGGCGCCGCGACCCGGCGATGAGCGCCAGCAGGAACAGGATGTGGTCGATCCCGGTCAGCAGGTGCTCGCCGCCCAGCCGGAAGAACTCCCAGAACCGCGCGTACCACGGCTGATCGATGGAGAAGGACGGATGGGCCGCGTCGAGCGCGGCACTGCCCGAACGGCCGTCTACCTCGTACGTGACGATCGTCTTGGTGCCGGTGACATAGCCCTCGGCGTCCGGGAACAGCCCGCCGCGCACCGTGTGGGCGTCGCCCCTCCCCGGACAGGTCCAGTCGAGCAGCAGACCGGCGTACGGGACGCCCTCCCGTTGGCTCATGGTGAACGCGCCGACCGGCGCCGGTGTGCAGGCACGGCCCTCCGAGGCGACGGAGAAACGCCCGGTGACGTACGAGACCACCGACTTCCTGTGCGTGTTGAGCGCCGCGGCCTGCTCCGGCGCGTCACCGGATTCGAACGCGGCGGTGCCCGCCCGGAAGAGGGCGTCGTCGCGCTCGGCATCGGCGGCCGAGACGACCAGGAGGTCGTACTCCAGCCCCAACGCCGTTCGTACGGTGCCCCCGTCACCCTCGGAGACGTGCGCGTACACGCTCGATGTGAACCCGTGGGCCGACGCGGGATGCCCTGCGCCGAGAAGGGTGATCACCGCCGCGGCGATCCCGATGACGGCACGGCGGACCTGATTCGACATGTGGCTCCTTGAGGTTGCCCGTGCACCGTGCGCGGTACGGGTGAACAGCACCCGGCCCGTCGGCGAACCTCGGAAGAAGAAGTCCGGCCACGGGCGTTCGCGGATATCGCGAGAGGGAGCCGGGGCGTGAGGATGGGGACACACCACCCGCCATCACCCGGAGGACGATCGCCTTGCGCCGCCCGCTTCGGACCGCCGCCATCCTGGCCGTGGCCGCCACGCTGGTCACCGGATGCGGTTCCGGCGACGACTGGTCGCGCCCGCGCCCCGAGCGGAGCGCCCGCGGCACCCTCGGCCCGGGCTTCGTCGAGCCCTCCTCCTCACCGACCCCGGAGTCGACCGTCACCCCGCGGCCCGGCTCCTGGGACGGGGTCCACCCGCCGAAGGGCTACCGCGTGGTCCTGCTCACCACCGGCGACGACCGCCCGGCCAAGGCCCTGGTGGCGGCGGTCGGGAAGTGGGCCGAGGAGGAGCACGCCGACCTCAGAACGGTGGTCGCCGACCATCCGTCCGACCTCATCCCCAGCATCACCAGGGCCCTCGACATGGGCCCGGACCTGATCGTCAGCGCGGGCAACGACCTGGTCGACCCCCTCGCCCTGGTCACCGCGAACCACCTGGCACAGCACTTCCTGGTGGTGGGCGCGGAGCTGGCCGAGCCCACGCAGAACGTCACCGCGGTCAACTGGCCGGGCGCCGCCTTCCGCGGCGAGGGGCTCGGCGCGTCCTCGGCGTACGACCCCGGCTCGTTCACCGCCGAGCGGTGCGCGGACGCGGTCCGCGCCGGTGTCGCCGCCGTACTCAACGACCTGACGGGGATCGTGATCCGGGTCGGCGAGTGAGCGCCGCCCGCGTCAGCCCCGGACGGCCTCCGCCGCACGGGACATCGCGCGCAGCGCCCCGGCTGACGGCGACCCGGGAACCGCGGTGTACACGAGCACGATCTCGTCCGGGTCGCCGGTCATCCGGAGGGCCTCCCAGGAGAACTCCAGCAGGCCGTAGGGCGGACGGCGCAGGACGACCGTCGAGTGTGTCGTCTCCAGGACATGCTGTTCCGACCAGAGCCGCCGGAAGTCCTCGCTGCACTCGGAGAGATGCCGGATCTCGCGGGCGAGCTCCGGGTCCCGGGGCCGCTTGCCGGTCTCCGTCCGCAGATACGACACGGCCTCGCGGGCCTTCGCCTCCCAGTCGACGTACAGCAGCCGGGCCTGGGGATCGGTGAAGACGAGCTGCCCGACCGTCCGGCGTTCGACCGGTATCAGGGCGAAGTCGGCGAAGACGTCGGACGCCGGCCGGTTCCAGGCCAGCACCACACCGCCCCGGCCGACCAGATAGGCGGGCGTGTCGGACATCGAGTCGAGGACGCGCTGCACACTGGGCCGTACCCCACCGCCGTCCGCCTCCGTTCCCGAGCGCGCGCCTTCGGCGGGAGCGCTCGGCCGCGCCAGACTGCGCAGGTACTGGCGTTCGCCCGGGCTCAGCCGGAGCGCGTCGGCGACGGCGTCCAGGACCGTGTCCGACACCCGCGACGCCTGGCCGCGTTCGAGCCGGATGTAGTGCTCGACGCTGACGGCCGCGAGCGTGGCGATCTCCTCGCGGCGCAGTCCTCTCACCCGTCTCACGCCATGGTCGGGTAACCCGACGTCGTGCGGGTGCAGCCGGGCCCGGCGGGAACGGAGGAAGTCACGGAGGGCATTGGGGGTGTCCATGCCATGATTCTTCGCCACCCGGTACCCCACCCGCCAGTAGGCATGCTCACGACCGTGCCGCGTGCCAGGGCACGCCATGACCTCCCACGCGTGGGGCGGGAGGGGCGATCCTCGTACCACGGCCTTCGCACCGGAGGCACACCCCGCTGCCGCTCGCTCCGGCGCCGGCCCGTCGAAAGGACCCGAACCGTGCCCCACGCCCCCTTACATGCCCGCGACCACCGATGCCGGTTCACGGTGCGGCACGCTCGACCAGGAGGTGGCGGGGGCCGCGCAGTACGGGGCTGCGCCGGTACGGTGGCGGGTCGTCGAGCAGCAGGGGGCCATCGAGGCGGCGCAGCAACGCCGTGAGCGCGATCTGCGTCTCGATACGGGCGAGCGGAGCGCCGAAGCAGTTGTGCACACCGCTGCCGAAGCCGAAGTGCTGGTTGTCCTCGCGCAGCGGGTCGAAGCGGTCAGGGGCTTCGAACCGCAGGGGATCCCGGTTGCCGGAGGCGAGCACGAGGATCAGGGGCGCGCCCTTGGGGACGGTGACGCCCGCGACCTCGATGTCGGTGAGCGGTGAGCGCTGGGGGAGGAACTGCACGGGAGGTTCGTAGCGCAGCAGTTCCTCCACCGCCCCCGGCATGAGCGCGGGATCGGCGCGCAGTTGTTCCAGGATGCCGGGGTGGCGCAGCAGGGTGAGCATGCCGTTGGTGATCAGATTGACGGTGGTCTCGTGCCCGGCGATGAGCAGGAGAACCGCCGTGGCCATCAACTCCGCGGGGGTGAGGCGGCCTTCGGGGCCCTCTTCGTTGACGAGGGCGGAGAGGAGGTCGGCGGAGGGACGGCCGCGGCGGTGCTCCGCGAGATCTCCCATGTACAGGGCCATCGCGGTACGGGCCTCCCGGGCCGTGCGCCGGCGCTGTTCCGGGTCCTGGTCGGGGGTGAGGTCGACACCGGCGATGATGTCGTTCGTCCAGGCGCGGACGCGGGGCACATCGTCGTGGGGCACGCCCAGGAGCCGGCAGATCACCGTGACGGGGAGCGGATAGGCGAAGTCGTCGACGAGGTCGATCCGGTCCTTGTCCCCGAACGCGTCGATCAGCTCCTCGGCGATGCGGGTGATGTCGCCGTGGAGGGCGTCGATCCGTCCCGGGGTGTGCGGCGGGCCGAAGGGACGCATCGCGAGGCGGCGCAGCCGGTCGTGCTCGGGGTCGTCGAGTCCGATGAAGGCGGGCGGCAGGCCCTCCGGCGGGAGCAGCGACTCGTCCGGGTCGATACGGTTGTGGAGGTCCGAGCTGAGCCGGGGGTCGTGGAGCAGGGCGGCGATCTCGTGGTAAGTGCCCACCAGATAGGCGCCGTTGTCCTGCCGCACCACACCGTTCTCACGGAGTTCGGCGTAGAGCGGATAGGGGTCGGCGCGGTTCGCGTAGTCGGTGATACGGCGCATGAGGGTGTCCGGGGTCATACGGGGGGCTCCTCCGCGGCGGCGGACGGCGCGCCGTTGTGGCCGTGCCGTACCAGGGTCAGATACCGGTCAGGCAGATGGCCGGTGAGGGCCACGGTCGGGCCGTGCGAGAGCAGTTGGGGGGAGGGCACGTCGGAGGGGACGGGCACCGCGGCGGCGGGCCGGTCGGCGGCGCCGGGCGCGGGGGGAAACGGCGCCGCCGTCTCGATGAGGTGCTGGTAGTGCTCCAGCCATTTCGCACGGTTCACACTGACGGCGGCGGTGACACGGCCCCGGTAGCCGTAGACGGCGACGAAGCGGCCCTCCCTCAACGAGCCCTGGGCGATGACCACATGGTCGGAGAAGGTCGGCACACCGACGGACTTGATGTTGAGGCCGAACTGGCTCGACCAGAAGGCGGGCACGGTCAGGTGCGGCCGTCTGCGCGGTCCCGGGCTGATCATGTTGTGGGCCGCGACCTCGGCCTGTGCGACCGCGTTGCCCCAGTGTTCGAGCGAGAGCATCTGGTACTCGAAGAGGGGATGCGGGAAGCGGGCGACGTCACCGGCGACGAAGACGTCGTCCGTGACGATCCCGTACATGTCGAAGGCACGGCACCCCGCGTCGCAGGCGACGCCTCTGGGCCCGGCGGCCAGCCCAGATCCGGTGAGCCATTCGGTGTTGCGGACGGCGCCCAGGGCGACCACGGCGACCTCGGCGTCGATCCGGCCGCCGTCGGAGAACTCGGCGCCGGTGAGCCGGCCGTCGCCGCCGCTTCTCAGCGCGGTGACCGTCACCCCGCAGCGCAGATCGACCCCCCGCGCGCGCTGCGCCGCCGCGGCGAAGCCGCCGAGCGCGCCGCCCAGCGCGCCGACGAGCGGCGCGGGTCCGCGCTCGGCGACCGTCACCTCCAGGCCGCGCTCCCGGCAGGCGGAGGCGATCTCGGAGCCGGTGAACCCCGCGCCGATCACCAGGACCCGGCGCGGCCCCGCGTCGAGACGCTCGGTGAGACGGGCCGCGTCATCGGCCGTACGCAGGGTGAACACCCCGTCCAGGGAGGCTTCGCCGGGGTCCGGCCAGGGTCGGGCCCGGGTGCCGGTGGCGATCAGCAGCCGGTCGTAGGGGAGCTGTTCCCCGTCGGCGAGGATCACCCGCCGCCCGGCCGGGTCGACCCCGCCGGCGCGTACCCCCAGCTTCCACCGCGCGTCGATCTCCCGGCGGCGCGGCAGCCCGACGTCCCGCGCGCGCACCCGCCCGAGCAGCACCTGCTTGGACAGCGGCGGCCTGTCGTACGGCGGGTGGGGCTCCTCCCCGACGAGGGTCAGCGATCCGGCGAAGCCTTCCGCCCGCAGCTTCTCGGCGGCCCGCAGACCGGCCAGCGAGGCCCCGACGACGACGATCCGGTCCACGCCGTTCACGGGGCACCGGGCCCCGCCCGCTCACCGACGAGGATGGCCTGCACCGGGCAGGCCGCCGCCGCCCTGCGGACACGTTCGAGCTGATCGCCGGGGACGGCCGGTGTGAACATCAGGGACTCCTCGCCGTGCAGCTCGAACACCTCGGGGGCGAGGAACACACACTGCGCGTAACCCTGACAACGATTGAGGTCGACAACGATCTGCATCCCGGTACGCTCCTCCGCGCCGCCCGCCGTCTCCGTCCTACTCCCCGCCGGCGCGCGGCGCGAGCGGTGCTACTCCGCCGGTGTCCGGAAAGCGCGTGGGCGAATGGCCGGATGACGTCCAGCGCATCGGTGTGCTCCCTCCGTCATAGAGGTGTTGTGAATCGCCTGGCCGGTACGTACCGGGCAGGCGATTCTCCGTCCATGGTTGGGGAGACCACATTGACCAGCAGGAAAAGGATCACGGCCACCGCGGTGGCCGTGGTGCTCACGGCGGGGGCGGTGACCGGGGCATCGGCCGTGCCGTCGCCCGGCACGGCAGGGGCGAGCCCGCCGGTGGACGGCGGCGCCGCGCGTGCCGGTGCGGTGGTGACACTGATCACCGGCGACCGGGTGCTGATGAACACCGACGGCGATGTGCGTGAGATCCGCAATGCCAAGGGGCGCGAGTCCGTTCGGATGTCGGTGAGCCGGATCGGTGGCAACACCTATGTGATTCCGTCGGACGCCCGGCGGCTGATCGCCCGCAAGGCGCTCGACCGGCGGTTGTTCGATGTGACCGGGCTCGTCGAGGCCGGTTACGACGACGCGGGCCGCGACACGGTGCCGCTGATCGTGTCGTACGGCACCAGGAGCGCCGCGTCGGCGAGGTCGGGCCTCACCGGGGCGGGCGCGTCGGTGAGGCGGAGTCTGCCCGCCGTGCACGGCGCGGCGGTACTGGCGCCGAAGCGCGGCGGGTCGAAGGTGTGGCGGTCGCTCACGGCCACCGCGTCCCCGTCGCTTATGGGGGCCGCGACGACGGGCATCGAGCGGGTCTGGCTGGACGCCAGAGGCCGGGTGAGCCTGGACCGGAGTACCGCGCAGATCGGCGCCCCGGCCGCGTGGGAGGCCGGTTACACCGGCGCGGGCGTGAAAGTCGCCGTCCTGGACACCGGTGTCGACGAGACCCACCCCGACCTGGCGGGCGCCGTGATCGGGAAGAAGACGTTCTCGGACGCGGACAACTCCGAGGACCACTTCGGCCACGGCACCCACGTGGCGTCGATCGCGGCCGGCTCCGGGGCGAAGTCGGGCGGTACGTACAAGGGCGTCGCTCCCGGGGCGAAGATCCTGGACGCCAAGGTCACGGACGACCGCGGGTTCGGCTCCGCCTCCTCGGTCATCGCGGGCATGCAGTGGGCCGCCGACCAGGGGGCCAAGGTCGCCAACGTGAGCCTGGGCTTTCCGGAGGACCCAGAGAACGACCCGATGAAGGAGGCCGTCGACCGGCTCTCGAAGGAGACGGGGATCCTCTTCGTCATCTCGGCCGGCAACAGCGGCCCGGACGCGAGAACCGTCACCTCGCCGGGGAGCGCGGAAGCGGCGCTGACCGTCGGCGCCGTGGACCGTGACGACTCGATCGCCGGCTTCTCCAGTGCCGGCCCGGCGGTCGACGGCTCGCTGAAGCCGGACATCACCGCTCCCGGTGTGGACATCGTGGCGGCCAAGGCCGCCCGGGGCATGATGGGTTCCCCGGCGGCCGACGGCTATGTCTCGGCGTCGGGGACCTCGATGGCGGCCCCGCATGTCGCCGGTGCGGCGGCGATCCTCGCGCAGCGGCATCCGCAGTGGCCGGGCGAGCGCATCAAGCAGGCGCTGACCGCGTCCGCGACCCCCGGCGCCGGGCTGACGCCGTACCAGCAGGGAACGGGCCGTGCCGACGTGGCGAAGGCGCTGACCCAGACCGTCGTCAGCGAACAGACGTCGGTGAACTTCGGGACGGCGCGGTGGCCGCACACCGACGACAAGCCGGTGGCGAAGACGCTCACCTACCGCAACGACGGCACCGGGGCCGTCACCCTCGACCTGGCGCTGGAGACCCGGGGACCGGACGGCGGCGCCGCCCTGGACGGGTTCTTCCGGCTGGGCACGGAGCGGATCACCGTGGCCCCCGGGGAGAGCACCGACGTGCGGCTCACCGCCGACACCTCGGTCGGCGGCGTGGACGGCGACTTCTCGGGCACGGTGGTCGCGACCGCCACCGAGGGCGGTCACCGTGTGCGCACCACCCTGGGCGTCGTCCGCGAGGTGGAGTCGTACAGCCTCACGATGAAGTACCTCGACAACAAGGGCGAGCCCGCCGCGGCGTACTCCGAGCTCGTCGCCCTCGACAGCGATGTCGAGGAGCAGGTCTCCGCGGAGGCCGGCGAGGGCGAGGTCACCGTACGGATACCGCGCGGCGAGTACACCGTCAGCACCGAGGTCGACACACCGGCCCCGGGCGGTGAGCCCGCCGTCGCACGGTTCGTCCAGCCGAAGCTGAGGCTGACCGGGGACACCACGGTCACCATGGACGGCCGCGAGGCCAGACCCATCGCCATCACCACCCCGGAGGCCACGGAGTTCGACGGCGGCTGGCTGAGCTACCGGACGTACGACACCGAGGGGCAGTCGGTTTCCAGCAGCAGGGATTGGATCGGCTCGACGGAGGGCTTCACCTTCGCGCACGTCGGTGACACACTTCCCGACGACGAGTTCGAAGCCACCCTCGGCCTGCGGTACAGCAAGGACTCCACCTCCTACACCCTGGTCTACGACCGCCGGGGCAGCTACTTCACCGGCTACGCCCACAAGGTCGACACGAGTGAACTCGCCCTGGTGGACATCGGGATCGGCGCCTCGGTGCAGGGCAAGCAGGGGCGGGTCGACGCCGTCTGGCAGCGCACGGGCCAGCTCCGGACCGGGATGTACGTCCCCGGCCGGAAGGCGTTCGCACTCCCCGCCGGGTTCACGCAGTATGTGAACACCCCGGCAGGCTACGAATGGAGCTTCTTCTCCGGCCAGCAGGCCCTGGGCGCCGATCCGTACGACAACGAAGTGTCGTACGGGGGCTCGGACTTCACGACGTACCGGGCGGACACACGGTACGACACCACCTACAACGTGGGTGTCTTCAGCCCGAAGATCGCCGAGGGGCGTGCCGTCCGGTACGACGACGCCCTCTCGGTCTGCCCGCTGACCGTCGACGGAGCCGGCCACACCGCCGGTTCGCAGCTGTCCCGGTCCAGGACCGTGGTCACGGCCGACGGCCGGACCGTCCTCGACACCGACGACGGGCCCTGCTTCTGGCTGGACGGACAGCCCCCTGCCGAGGCCGCGTACACGGTGTCCACCGAGATATCACCGGGCGCGGAGGTGGCGGCGACCAGCACCCGCACCCGGGCGAGCTGGACGTTCACGTCCGCGTCACCCGGTGCGGACGGGTCGAGCCCGCTGCCGATGTCGACACTCACGTTCTCCCCGGAACTGACACCGGAGAGCACCGCACGGGCGGGTACGGAGCTGACGGTTCCCGTGACGGTCCACGGCCCGGCGGCCGGCGACGGATTCGAGTCGCTGGACATGAGCGTGTCGTACGACGCCGGCACCACATGGCGGCCGGCGGAGGTCACCACCGCCGCGAACGGCGCGAAGAGCCTGACACTGTCCCACCCGGCGTCGGCCACGTCGGTGTCCCTCAAGGCGAAGCTGACGGACACCGATGACAACACCTACGACCTGACGATCATCAAGGCCTACCTGCTCACCTAGGGCGTGTTTGAGTCGATGCCCCGCGGCGAGCGGTCGCCGCGGGGCGTCGGCGCGCGGTCACCCGGGCCCGGGCCTACGCCGTGCGCGCGAGGACGGTCGTACGGCCTCCCAGCGCGGCGGAGAAGTGGTCCGTGACCCGCTCCAGCGCCTCGGCGGCGGCGGGGGCGATGGACGGCGCGCCGTTCCCGCCGCCCTCACCGCTCTCCCCGCCGGTGATGTCCTTGTCGAGGAGGAACCAGCCGGGCACGATGTGCGCCGCGCCCATGGAACTCAGCACCGGACGCAGCGCGTAGTCGATGGCCAGCACATGGGCCGTGCTGCCGCCGGTGGCCAGCGGCAGCACCGTCTTGCCCGTCAGCGCGTACTGCGGGAGCAGGTCGAGAAGCGACTTGAGCAGGCCCGAGTAGGCGGCCTTGTAGACGGGCGTCCCGATGACCACGCCGTCCGCCCGCTCGAACAGGGCGGTCGCCTCGACGATCGCGGGATGCCGGAAGTCGGCGCCGAGCAGCGCCTGCGCGGGAAGGGTGCGCACCTCAAGCGGTGTCACGTCATGGCCCTGGAGGCGGAGCCGGTCGTCGAGATGGCGCAGCAGCCGTGTGGTGCGGGAGGTGGGGGAGGGGCTTCCGGAGACGGACAGAATGGTGGCCATGGCGGGACGGACCTTCCGGGATCGAGGCGCGGATGTACCGGGCGGACGGGATCGGGGTGGTGATGGTGGTGGTGGGTGGCGCGACGGCGGCGTTCACCACGCGCTCGACCGCACCGTGATCGGCGGCAGGAGTCCGTTGCGCAGTGTTTCGAGGAAGCCGACGACCTCGGCCGCCACCGACCGGTGCTGGAGGTCGTTGAGGACATCGTGGTGGGCGCCGTGGACGACCGAAAGCCGGGCCCGGGGCAGCGACTTCGCCGCGCGGGCGAGTGCCTCGTGGTCGGCGAGAGGGTCGGCGTCGCCGACGAGGAACAGGGCGGGCACACCGAGTTCGCCCTCGTGGGCGGCGGTGAGTACGGCGTCCGGTACCGCGTCGTCGAGTGCGCCGCGCCGCACCTGGGGGTCCTCGGTGAGGGTTCCACGGTGGGCGGGGCAGGATGTCCGGACGTTCAGCTCGTCGTCCCAGGTACCGGAGGTGCCGGCGGGACCGGCGGGACCGGCGGGACCGGCGGCCCGGCCGGAGAGACCGGGGAGGCCCGCGAGGACGACGGCGTCGGGCCCCCGGGCGTCCGTTGTCCCGTCCCGGGCGAGGAGCGCGGCGATCGCGGCGGCGCCCGAGTCGGCTCCGAGGAGAACGACGGGCCGGACGGCACCGTCCCCGGCCGCGGTGTCCTCGACCGCGTCGAAGACGCGGGCCGCGAAGGCGGTCAGGGAAGCGGACGGATCCCCGGCGTCGAGGACCGGCGCCTCGGTCACCCGGACACGATAGGCGTCGGCGGCGAGCCGCCTGCCCAGCCGGGCGTAGGTCGCCCGGGTCTCGCCGCGGCCGGGCACCACGAGGATCGTGCCCCGGACACGGAGCCCTTCGGGGCCGTGGTAATCGCTGTCATCGGTCATCTCACACTCCTGCGGACGCGGGGTCAAAGCGGTTCGGTGTCAGGTCGCGGTGCCGGCCGGGTCCGGGATGGCCGAGCACCTGGTCGAGGACCGCGGCGGCGCCCGTGACGGGCAACTGGGTGCCGCGCCAGGCGACATGCTGGTCGGGGCGGACCAGGACATTGGTGGTGCCGTAGACGGCGCGGGCCGCCGGGTCGGTGAGGTGGATGACCGTGAAGGGCAGGGACCGGGCGGCGGCCTCGGCGGCGAAGGCCCGCTCGACCGTACGGTCCTCGGTCAGGACGAGCAGCCCGAAGGACGTGCCGAGACGGTCGTGGAGCGTTCCGCCGTGCGGGTCGACGGGACCGTCCGGAGCCCGGTGGCCCGGCCGCGGGTCGTCCTCGTAGACCTCCGCGCGCCAGGGCGGTTCGGTGGCGAGCTGGCCGGGCTCGTACCGGACCACCGCCGAGGCGTCGTAGCGTTCGTCGAAGGTGACACCGGCGGCGTCGGAGCGGTCCTGGCGCAGCCGTTCACCGATCTCGGCCCGTCGCCGCGTGGCCTCGGGACCGAGGTCCGCGTCGTCGGGAATCCCCCCGCGGCGGATCTCGGCCACGGTGGCCCGGGTGCGCAGCGCGTGTGCCAGGGCGTGGTCGGCGACGCGCCAGTTGTGCCGGCGGCGCTCCTGGTCGTACGAGTCCAGCAGGTCGTGCGGGGCATGGCCGGCGAGGACCGCCGCGAGCTTCCAGCCGAGGTTGGTCACATCGCCGATGCCCTCGCCCAGATTGCCGCCGGGCGTCCGCACATGGGCGGCGTCACCGGCGAGCAGCACCCGTCCGCGCCGGAACGTCTCGGCGATCCGGGTGGCGTGGTAGAAGGTCGTCGCGGACACCAGCTCAAGGTCCACGTCGAAGCCGAACGCGGCCCGGCCCACCGCCAGGAGTTCTTCCTCGCCGGGCTCGTGGTCGAGCGGGTACGGTCCCGCGTACACCCGCCACTCGCGGGAGCTGACGGCGGCCAGGAAGCCGGACGCCAGGGCGTTGACGACGATGTTGGTCGCGCTCGGCGCGGCCCCCACCCGGTCGGAGATGTCGCCGGTACGGACGATGAGGCGCAGCCGCTTCTCGGTCGCGTGGCCGCCCTCGCGGCCGATGCCGGCCAGCCGGCGGGTCGTACTGCTCCCTCCGTCGGTGCCCAGGACATACGCCGCGCGGACGGTGCGCGGCCGGCCCGAGCCGGTGTCCACCACCTCCGCGTCGATTCCCCCGGCGTGCTCGCGCAGCGCCGTCAGCTCCCGGCCGCCGGACACACTCACCCCCCGTTCCGCCAGATGATCGAGGAACACCCGCTGGAGCACGGTCTGCGGGCGCCGCAGCGCCTCGGCCGACGAGTGCTGCCCGGGCGCGCGGTCCCGGTCGGTGAACGACGGCCGGGGCACCGGCACCAGCTCGTGCCCGGCCAGGGAGGTGACCAGCCGGGTGCCCCGGTTCCACTCCGGCGGGTAGGTCCACGCGTCGCGTACGTGCTGGAGCAGCCGCCAGCGCCGCAGATGCTCCACGACGCGCGGGCTGTGTCCCATCGCGCCGGCCCGCGCCAGGGTCGCGGTGCGGGCGCGTTCGACCACGGCGGCCCGGACACCGCGGGAGGTCAGCTCGACCGCCGCCGCCAGGCCCACAGGACCCGCGCCGACGATCAGGACGTCCACCTCCGCCGGGGGAGCGGTGGTGGGGAAACGGACGGTGTGGACATCGCGGCCACCGGTCGCTCGCAGTGCGTTCCCGGCTCGGCCCTCAACGCTCATGGTGCGGCCCGCCGTTCACGGCAGGCTCGCCGGGAGTGTGCCGGTTGGCCGGCACCGGCAGACCGAGATTTCCGCGCAGGGTGTCGGCCGCGTACTCGGTGCGGAACAGTCCGCGCCGCTGCAGGATCGGGACGACGCCGTCGACGAAGAGGCCGAGTTCGTCCTCGGTACGGAAGGCGAGGTTGATGCCGTCGAAGGTACCGGCGTCGAACCACTCCTCGATGGTGTCGGCGACGGTCTCCGGCGCCCCCACGAAGGGTGAACGGCGGAACTGGTTCAGGGACTCGGCCACCTGACGCAGCGTCAGTCCTTCGCTGGCGGCCCGCTCGATGATTCCCGCGGCGCCCGTGCGACCGCCCTTCTCGGCGAGGTGTGCCACGTCGGGGAAGGGCGCGTCCAGGTCGTACGCGCTGAAGTCGTGGGCGCCGAAGGAACGGCCGAGCAGGGCGAGGTTGCGGTCGAAGTCGTTGTCCTCCTCGAAGATCTCCCGCTCGCGGCGCAGGGCGGCCTCGTCGGTGGCCGCGACGACCGGGCCGCCATGGATGAAGATCTTGATGTGGTCGGGGTCGCGGCCGTACGAAGCGGTGCGCTTCTTGATGTCCGCGTAGTACTCCTGTGCCTGTCGCAGGGTGCCGCCCGGCGCGTAGATGCCCTCGGCGACCCGCGCGGCGAGATCGCGGCCCTCCTCGGACACCCCGGCCTGGAAGATCACCGGCTGGCCCTGCGGGGAGCGGGAGAGATTGAGCGGCCCCGCCACCTTGAAGTGCTCGCCCGCATGGTTGAGTTCGTGCAGCTTGGCCGGGTCGAGAAAGACATCGCGCGCCGGGTCGGCCGGGAAGGCGTCGTCCTCGTAGGAGTCCCACAGGCCGCGGGCGACCTGGACGGACTCCAGGGCGCGAGCGTAGCGGGTGGCGTAGTCGAGGTGCTCGTCGAGCCCGTAGTTCCGGGACGTGCCGGTGTCGAAGCTGGTCACCACGTTCCAGCCGGCCCGCCCGCCGCTGATGTGGTCGAGCGAGGCGAACCGGCGGGCGAGGTTGAACGGCGAGTTGTACGTCGAACTCGCGGTCGCGACCAGACCGATGTGCCGGGTGTGGGTCGCGACGGCGGACAGCAGGGTCAGCGGCTCAAGACGGTTGAGGTAGTGCGCCGGGTAGGTGGCGTTGATGAACTGGCTGTCGACGATGAACAGGGCGTCGAACAAGGCGTGTTCGGCCGCCTGGGCCAGCCGGATGTAGTAGTTGATGTCGATGCTGGCGTTCTTCGCGACGCGCGGGTCCTTCCACAGACCGTGCTGGCCGGGGCCGCCCACGCCGTAGGGGTGGAGCGCGAGATGGATCGTGCGGGACATGGCTTGTTCCTGTTCTGTCGTGGGCTCAGGAGTGCAGGAGCGCGCGCAGCTCCGCGCGTTCGGCGCGGTCGGCGGCCGGAGCGCTGCGCAGGGTCGGCGCGGAACGGACGAGCAGGCGCGTGTAGACGTGCTGGGGCCGGCCGATGACCTCGCGTGCGGGGCCCGACTCGACCAGCTCGCCCCGGTACAGCACGGCGATACGGTCGGCGACGCCGGCGACGGAGCCGAGGTCGTGGGAGATGAAGACCAGGCCCACGCCGTCGGCGCGCAGCTCCTCGAGGATCTGGAGGATCTGGACGCGGTTGGCGGAGTCCAGGGCGCTGACCGGTTCGTCGAGAATGACCAGCCGCGGTTCGGTGACCAGCGCCCGGGCGACCGCGACGCGCTGGCGCTGGCCGCCGGAGAGCTCACCGGGCAGCCGGCCGAGCAGGTCGTCGGAGAGCCGGACGCGGGAGAGGAAGGCGCGCAGCCGAACCGCCGCCTCGTCACGGGACATGCCCTGGACGAGCAGCGGCTCGGCCAGGGACTCCTCGACGGTGAGGTCCGGGTCGAGACTGCGCAGGGGGTCCTGGAAGACGTACTGGATCACACCGCGGCGGCGCAGGGCGCGCCACTGCCGCCGGTCGTACGCACTGGTGTCCTCGCCGTCGACGACGACCGAGCCCGCCGAGGGGCGCACCAGACCGAGCGCGGCCCGCGCGAGTGTGGACTTGCCCGAGCCCGTCTCACCGATGACACCGACGGTCTCGCCCGGCGCGACGCTCAGCGAGATCCCGCGCAGGGCGGGCCGGCGGCGCCGGCGCGACCCGTAGTGCACCTGGAGATCCCTGATGTCGAGGACCGGGCGCGCGGTTCCCTCGGCGCCCGCCGGTACCCGTGAGCTGTCCGTACTCATCTCTCCTCCTCGGGGGCGAGGAACTTCTCCAGGCCGTAGTGCTCGTGCTCGGCGATCAGCAGCCGGGTGTACTCGTGCCGCGGATGGTGGAGCACCTCGTGGGGCGGCCCCTGCTCGACCACTTCGCCCTGCCGCATGACCAGGACCTCGTCGCACAGCTGGGCGACGACGGCCAGGTCGTGCGAGACCACGACGAGGGCCAGCCCGGTCTGTTCGCGCAGGTCGGCCAGGAGGTCGAGGATCTCGGCCTGGACGGTGACGTCGAGCGCGGTCGTGGCCTCGTCGGCGATGAGGATCCGCGGACCGCCGGCGATCGCCGCCGCGATGAGGACCCGTTGGAGCATGCCGCCGGATAGCTCGTGCGGATACTGGCCGTGGACCAGCTCCGGGTCCCGCAGGTGTACGGCGCGCAGCAGCTCGATCGCGCGCCGGCGGGCCTCGCGCCGCTTGAGTCCCTTCTTGACCCGGATGACCTCGGCGATCTGCGCGCCCACCCGGATCGAGGGGTTGAGATAGGACGCCGGGTCCTGGAAGACCGCGCTGATTGTGGCGCCCCGCAGCGCCGTCCACCGCGCGGGCGTCAGGGTGGCGATGTCGCTGCCGTCGATCTCGACCGAGCCGCCGGTGATCTCGAAGTGGGCGGGCAGGATCCCCAGCGCGGCACGGCAGGTGAGGGTCTTTCCGCTGCCGGACTCGCCGACGATGCCGACGGCCCGGCCGGGGGTGAGCGCGAAACTCACGCCGTGCACGATCTCACGGCCGCCCGCCCGGTCCGTGATACGTACGTCGCGTACGGACAGCACCGGGGCCGGCGGTCCGGCCGCGCGGCCGGACCCGGGCTCGGTGGGCTTCTCGGACGCGGCCTCCGACGTGGCCTCCGACGTGGCGTCGGCGTCGGCGTCGGCCTCGGACGTGGCGAGGAGTCTCTGGGACAGTGTCGCCATCACGCACCTCCGGCGGGAACGGGAGCGGAGTCGGAGTCGGTTGTGCCGAGGCGGTTGGCGCGGGCCCTGCGGCTGTTGACCAGCGCACGGCCCGCCTCGCCGGAGACATCGCGGATCGCGTCGGCGAGGAGGTTGCAGGCCCAGACGGTCACCATGATCAACAGAGCGGGGGCGAGCGGCGCCCACGGCCGGTGGCTGAGGTAGCCCAGGTCCGAGGCGAGCAGGCCGCCCCAGGTGGGTGCGGGCGGCTGGACGCCGATCCCGAGGAAGGTCAGGCTCGACACGATGACGAAGCCGACGCCGATGGTCTGGGCGAGGGCGACCGCGATCGGCGGGAGCACCTTGACCCAGACATGACGGCGTACCACCCAGCCGATCGAGGCGCCCGAGACAAGAGCGGCCTCCACGTACTGCGAGCGGGCCACGGTCAGTGTGGCGGCCCGGGCCACCCGGTAGAACAGCGGGGACACCAGCACCCCGGTGACCAGCATCGCCTGGGTGATGCCGTTGCCGAGCAGTGCGATGACGGCCACGGCGAACAGCAGGAACGGCAGGGCGACCAGTGTGTCGGTCAGCCGCAGGGTGATCCATTCGAAGACCCGCCCCAGATAGACCGAGAGGATCCCGGGGACCGCGCCGACACCGAGCGCCGTGAGCGCGACCTCGAACGAACCGAGCACACTGACACGGGAGCCGTCGAGAAGCCGGCTCAGCACATCGCGGCCGAGGTAGTCGGTGCCCAGCCAGTGGGCGCCCGACGCGGTGGCGAGCGTGGTGTCGCTGGTGGCCAGCGGATTCTGCGGGGCCAGCAGCGGTCCGAACAGGGCGAGCAGAGCGATCACCGACAGGATGACCACCGCGATCCGGCCGGACGTCAGGGAGAGCACGCGGCGCACCATGGTCACACCCCCCGCTGGGATGCCGGCGTCACACGCGCCAGCACCAGGTTGACGATCAGATTGAAGGAGACGACCAGAACGATCGACACCACGAGGACGCCCTGTACGGCGGGTACGTCGCCGGCCTGGGCGGCGTCGTTGGCGAACCGGCCGAAACCCTGCAGACCGAAGATCCACTCCGTGACGACGGAGGCGCCGACCAGGGAGGGAAACTTCAGCCCCAGAGTGGCGAGCGCCGGCCCGAGGCCGTTGCGCAGCACATGGCCGAAGAAGATCCGACGCGGACTCAGCCCCCGCACCACCACGCCCGTCACATAGTTCTCCTGGTAGGCGGTGATCAGGCTGGTGCGCAGCTGGCGGGCGACATCGGCGACGACGTCGAAGCTCAACGCGACGGCGGGGAGGGTGATATGGGCGAGCCAGGGGCCGAGCCCCTGCGCCGCCGGAACGTAACCGGCCGACGGGAACAGACGCAGCCCCACCGCCAGGACCGCGACCAGCACGATACCGACGACGAAGGCCGGCATCACCGAGATCACCGTGACGAACCCCGTGATCGCCCGGTCCACCCAGGTGGTGCGGCGCAGCGCCGCGACCGTGCCGAGGACGAATCCGGCGACCACACCGATCACCAGCGCGAAGGTCGCCACCGACAGGCTCACGCCCAGGCCGAGGCCGATGAGGGTGGAGATGTCGGCGCCGTTGGTCCAGCTGGTGCCGAGCTGTCCGCGCAGCACACCGCCGAGCCAGTCCCCGTACTGGACCAGGAAGGGCCGGTCGAGGCCCCACTGGGCCTCGACCCTGGCGACGGCTTCGGGAGTCGCCTCCTCGCCCAGCTGGATCCGCGCCGGGCTGAGCCCGCTCAGTGACCGCAGCGCGAACGTCACGAACGTCGCTACCAGGAAGACGGGCACGAAGATCGCGACCGACCGGGCGAGGGTGACCGGGACGCGGCCCAGAGCGTGCCGTGTCCATCCCGCCGCGGCCTTCGGACGGACGCCGGTCGTGGCCTGTGCCTCAGCCGTCGTCATGGGTTGCCTCCTCTCTGTGTGGTCTCCGTGTGGTGAACGGAGTGTCAGTTGTAGGCGCCGATGGTCACACCGGTCCAGTCGATATGGGCCGGGTTCTCCGGGAGTGCGGAGATGGACTTGCTCTTGGCGATGAGGTTGGGCGAGGAGTAGGTGAAGACCAGCGCCTTGCTCTTCAGACCGGCCCGGGTCGCCGCCTGCAGCACCTTCGCGTAGTCGGGTGAGTCCAGCGGGGTCTGGCGGACCTTGGCGACGGCGGCCTCGAAGCCGGCCGGCTCGTAGGGCGAGCTGAGGTTGAGCGGGCCGTTCGGGCCGAAGTGCGCGGTGAGGGTCTGCGCCGCGGAGTCGCGCCCCGTCGTTCCGTACAGCGAGAGGGTCAGGTCCTTGGCGAAGAACGGGGTGGCCCAGTTCTTGTCGATCTTGATGGTGACGGTGATGCCGGCCTTGGCCAGCTGCTCCTGGACGATCTCCGCCTGGGGGTCCTCCGACGGGATGACCAGGTCGAGCTTGATGTCGCCCGCCTTGTAACCAGCCTCGGCGAGAAGCTTCCTGGACTTCGCCGGGTCGTAGGCGTAGGCGTTCTCGGATGTCGGGTCGTAGGCCACGTACCCCTTGGGGAACGGCTGGTCGGTCACCTCGCCGTAGCCGAAGGTCAGTTTGTCGACGAACTCCTGCCGGTTGATCGCGTGGCGGACGGCGTCGACGACCTTGTCGTTGTCGAACGGCGCCTTGTTGATGTTCAGGCTGATGTTCGAGGCGTTGAACCCTGGCAGGACGAAGACATCAAGCCCGGCCTTCTTGGCGGCGTCCGCCTGACTGGGCGCGATGTCCGCGAAGTTGTAGACACCGGTCTGGAGTCCGGAGACGACCGTGGAGGCGTCGGGGGCCGAGGTCAGCTCGACGTTGTCGATGTGGATGTTCTTGGCGTCCCAGTACTCCGGGTTCTTCTTCAGCACCGCCTTGGTCCCCGGTACGAGCTGGGTGACGGTGAACGGCCCGGCGCCCACCGGGTTCCGGTCCAGTTCCTCGGGGGACGAGGCCGCCTTGGGGCTGGCGATCTGCAGCACACGCTGACCGAGCAGCTGCGGTATCTGGTAGTCGACCTGGCTGAGGTGGACGACCGCGTCCAGTCCGTCGGCGTCCACCGACTTGATGGAGGTGAGGTCGCCGAAGAGCGCCGAGTTCTTCTGCTTCTTGGCCCGCTCGATGGCGGCCTTCACGGCCGCGCCGTCCACCGGCTCACCGTCGCTGAACTTCAGATCGGGGCGCAGATGGAAGGTGATCCGGTCGCCCCTGTCGTTGTACTCCCAGCTCCTGGCCAGATCGGGGACGGCCTTCCCCGTCTTGTCGGTTCGGGTCAACGACGCGTACACCAGGGAGAGTTCGCGGAACTGGGCGCCGCTTCCCCCGACCACCGGATCCCAGTGGGAGGGGAAGTAGGAGGAGGTCCACTTCAGTGTGGCGCCGCCGCTCGCCGACGCGGCGTCACCCCCGCAGGCGCTCAGCGCGGGGACGAGTACGGAGACGAGGGCGGCCCCCAGGGCCGTGGCGCGCAGTCGGCCGGGGCGGTGTGGTGTGAGGCGTCCGGGCATCATTTTTCTCTCTTCGGAAAGGGCGGTGTGACCCGGCGCCGGACACCGGCTCAGCCCTGGACCGACCCACCGGCGCGGGCTTCGGCGACCGGGTGGGTGGGCGTGGCTGAGCGCGGGTGTGCATGGCGGGCCGGGGCATGCGGCGTCGGCGGATCGCGGGGGGACGTACCGGATTTCGGGACGTTCGGGATACGGGAGGAGGGGAGCGACGGCGCGTGACGGGGGCGGCGCGGGATGACGGACGCCGGGCGGTGGGGCGGCGGGCGGCCGGTGCCGACGGGAACGGTGTCAGGCGCCGGTGGGCCGTGGGCGGCAGGCGGTCAGCGACAGAGAGCGCTGCAGGTGCGCCGCAGATCCACGTAGCGGCACACCACGCCGGGGTGCGTCGTGAGCATGCTGCACATCCTGGGGGCAGCCGTCAGCGGCTGTCAATGGACACCAAATGGTGTCTCATTCGGCGGGACGGCCCCGACCGCTGATCAGAGGCGTGTCAGGGCCCCGGGGGAGCGCTCCGGCGGGTGGCCGGGTGCACCGCGGCCTCCTCCGGATGCAGCCACACGGGGCCGTTGCCCGTCCCGACACGGACCGCGTCCGGCGGGGGCCACGGGCCGCGGGTCAGCAGCCCGCGCTCCGGATCGGTCAGGCTCCGGTACCGCGTGAGCGCCTCCCCGGGCGCCAACAGCACCGGGTCCGGCAGCAGTCCGGGACACACCGCGTCGAGCGCCGCGGCGTACTCCTCGTACGGCCGCCGGCCGGGCACGGCGCGGTACCCGGCGGCCGTACGGACCAGCAAGGTGGGCAGCGCGTACCGGTGGCCGCCGTCGGCGGTCTCCTTGGCGGCGCCGGGATGCGGCGACCCACCGCGTACGGACAGCACCGCGTCGACCGGACGGCGCGCCTCGGCACGGTCGGCGCGCAGCCGCTCCAGCGTGCCGGCCGCCGCCGCGTCGGCGGCCAGCCGCCCGGCGTCCAGGCCCGGTACGCCCCGTACCGCCGACAGCGCCAGCGCGGTGGTGTCCGCGGGCTCCCCGAGGACGAAGACGCTCTCCCGCAGCCGGCGCAGCACCCGCTCGGCCACCTCGGCGCCCTGCTCCTCGGCGGCCTTGGCGACCAGCGAGGACGGCCAGGAACTCGCCGCCACACGGCTCAGCCGGACCGCCCTCGGCGCCCCCGTGTGGGCGCTGATCTCCTCGACGTACCGCGCGTACCAGGCCGTCTCCGCCGCCGGGTCGGGCGCCGGATCGTCGTCGTGGTCGAAGAGGAGGCAGTACACACGGCGCCAGCGGACCCGGCCCGCCAGTCCCGCGCGGAGCCGGCGGAAGACGGGCTCGGAACCCCACGCCCAGGGACACAACGGGTCGGTGTACTCCACCACTTCCACCGCCGGCCGGTCCGGTGGCGCGCTCACGCGGCTCCCTTCCGGCTCGGGCCCGCGCCCGCCGCGGTGGGCAGCAGCCCCGCGACGGTCACCCTGTCCAGGACCGCGGCGGCGTGCGCCTCGATCTGACGCCACACCACGGGCAGTCCGGAGGCGGGACCGGGATAGTCGAGCCCGGCCAGCGGCTCACCCCGCAAGGTGATCAACTCGCCGTCCACGGCGCGTGTGACATCCAGCAGTGTGATCTCTTCGGCGGGCCGGCCGAGCCAGTACCCGCCCTCGCAGCCGCGCTGGCTGCGTACCAGACCGGCTCTCCGCAGCTCGCCCACCACGGATTTGAGGAACCGGAACGGGATCTGCTGCGAGGAGGCGATGGCCTCGCACGTGAGCGGGCGGGCAGGTTCGCGGGCGAGCTCCAACAGGGCCCGCGTGGCGTAGTCCGCCTTCGCGGAGATATGCATGCCCACATCATGCCCGACGAGGTGCCCGGCATGGGGGCCTCCCACGCATCCCCTCGTACATTGCGGGAACATTGCCGCAGGTGAAGGCCAATGGACACCTCTTGACATCCTTTCCCGGGCCGACCTAGCGTCGCCACTCATGAGCGAGCCGTTGACGACCCCCGGCGAAGGTTTCCACCCCCATCTCCACAACACCACCGGGCAGCCCGCCGCACCCCTGCGCGCCCGCCTGCACCACATCCGCGCCGACGCCCTTCACGGCGACACGGCGCAGACCGGCGGCATGCGCCGATTCGCCGCCATCAGCGGCAGCACCGTGGGCTCGGAGAAGCTGTGGATGGGCCAGACCCATGTCGCTCCCGCCACCTCCTCCTCCGACCACCACCACGGCGCGTCCGAGACCGCCATCCATGTGGTCGCCGGACACCCCGAGTTCGTCTTCCTCGACGACTCGGGCCCCCAGCCGCAGGAGGTACGCCTGCGCACCTCTCCCGGCGACTACATCTTCGTACCCCCGTACGTGCCCCACCGCGAGGAGAACCCCGACCCCGCCGAGGAGGCCGTGGTCGTCATCGCCCGCTCCACCCAGGAGGCGATCGTGGTCAACCTTCCGCGGCTGTACGCCCTGGGGACAGAAGAAGCCCGATCGTCCGGCGCGGACGGATCCGCACCAGCGGACGGATCCTCACCAGGCGACCGGCAGTGACCGGAGGCCGCTGAAGAACTCCTTGTCCCGCCACCGCAACTCCTCCTCGGGCACGGCCAGCCGCAGCTCCGGCAGCCGGGACGTCACCCGCTCCAGAGTCGTCTGGAGTTCGAGGCGCGCCAGATGGGCCCCCAGGCAGTAGTGGATGCCGTGGCCGAAGCTGATGTGCGGGGTGCCCGGCCGGTCGAGCACGATGCGGTCGGGCGACGGGAAGGCGGCGGGATCGTGGTTGGCGGCGGCCTGGGAGACCACGACCGGCTCACCCGCCCTGACCAGGACACCGCCCAGCTCCACGTCCTCGCCGGCGTAGCGGGGCAGGGTGAGGCCGTTGAGCAGGGGGACGAGACGCAGGAGCTCCTCGACGGCGCGGGGGATCAGACCGGGGTCGGCCCGGACGGCCGCCAGCACGTCCGCGCCGCCGGCCCCGGCCTCCCGGGGCAGCAGCAGGACCGCGAAGAAGTTGGCGATCTGGTTGGTGGTGGTGACGAAGCCGCCGATGAGGATCTCGTTCAGCAGTCCCGTCAGCTCGTCCATCGTCAGGACGCCTTCGTCGCAGGCCCGGACCAGGACCGTGATCAGATCGTCCGCGGGACCGCGGCGACGGGCCTCGATCCAGCCGTACATGAGGGTGAAGAAGTCCTTGGCGTGCCCCTGCACGGCCTCCGGCGTCACACTGCCGGAACACACCGTGTCCGCCCACGCGCGTACGGCCGGCTGATCGGCGTCGGGAACCCCCACGAGTTCGCAGATGAGCCTCATGGGCAGCGGGAAGGCGAGGTCCTCCACCAGATCGGCGGGCGGCCCCGCCGCGACCATCCGGTCGAGCAGCCCGTCGACGACCTCACCCATGTGGCCGCGCAGGCGCTCGATGCGGCGGGCGGTGAACTCCTTGGCCAGCAGCGCGCGCAGCTGCGTGTGGCGCGGGGCGTCGAGGGCGATGAGACCCCCGCCGGCCCGGGGCATGGGGCCGATCCGGGGCTGATCGCGGCGCACCGCCTCCGCGAGACTGAACCGGGGGTCCGACAGGACGGCACGCACGTCCTCGTAGCTGGTGGCGAGCCAGGCGTCGTCCCCGTACGGCAGCCGGACCCGGACGGGAGGCCGGTCGCGCAGCCGCCGGTAGCCGTCGGACAGGCCGAGCCCCCCGGTGGTCCAGAACGGGTAGGCGAGCGGCTCCGGGGAGGTGTCCGGGACGGGTCGGACACAAGGGGGCACGGTCACGGAGTTGCCTTTCTCAGCGGTGCGGGCCGACGGGGATGTCGACATGGGTCGGCAGGGGGGCACTGGTGTCGACGGAGGCGGTGAAGCCGATGCCGTCGTCCCGGCAGATGAACTGCACGACCTGGCGCCCGGCGGCGGCCGCGCGGATCAGGCCGCCGGTGGTGGCCCACACCCCGGAGAGGTAGAAGTTCTCCAGGCCGGGCAGGACGGGCCCGTTCTTCTTGACGAGCTCCTCCATCGCCTCGCCGCTCTCCACGAAGGGCTGCCAGCCGAGGAAGGTCCCCTCGAAGGCGTTCGTGTAGCGGATCTGAGTGAGGGGAGTGCAGGTGTCCCGCACCGAGACGGAGTCCTTCAGCCCCGGATAGAGCCCGTCGAGGAAGTCGACGACGGCGTCCCTCGTACGCCGTTTCGCGAGGGTGTACGCCTTGCCGCGCCGTACCGGGAGGGTGTGCAGCTCCGTCCCCCTGCGGGCACGGCTGAGCCGCTCAGGACCTTCGGCGAGCTCTCGCCAGGGCGCGGTGTCGGAGAAGTAGGTGGCGTAGATGACGGTGGTGTCCTCGGGCGACAGCTCGGGGTAGAAGCGGCTGCGGAACTGGACGTTGAGGCTCGGGTGCCGGATGCCCGTCAGCCGGGACGCCGTCGCCTCGTCCAGCAGATGGGTGGTGGTGGGGTCGGCGTCCGGGAACGGGCGCCGCAGACCGAGGAAGACACTGGTGTAGCCGGGGAAGACCATCCCCGGACGGTGCAGGGTCTCCCGGTACAGCGTGGCGTACTCGCCCTCCAGATAGCGGCCGTCGAGCAGTCCGAGGAGCGTGGTGGGCCCGTCGCAGGCCGAGACGACGATGTCGGCGTAGTGCTCCTGGCCGTCGGAGAGGCGCACACCGATGGCCCGGTCGTCCTTGACCAGGATCTCCTCGACCATGGCGTTGTACGTGATCTCGCCGCCGAGAGCCAGGTAGCGCTGCTCGATGGAGCGCGCCAGCCCCAGCGAGCCGCCCTCGGGCACCCCGGCCGACCGGTGCGCCTGCGCGGCCATCTGGAAGTAGAACGGCAGGACGGGGAAGCCCGGGTGCTTCTCGTACAGGATGTAGTTGAAGGCCTCCCGCAGGAGCGGGTCCTTGAAGCGGGCCGAGTACTCCGTCATCAGCACGGACATCGAGGTGCGGAAGAGATTGAAGTACGGCAGGAAACCGGCCAGCATGCGCCAGCGCTCCCGGCGGCTCATCAGCGCCACCGGCTTGAGGAAGGGGTACGCCGGCAGACAGGCGATGAACTTGCGCAGCCCCGCGCAGAAGGACCGGATCGCGCGGGCGTCGGGCGGGGACAGGGCGAGCAGATGGCGTTCGAGCCGGTCGGGGTCGCAGTAGAAGTAGACGGTACGGCCGTCCGTCCCCCGCACGGTGTTGAAGACGTCGAAGTGGCGCATCTCCTTGCCCTGGAGCGCTCCGAGTTCGAGCCAGACCTGGTGCATCTCGTTGCCGGGACCGTTGCCCAGCAGCCAGCTCACGCAGGCGTCGAAGGTGAAGTCGCCCCGGCCCCATCCGGTGCAGCAGCCGCCCGGAATCTCGTGCATCTCGAAGACCCGGGTGCGGTAGCCGTTCATCCGGCCGTACGCACCGGTGGAGAGGCCGCCGAGCCCCCCACCGATGATGATCATGCTCTCTCTGCGTGCCGTCGTCGTGGTCGTCATTCGGTCCTCACCTCACCCTGCGGGTTTCGAGCTCGGGCAGCACGCCGAGCCTGTCCGGATGCCAGGGCACCGTGCCGCCGCTCTCCCAGGCGCGGAAGTCCAGCCCCAGCTCCCCGCACAGGTACTGGGTGACGAACCGGCCACTGGCGGCGGCGCGGATCAGGCTGCCGCCGCCGAACCACTGACCCGCCATGGAGAAGCCGTCCAGGCCCGGCAGCCGCATACGGTCCTTGTTGATCAGGCCCGTGATCACGTCGTCGGCCGGCGTGAAGGACTTCCAGCCGAGGATGCTGCCGCCCCGTACGCCCGTGTACCGCTCGGTGGTCGTCGGGGAAGCCACGTCCACCACCTCGATGGCCCGGCCGATGCCGGGGTGGTGCCGCTCCAGGAAGCCCCGGACGAAGTCGGCCACCTCCTGCTTGCGGGCCCAGTACGCCTTGCGGTCGGTGGTCCGCAGCTCCTTCCAGGACGCGTAGTCGCTGAAGTACGTGCAGTGGACGACGGACTTGCCCGGCGGGGCGAAACCGTCGGAGTAGCGCGAGCGCATCTGGACGACGAGGCTCTTCTGCAGAACCCCGGGCAGCGCCGCGCTGTCCTCGTCGGAGAGCAGATAGGTGGTGCTGTGCCGGGCGGCCGGGTCCAGTTCGCCGTCGAGCCCGACGAAGACCGAGACCACACCCGGGTAGAGCACGTCAGGACGGCTCATCATCTCGCTGTACAGCTTGTCGATCTTCGGGCTGGTGTAACGGCCGCCGAGCAGCCCCTCGATGGTGGTGGCACCGTCGCAGGCGGAGACGACATGATCGGCGAAGTGCCGCTCCCCTCCCCGCAGTTCCACTCCGATCGCGCGGTCGTTCTCCACCAGGACGCGCTCCACCCTGGCCCGGTAGTCGACCCGCCCGCCGAGCGCCGTGTACCGCTCCTCCACCGAGCGGGCCAGCCCCAGGGAACCGCCCTGCGGGAAGCCCGCGTTGAGGTGGAACGCGCTGGCCATGTTGAACAGATAGGGCAGCAGCGGGAAGACCTCGTGGTCCTGGAAGAAGATGAACGGGAAGGCCCGGCGCAGCAGCGGGTCCTCGAACCGGTCGCAGAACTTCTCCATACGGGTCACGGCGGTGCGCCACAGCAGCGCGAAGGAGGGCAGGACGACCCGCAGGGTGGCCAGTCGCTCGCCCATGGACTGGAGCGGCGACGGGGTCAGGAACGGGTAGAGGTTGATACGGGTGAAGCGCCGCAGGTCGCGGCAGAACGCGCGGATCGGGCGGGCGTCGCCCGGCGAGAGCTCCAGCAGATGCGCTTCGAGGCGGTCGGGATCGTTGTAGAAGGTGACCGAGCGGCCGGTCTCGTCGGTGACCGTGTTGAACATCTCGAAGTTCGCGATCGACTTGCCGTCGAGCGCGCCGAGTTCGCGCCAGACCCTGCTGGCGTCGTTGTTGCGCCCGGTGCCGGTGAGCCACTCGATGCAGTAGTCGAAGACGTAGTCCTGGCGCGACCACGCCGTGCAGCAGCCGCCGGGCAGGACATGGCGCTCGAAGATCCGGGTCTCGGCGCCGCTCATCTGCGCGTAACAGCCGGTGGAGAGGCCCCCGATGCCCGCGCCGATGACGATCACCCGGGGCGCCCCTTTCCGGCCGCTGCCGCCTCCCGCGGTCCAGGGGCCCCGGTTCTCCCATACGGGCCTGTCGTTACGCGCCATGGTGGTTTCCGTCCGTGTTGCCGTCGGTCCGCGGGGCAGCGGGACGCTCCCGGCGGGCGGTCGGGAGGCCGTCGCCGAGCGCGGAGAGCACCAGGGCCGCGTTCCGCTCGGCCGGCTTCTCGTCGAGCATCTCCGCGTGCAGGCCCGCGCCGCGCACCAGCCGGCTGATGGTGGTGGAGGCGCTGTGCCAGCTGCCGCGCAGTCCTGCCGCGTAGAACTCCGCCTTCGCCTCGTCGGAGATCACGGTGAGCGTGGCGGTGACCGCTCCGTGGTTCGGGGTGCGTCCGCAGTACTCCATGTAGTCCCTGGCCTGTTCGAGGGTCTGGGCGGTCACGGTCTCGGAGTGGGTGTGCCGGCGCAGGTGGTCCCGCAGTTCGCGCTCGAACGCCTCGGTGTGTTCCGCGGAGAGGCCGTACTCCTCCTCGATGCGGTACGAGTCGATGATCACGACGTGGGCCACCTCGCGCCCCCGCCGTTCGAGCTCCTTGGCGACCTCGAAGGCGAGATTGCCGCCCAGGGAGTAGCCGAGGAGACGGCAGGTCCCCTCGGGGTGCAGCGACTCCACGAGATCCGCGTAGCGCGTGCTCTTGTCACCGTCGACGTGGTTGAAGGCGACCAGCTCGTAGGACCGGAGGTGTTCGGCGAAGTGCCGGTAGACCAGGCCGTGACCGCCGGCCGGCGGGAAGCAGAAGACGAGCGGTCCCCGGCCCGTGTTGAAGGACAGGTGGGAGAGGCTGCCGGAGACCCGTCCGGTGACGATGTCCTCGACCGTACGGGCCATGCCGTGCAGGGTGGTCACCTTGAAGAGCCGGCCGACCGGGATCGCGATGCCGAACTCCTTCTGGAGGCGGTGGATCAGCTCGATCAGGGTGATGGAGCTGCCGCCTGAGCCGAAGAAGTCCGAGCGCAGGCCGATGTGTTCGAGCCCGATCACCGCCTGCCAGTGGGCCGCCACCCGTTCCTCGTAGAGCGTGACGGGCGGTTCGTGACCCTCCCGCGCGGCCTCGGTCCCGGGCGCGGGCAGCGCGACCGGGTCCACCTTCCCGTTCGGGGTCAGGGGGAGGGCGTCCACCGTCTCCAGATGGGCCGGGATGAGATACGTCGGCAGATGGGCGGCGAGATGGTGGCGCAGCGCGCGGGTGTCCGGAGTGGTGCCCGGCACGCGGACCACATAGGCGCAGAGGGCAGGTTCACCGCCGCTGTCGGTCCTGACCATGGCGTACGCGTCGGCGACCTCGGGAAGAGCCGTCAGCAGCGACTCGATTTCCCCCGGCTCGATACGGTGGCCGCGCAGCTTGATCTGGGCGTCGGCCCGGCCGAGCAGGTGGATACGGCCCCGGGCGTCCCTGCGCGCCAGGTCCCCGGTCCGGTACAGCCGCTCGGGGACCGCGTCCGGGCCCCGGTCCAGGGTGACGGTGACGAAGCGCAGGGCGGTCTGCTCCGGATCGCCCGCGTACCCCTGGGCCAGACCGGCGCCGCCGGCCCACAGCTCACCGGTGACCCCGGCAGGGACAGGCCTCCGGTGGGCGTCGAGGATGTGCAGCACGCAGTTGGGCAGCGGTGTGCCGATGGGAACCGTGCTGTTCGGGTCGAGGCCGTCGGTGGGACCGTCGAAGCAGGCGCTGTCGACGGTGGCCTCGGTCAGGCCGTAGGAGTTGACTACCCGGGTGCCGGGAGCGCAGAGCGCGCGCAGCCGCTCGTACTCCGCGACCTTCCAGGTGTCGGAGCCGACGATCATCAGCCGCATGAAGTCCAGCCGGTGACCGCCCTCCTCGCAGTGGGTCATCAGCGCGCGGACCACGGCGGGGACGAATTCGGCGCGGTCGACCTCCTCGGCGGTCATCGCCTCGTACAGCCGCGCCGCGTTGAGGAGCAGCTCACGATCGGCGAGGACCAGCCGGCCCCCCGAGCACAGGGCACGGACCAGATCGCCCGTGAACACGTCGAAGGACACCCCGGCCATCTGCAGATGGACACCGGGGCCGGCCGCCGGCCCGTACTCCTCGCGCCAGGCGGCGCCGAGGGCCGCGAGGGCGCCGTGGGACACCTGAACGGCCTTGGGGCGGCCCGTCGATCCGGAGGTGTGGACGACATACGCGGGCGTGTCCGGGCCGACGGGCACGTCCTCGGTACGGGGAGCGGCGTCGCCGGCCGGGCCTGCGGGGTCCTGCGCCATGACGTCGGTGAGAAGCTCGGCCCCGGGCACGTCCAGCCGCTCCGCGCACACCGGGTCGGTGAGGACCAGACGCGCGGCCACGTTGCCCGCCATGAAGGCCAGCCGCTCCACGGGATGGCCGGGATCGAGGGGCAGATAGGCCGCCCCCGCACGCAGTACCGCCAGCAGCGCGACGATCAGCTCGGGCGACTTCGGCAGGCACACCGCGACGACACCGCCGCTCACGCCCCGGGCCCGCAGCCGCCCGGCCAGCACACCGGAGGCCCGCTCCAGCTCCGCGTAGGTCAGATGGCGGGCGGCCCCCTCCGGCCCCGCGGCGGGAACCGTGACCGCGACCGCCTCAGGGGTACGGGCCGCCGCCCGCGCGAACAGGAGGTGCACCGGGTCCTCCGGGGCCAGCACGGGGCCCCGGGCGGACGGGCCGTGCAGGATCTCGTGGCGCTCGTCCTCGCCGAGCATGTCCAGCCCCGACACGGGACGCTCACCCGGAGCGCGGGTCAGCGCGTCGAGGAGGTTGCGGTAGTGCCCGGCCAGCCGACGGGCGGTCCCCGGCCCGAACAGATCGGTGTTGTACTTCAGCACGCAGTGGAAACGGCGCTCGGCCTCGTCCTCGTACGCCGACAGCGTCAGATCGAACTGCCCCTCCTCCTCGGGGAGTTCGATGTAATCGAGGTGGTAGCCGTACTGCTTCGAGGACACCTTGTGGGCCAGCAGGATGAACATCGCCTGGAAGACCGCAGAACGGCTGGGATCGTGCTGGAGCCCCAGCTTCTCGACCAGCAGGACGAAGGGGTACTCCTGGTGGTCGATCCCCCCGAGCACCGTCCCGCGGACCTGGGCGAGCAGGTCGGCGACGGTCGGGTCACCGGACAGGTCCGCGTACAGCGGCAGCGGGTTGACGAAGTAGCCGTACACGGACGACAGATCCTCGTCCGTACGCCCGGTCACCGGGCTGCCGACGACGACGTCGTCCTGACCGGAATGGCGGTGCAGCAGCAGGTAGTAGGCGCACAGGAGCACCATGAAGACGGTCACGTCGTGCTCACGGGCCAGGGCGTGGACCCGGGCGCTGAGAGCGTCGTCGAGGACGAAGAACTCGGAGGCGCCGTTGTGGGTCTGCACCGGGGGCCGGGGCGTGTCGGTGTGCAGAGTGAGCGGCGGAACCTCGGCGGGCAGCGCGCTGCGCCAGTACGCCAGCATGCGGTCGGCGTCGGGGGACGCCAGGAACCGGTTCTGCCGGTTGAGGAAGTCGAGGTACCGGCCCCGGACGGGCGGCAGCTCGACGGCGCGGCCCGTGCGCATGCCCTCGTACAGAGCGAGCAGTTCCTCGATGAAGGTGAAGGTGGAGATGGCGTCGGAGACGATGTGGTGGACGGCCTTCATCAGCACCCAGCGGTCCGGACCGCGCCGGAACAGCCGGAAGCGCATCAGACGGTCGTGCGCGAGATCGTACGGTCTGCGGTACTCCTCGACGATCAGCTCGCGGATCCCGTCCCAGCCCATGCCCTCGACGTCGAAGACCGCCATGTCCGGCTCGACGGCGTCCGAGAGGATCTGGAGCGGCCGGCCTTCCTCCATGACGAAGTTGGCCCGCAGCACCGGGTGCCGGGCCACCAGGGCGCGCACAGCGATGGTCATCAGCTCGGGATCGATCTCGGTACGGACCTCGACGGCTCCGCCGATGTTGTAAGCGAAGCCGTCCGGATGGAGCTGCTTCAGGAACCACAGGGCCTTCTGGTTCTGGGTCAGGGGGTGACGGGCCGGGTCCTCGTGGACCTCCACCACCGCCGAGGCGTCCGGGCCCGCCGCCCTCAGGGCAAGCTCCTGGGTGGCCCGGTGCAGCTGAGCGGTCAGTTCGCGCAGCGGCGCCCCGCTGAGCAGCGCCACGACCGGCAGCGCCACCCCGGTCGCCGCCTGGATCCTGGCCCGCAGCTCCATGGCGAGGAGCGAGTCGATGCCGTGCGCGCCGAGGCCGGTGTCAGGACCGAGCCGGTCGGCGTTCATCCGCAGGACGGCCGACGCGCAGGCGAGGAAGCGGTCCGTGACGAGCCCGGCGCGCTCCTCCTCGCCGTCGGCGGCACGGAACCGGTCCAGGTAGTCGCCCTGTTCGTCGGGCGCGCCGCTCCCCGGGACGGACCCGCCGGAGGCCGCGGCCTCCGCCGCCTCGGCGGCGAGCCTCCGGACCAGCGGGGGAGGCGACGGATACCAGGCCAGGAAGGTCTTCCAGTCGACGACGGTGGCGATCAGGAGCTGGGCGCGGTCCTGGCCGAGCACCCGTTCCAGGACGGCCGTGCCCGCGGACGGGGAGAGCGAGCTCATGCCGCGGACGGCCCGGTAGTGCTCGACCAGGCTCAGCTCCTCGATCATGCCGGTCGCCCAGGGCCCCCAGTCCAGGCTGAGCGCGGGCATCCCCAGGGACCTGCGGTGATGGGCCAGGGCGTCGAGGAAGGCGTTGCCCGCGGCGTAGTTCGTCTGGCCCGTGGTGGTGAGCAGGGACGCGACGGAGGCGAACAGGACGAAGTGGTCGAGCGGCTCGTCGCGCAGCTGGTGGTGGAGGAGCCAGGCCCCCGCGGCCTTCGGGTCGAAGACGGAGTCGAACGTGGCGCGGTCCACGGCCCGCACCGGAGTGTCGCGCACATGCCCGGCGAGATGGAAGACGCCCCGCACCGGGGGAGCGTCCCGGTCCCGGTAGCCGGCCAGCCACCGCGTCAGGGCATGCTCGTCGGAGATGTCGAGCGCGGCGTGCACGGGATGGGCCCCGAGCGCCTCCAGGTCCTTGACGAAGCGGACCGCGGAGCTCGCCGGGGAGTCCGGGCCGAGATCGCGCCAGGTGGCACGGTCGGGGAGCTCCGTCCGGCCGACGAGGATCAGGTGCCGGGCGCCCCGCTGGACGAGATAGCGGCAGAGCAGCCTGCCCAGCGCGCCGAACGCACCGGTGACGAGGTACGCGCCGTCCGGCCGGAGCCGGGGCGGGAAGGGGCGGGTGAGACCCTCTGGGCGGGTGAGGCCACTGATGAGACGGCGGCCGTCGCGCACGGCGACCTCGTCCTGCGGCTGGTCCGGGGCGGGCGGGGCGAGGATCTCACGGAGCAGCGCCTCGGCGTCGGCCCGCGGTCCGAAGTCCCGTGTGGCGGCTCCGGCCGGGGAGAGCGGCAGGTCGATCAGCTTGCCGCGGTGTGCGGTCAGCTCGTGATGGCGCAGCACCCGGCCGATACCCCAGACGGGCGCGCCGAGAGGCTCGACCGGCTCTCCGGGGACGGCCGCCTGGGCTCCCCGGGTGACCAGGTGCAGGGCGGCCGGCGCGGCCTGCTGCCCGGGGTCGTCCTGGAGGGCCTGGGCCAGGGCGATCACCGAGTAGGCGCCCAGCGTGCTGTGCGCGCCGAGGTGTCCACGCGCGGTGTCCGCCAGGGCGGGCAGGTCCAGGTTCCACAGGTGGACGACGGTGTCGGGGGCCTGCCCGTCGGCGGCGAGGTCCGCGAGGAGCCCGCGGAGGTCGTCGGCGCTCCCGGGGACCACCCGGGAGTCCCGCCCGTCTCGGCCGAACGCGTAGCCGTCACCAGGCCGTACGAGGTGGCAGCGCGCGCCGCCGGTGACCGCGAGCGCGGCGAGACGGTCACCCACCCCGCCCGGCCTGTCCGCGAACAGCAGCCACGTACCACGCGCCACCGGGCCGGGGGCCGCCGCCGCGTCCGTGTCCCCGCCCGGACCACCGGACTCCAACGACGCTTCCGTCCAGGTGAGTTCGGCGAGCCAGCCGTCGATGGTGGGAACGCCCACCGCGGCCGGCGCCTGCTCCACATCGGCGGCACGGAAGCCGCGGATGTGCCCGAGGGGCTCGCCGTCCTCGGCATAGAGGGCGATGTCACCGACGAGTTCGTCGTCCGCCCGCCGGGTGACGGTGGCGTGCGCCCACAGCGGCCGGTCACCGACGGGGGCCGTGCGGACCGCGTCGATGGTGAGCGGCAGGAGCATTCCGCTCCCGGGCTCCGTGTCCGCGTCAGGGAGCCCGGCCACGAGGAGGGTCTGGAAGCACGCGTCGAGCAGCACCGGGTGGACGTGGTGTCCGGCGGCACCGCCGGCGCACGCGGGCGGCCTGATCAGGGCGAGCGCCTCGCCGCGCGCCCGCCAGACCTCCGCGATGCCCCGGAACGCGGGTCCGTACTCGTACCCCCGGGCGCTCAGCGTGTCGTAGCACGCGGCGGAGCCGAGGCGCCGCTCCGCCCGCGCCCGTACCGCCTCGCCGTCCAGCGGGGCGGTACGGCCGGCCGGGGCCCCGCCGCGCACCACACCGCAGGCGTGCACGACGGGGGTTTCGCCCTCGGTCGCCACCGTGAAGACGGAGGTCCGCGCGGAGAGCGACAACTGGACGGCGCGGGGCGCGTCGGCGGGCAGGAAGAGCGCCTTGCGCAGCTCGATGTCCGCCAGTTCGGCGTCCGTGCCACCGGTCAGGGCCCGGAGCGCCTGGTACGCCATCTCGATGTATCCGGCCGCCGGGAACAGCGTCCTTCCCTGGATACGGTGATCGGCGAGATAGGGCGTTCTCTCCACGTCGAGCGCCACCTCCCAGGCGGGCTCCGCGGTGGCGAGGCGCCGGCCCAGCAGCGGATGGTCGACCCGGCCCAGTCTGACCTGCGCCACGGGCGCGGGTTCGGTCCAGTACCGGTCCCGCCTCCACGGATAGCGGGGCAGCGGCACCCGCCGCCCGCGCGGGTGCAGGGCCGCCCAGTCGACGGCGCAGCCGAGGGCGTACAGCGAGGCCAGCGAGGTGGTGAAGCGCAGGGCCTCGTCCTCGGCACGGCGGATCGAGGGGAGCGTGGTCACGGTGTCGCCCGCACGGGCGGCGACGCACTCCTTGACGGAGTGACCGAGCACCGGATGGGGCCCGATCTCCAGGAAGACGCGGTGCCCGTCGTCGATCATGGCGTCCACGGCCGAGCGGAACCGGACGGTGTCCCGGACGTTGTCCCACCAGTAGCCCGCGTCGAGTTCTGGCCCCTCGGCGCGCCCCTCCCGGCCGGTGAGATGAACGGGCACCCGAGGGGGACGCGGCTCGATTCCGGCGAGCTCCGACAGCAGCTCGGTCCTGATCCCGTCCATCGCGGCGCTGTGGTACGGGACCGGTACGTCAAGGAACTTGGCGAACACACCGTCGGCGTGGAGCGCGTCCGCGTACGCGGTCAGCGCCGCCCGGTCCCCGGCGAGGGTCAGTGCGCCGGGGCTGTTCACGGCGGCGACGGACACGAGGTCCCCGAAGGGCGCCGCACGCCGTAACGCCTCGTCCTCGGGCAGCCCGACGGCGAGCATGGTGCCCGTACCCGCCAGCCGGTGCTGCAGGCGGCTGCGGTGCAGCACGATCCGTACGGCGTCCGGCAGGCTGTAGACCCCGGCCTCGTAGAACGCGGCGACTTCGCCGGTGCTGTGGCCGACGATCGCGGAGGGCTGGACCCCGTGGGCGCGCCAGAGGGCGGCGAGACCGACCTGGACGGCGAAGTTGGCGGGCTGCGCCAGCCAGGTCTGCGCCATCCGGGACGCGCCCTCGTCGGCGTTCAGTTCGGCGGTCAGCGACCAGCCGGCCTGTGCGGTGATCTCCCGGTCGACGGCCTCGACGGCCGCCCGGTAGACGGGCGAGGCCGCGAACAGCTCGCGGCCCATGGCCCACCACTGCGGCCCCATGCCGGTGAACACCCAAGCGGGAGAGGCCTGTTGTCCCTCGCGGTAGCTGCCGCGCAGCACCCGGGGATGCTCCTTGCCCCGGACATGGGCCGCCAGTGCCTCGTCCAGATCGTCACGCGTCTCGTACACCACGGCCAGCCGGGCGTCGTGGTGCTGTCTGCGGCGGGCGAACGAGTGCGCGAGGTCCGTGAGGGAGGCGGCGGGATCACCCGCGGGGTCCGGTGTGCGCGAAGCCCGGTCCGCGAGTTCCGCCCGGACGGACTCGGCCAGCTCCGGCAGTACGGCGGCGTCGTGGGCGCTGAGCGGCAGCACACGGAACGGGAGGACATCGGCGGAAGCCGGCTCGGGCAGGGGCGCCGGGGTGTCCTCGCCGGCGAGTTCGGGTACGGGTGCCTCTTCGAGCAGTACGTGCGCGTTGGTGCCGCCGAAACCGAAGGAGTTGACGCCCGCGCGAGCCGGTCCCTCGTGAGCGGGCCAGGGGGTGACCCGGTCCGGGATCCCGTAGGGCGCGGCGGCCAGGTCGATCGCGGGATTGACGCGTTCCAGGTTGATGTGCGGGGGGATCAGCCGGTGTTCGAGACTGAGCGCGGTCTTGATGAGACCGGCGATCCCGGCGGCGGACTCGGTATGACCGATGTTCGTCTTGACGGAACCGATGTAGCACGCGGCGCCCGGCTCGCGGCCGACGGCGAGGGCGCTCGCCAGCGCGTTCGCCTCGATCGGGTCGCCCACGGGGGTGGAGGTGCCGTGGGCCTCCACGTACTGGAGGCTGCCCGGGGTGATCCCGGCCCGGGCACAGACCTGCTCGATGAGGGCGGACTGGGCGTCGGCACTGGGGACGGTGATGCCGTTGGTACGTCCGTCCTGGTTGACGCCGGTCTCCGTGATCACGGCGTGGATCGGGTCGCCGTCACGGACCGCGTCCGCAAGGAGCTTGAGGACCACGATCCCCACACCCTCGGCCCTGACGTAACCGTTGGCACCGGCGTCGAAGGTCCGGGAGCGGCCCTCCGGCGAGAGGAAACCGCCCTTGGTCTCGGCGATGGTGTACTGCGGTGTCAGATGCAGCAGCGTGCCGCCGGCCAGGGCCAGCGAGCTCTCGCCGCGCCGCAGACTCTCGCAGGCGAGGTGCACGGCCACGAGCGAGGAGCTGCAGGCGGAGTCGATGGAGAGGCTCGGGCCCCGGAAGTCGAAGCAGTGCGAGATCCGGTTCGAGACCATCGTCATCATCGTGCCGGTCGCCGTGTGGGCTTCGAGGGTGTCGAACCGGAGATCGGAGAACTGAAGGATCTTGTAGTCCAGGGTGAACGCCCCGACGAACACGCCCACATCGCGGCCGGCCAGCTCGCCGGGCTTCTGCCCGCCGTCCTCCAGGGCCTCCCAGGTCACCTCCAGGAGCTTGCGCTGCTGCGGGTCCATGGCGTGCGCCTCGCGGGGGCTGATGCCGAAGAACGCCGGGTCGAACTCGTCGAAGCCGTCGATGTAGCCACCGCGTCCGCCCACGAGCCGCCCGGGTTTCGTCTTGTCGCTGCTGCGCAGGCCCGCCGCGTCGTACCGGTCGGCCGGCGTCGGCGTGATGCAGTCCTTCCCCTCGACCAGGTTGCGCCAGAAGGACCGGTGGTCATTCGCTCCGCCCGGGAAGCGGCAGCCCATGCCGATGACGGCGATCTTCTCGGGAGGTGTGGTGGGAGTGGCCGACGGGGACGTACGGGCGTGTACAGACATGATTGTTCCTTGAGCCGGGAAACAGGCGCGCGAGGGAGCGGCGCGCGCCGTACGAACGTGAGCGGGCAGGCAGCGGAGGGACGGGGAGAGACCGTTCGGCAGAGCGGAGAAACCGTCAACCGGCGGAGCGGCGCCAGGGATGGATGAGCGTGGTGAGAATGCGGCCGGTGTCCGGGAAGGTGCTGGGATCGGCCAGCCCGACCGCCGTCGGCTCACGACCGGGACGCCAGGTGAAGGTGCCGAAGAGCCTGTCCCACAGGGCCAGGTCGGAACCGTAGTGACCGGCCTCCGACAGATCGGTGCTGTGGTGCAGCCGGTGCTGCTCGGGACCGGCGAGAACATGGTTCAAGGGCCCCATGCGCACACGGATGTTGGCGTGGACGAAGTACCCCTGCGCCACGACGAAGAGCCCCACGCCGAAGACCGCGCGCTCGGAGAAGCCGATGAGCGCGAGGGCGAGTTGGACGAATGCCTGCGAAATGAGGACGTCGGCGACGTGGTTGACACCGTTGTTGGCGACATTCACTTTGCTCGGTACGTGGTGCACCCCGTGCAGCCGCCACAGCCACGCGTAGGTGTGGCCGGCCCGGTGCACCGCATAGCTCGCGAGGGAGCCGAGCAGGAGCGCCAGCGGGATCTCACCCCAGAGCGGAAGCACGGGATACGGATTCGCGACGGCGCCGACGGCCAGCAGCACCAGATTCTGCCCGAGGGCGCCCCCGACCGCGGTGAGGACGTAATAAACGGCGTAGTACCCCCACTCCCGCCGGTCCGGCCGCCAGGAGGGGTTGTACGGGATCACGAACTCCAGCACCACGAGAAGGCCGAGCACCGAGAACTGGAAGAGGAAGGTGGCCATGCCCGGGTCCCAGCCGCGCCACTCGGTGAGAGCGAACGCGGCGACGGCGGCGAGCAGCAGGATGAACTGAGCGGCCGCAGCCAGTGCGTCGCGCACCGTTGACCGGGGCATGGCACTCCTCTCCGAGGCGATGGCGGGATCTTGCGAGAGCGCTCCCGGCAGACGGAAAGCCGAAGAGCTGATCACAGTATGTAGTTGATCGGATCCTTAGTGCAACATTCTCTTCACCGGCGTGCGGCATCACGGACGCCGAACCGGCGCACTCCCGGGGCGCGCTCAGGGCGCGTCTCACCTCGGCGTATTTCACGGGGCGTCGACATGCGCGGCGGGCGGCGGCATACGGGTGACGAATGAACGTTCCCGCTCGGTGGGTTGTCGCGCCGCACACGCCCGGCTGCCATAAAGGGGGGAGTCCCGGTCCGCCGGCCGTACAGGACGGGTATCCCGCGCACGACACCTCGGTGAGGAACCATGACATCCACCGGAATCCTCGATTCCCTGCGCCGTGCCCTCGGCGTCCGCCGTGCGTCCGTACCGCCGGGCCACTCGCAGTCCGGGGAACGCCCGGTGGCGCTGGTCTACCGCGGGCCCACCCAGGAGGACAGGGACTGCGCCGACACGGTCGTCGGCCTCCTCGCCGACGGACCCTGGGGGCTGGAGGTCCGCACCACCGGACCGAAGGGCGAACTCCCGCTGTCCTCCGCCACCCTGGCGACGGCCCGGCTGTACGCGCAGCCCGGCGGCGGCGACCTGACGCCCGCCTACCGGCAACTCAAGCCCCACAGAAAGGCGATCCGCGACTTCGTCGGGCAGGGCGGCCGTTACCTGGGATTCTGCCTCGGCGGCTATCTCGCCGGACGCGAGGAGGGGTTCGGCCTGCTGTCCGGCACCGTCGACCAGTACATCGTCACGGACGGCGCCACGGTCACCACCGAGGACGACACCCTGGTCGACGTCGCATGGCGCGGACAACCCCGCACCCTCTTCTTCCAGGACGGCGCCTACTTCACCCCCGGCCCCGGCCAGGAGGCGACAGTCCTCGCCACGTACACGAACGGCCTGGCCGCCGCACTCGTCACCCCCTACGGCGCGGGCCGTGTCGCCGTCGTCGGACCCCACCCGGAGGCCACCGCCGACTGGTTCGAAGACCCCCGGCTGCCCTTCCACGACACCCACGACCTGGCACTGGACCTCGTCGGCACCGTACTGGCCGACTGAGACATCCCGCACGGGAGCCGCTCGCCGCGGCCCGGCCGCCGTGCGGCAGGATGGGCGCATGAGCGTAGTCAAGATCAACGTACTGGCCGTCCCCTCCGAGCAGCGCGAGACGCTGGAGAAGCGCTTCGCCTCCCGTGCCCATGCCGTGGAGAACTCCGACGGGTTCGAGTGGTTCGAACTCCTCCGCCCCGTCGAAGGCACCGACAGCTACCTCGTCTACACCCGCTGGCGGGACGAGGAGTCCTTCCAGGCGTGGATGGAGGGTCCTATGAAGGCGGCCCACCAGGGCGGCAACGCGGAGGGCGGCGAACGCCCCAAGCCGGCGGCGAGCGGATCCACCCTGTGGTCCTTCGAGGTCGTCCAGCAGGCGGCACCGCAGCATCCGTAGGTACCCGTAGGAACCCGTAGGAACCCGTCCGCAGGCAGTTCCGGGACGGACCGCGCCCCGGCCGCGCGGTCCGTCCCGGCCGGTGGGCCGACCAGGTTCAGGGCTTCCGGATCAAGGGGAACATCAGGTGACCACGTCACCTACCCCAGGAGCTGCGATGCGGCGACAACCGGTACGACCCGTCCTCTTACGGATACTCGCGGCGGTCGCCCTGCTGCTGGTCCTGCCCGCACCACCGGCGCTGGGCAGCGCCCCGGCCGGGCCGGTCGCGGCGGCCGGTGCCCCGCGGGTGGTGCCCGCGCTGGCCTCGTGGAGCGCCGGGGCCGGGACGTACCGCCTCACCGAAGGCAGCCGGCTGCTGGTCAGGCCGGGGGACCGCGCCGCGCGGGAGACGGCCGGGACGCTGGCCGGGGATCTGGCGGCGGCCGGCCACCACAGGCCGCCCGTCAAGGCCACCACCGCCCGGCCGGCCCCCGGCGACCTGTTGATCACGGTCGACCCCGCGCGCGCAGCCGAACTCGGCGCGGAGGGCTACGCCCTGGACATCACCGACCGGACCGTCATCACCGGCGCCACCGGGACCGGCGCCTTCCACAGCACCCGCACCCTGCTCCAGATGCTGGCGATGGGCACACGGATCGAGGCGGGACACACGACCGAGATCGCGGCGGGACACACCGTCGACGTCCCGGCCTATCCGGAGCGCGGGGTCGGCGTCTGCGCCTGCTACATCCATGTCTCGCTGCCCTGGCTGGAGAATCTCATCCGGGACATGTCGTACCTCAAGCTCAACCAGCTCCTCCTGGAGCTCAAGGTACGCAGCGACACCCACCCCGAGGCCAACACTTGGGGCTACTACACCAAGGACGAGGTCCGGCGGATCGTCGCGCTGGGGAAGAAGTACCACGTCACTGTCGTCCCGGAGATCAACTCCCCGGGCCATCTCGACCCCTGGATCGAGAACCGCCCCGACCTCCAGCTCACCGACGTCAACGGCACGGCCCAGCCCTCCCGGCTGGACATCACCAGCGAGGCGGCGTTCGACTACTACACCAGCCTGATGGACGAGTACGCGGAGGTCTTCACCTCGCCCTGGTGGCACATGGGAGCCGACGAGTACATGCTCGGCTCCGACTACGCCGCCTACCCGCAGGTGCTGGCCCACGCCCGCCGCCGCTTCGGGGACAACGCCACCGCGCAGGACGCCTATGTGGACTTCGTCAACAGGGTCGGCGACCACGCCGCCGCGCTGGGCAAGCGTCTCCGTATCTGGAACGACGGCCTGACCGGCGAGAACACCGTGCCGGTACGGACCGACGCCGTCGTGGAGCACTGGATCTCCGTCCGCACCACCCCCGCGCAGCTCATCGCCGAGGGGCATCAGGTGATGAACGCCTCCTACGCGCTCTATCTGATCCGGGGCGGATTCTCCATGGACACCCGGTCGCTGTACGAACAGGGCTGGAACCCCACCGTCTTCGAGGGCTCCACCGTGTCAGGACCGGCCGGGGTGACCGGTGCGAAGATCAGCTTCTGGCCGGACAACGGCCGGGCCCAGACCGAGAACGAGGCCGCCACCGCCGGCTACCTCCCGCTGCGCTACCTCGCGCAGACCACCTGGGGCACCCCCGCCCCGGACACCGGCTACCCCGCCTTCGCCGCCCGCGCCGAAGCGATCGGCCGGGCCCCCGGGGTGGAGGTCGCCGCCCCGCCGCTTCCCCCCGGTGAATACACCGTGGGCACCGCGCGGGGCACCGCCCTGGGCAGCGGCTCCACCGCCGTCGGGGCCACACTGACCGCGAGCGCCGGCGCCGACGGAGCCTGGCGGCTGGGGGCCACCGAGGACGGCTATCTCACCCTGGTCTCCGGGACCACCGGGCTCTGCGCGGAGACCCGTACCGGCCGGCTCAGCGTCAACACCCCCCTGGAGGCGGGCACCCCGCTCACCCAGCAGACCTGTTCGGCCGCCAACCGCCTCCAGCGCTGGCAGCTCGAACCGGCCGCCGGCGGCTACCACTTGGTCAACGCCATCACCCGGATGGCGGCGTACGTGACTACGGACGGCCGGGTCACGCAGTACCCGCCGGACCAACGTCCGCCCACCGTATGGCAGTTCACCGCCCGCTGATTGTTCTGGGACCGGTCCGCGGCCCGTGCGGGCGCGCCTCGGCAGGCGCGCCCGCACGGCCGGTCAGGACAGCAGCCCCGGAGCGTCCCGCAGGAAGACGTCCAGCACCGTGTCGGCGACCTTCACCGTGCCCTGCGGCCGGGTCGTGCCCGGCAGGGTACGGATCGCCGCGGCCTGGGCGGCGAGCGCAGAGGACCGCGCGAAGTGGCCCCGGGCCGCCGCCCCGTCCCCGGCCTCACCGGCCGCCAGCCCGTCGAGGGTGGCGTTGAACGCCGCGCCCCACAGCGCCAGCGCGTCCAACCAGGGGCCGGTGTCGGTGACCAGCCCCGGATCCGTGCCCGACCTGATGGTGGCGGACGCGGAGGCCAGCAGCCCGGCGTACGGGCGCAGCGTCCGCAGCGCACCCGCCCGGTCCCCGGCCGCCCACGCGGTCCGGAACCCCGCAAGCCGCGCGGCGAGCGCCGGAGCCTGCGGCTGCCAGGGCAGGTCCCCGAACGTGGGAGCCAGATACTGCGTGTCGAAGAAGGCCAGCAGCGCCGTGACGGTCGCCGGATCGCCCCCGGCGAGATACCCGGCGGCGGCCCGCCAGGTGCGTACCGGGTCGTAATCCAGGTCGTTCCAGGTGAAGGAGGCCCCGCCGAACTCGGCGACCTTGCTGGCGTCCGCCTGGTTCATCGGGTTGAGCACGATCCCGGAGAGCGTCTCGTGCAGCCCGGCCTCCCGCTGTTCGTACGGTGCCATCAGCAGCCGCCCGGTCGCCTGGCCGTAGTCGTTGACCGGGTAGTTGTCCCAGACGAAGACCTTGCGTCCCCACACCGAGGCGGCCCGCCGCGCGTCGGACACGGTGATCGACGGTGGCACCACATCGGTGCCCGTCCACATGATCTCCACCCGGGGATCGAGCTGTTCCCGGATCGTCGTCTTGTACGCGGAGTCCGCCAGGTCGCTGTACTCGGTGGGCACCATCTGGAGCGGCCGGGTGCCCTCCCTGGCGTCCAGGAACTCCCGCTGTACGTGGTTGAGCAGGTCCACCTGGGCCCGCGCGGCGGCACCGGCCGAGGGCGCGCCGTACGCCGCGCGGTCGGCGGCGCAGTTCCAGCTGGTGTAGCTGATGTCGTCCAGCGGTACGGAGAAGCTGCGCACCCCCAGCGCGTACAGCGCCTGGAGTTTCGCGTCCAGCGTCCGGACGTCCGCCGGATCGCTGTAACAGATGGAGACCCCGGGGGAGACCGCGAAGGTGAAGCGGACATGGTGGGCGGTGGCCTGCCGGACCAGTTCGCCGAGGAGTGCGAGCCGGTCGGCGGGGTAGGGGTCGCGCCACTGCTCGCGGTGGTACGGGTCGTCCTTGGGCGCGTAGATATAGGTGTTCATCTTGACATCGCCGTAGAAGGCCAGTTGGTCCATGCGCTGCCTGTGGCTCCACGGGCTGCCGTAGAACCCTTCGATGGTGCCGCGCAGCGCCATGCTGGGGTGGTCGGTGACCAGGACGCCCGCGATCCGGCCGCCCGCGACGAGCTGCCGCAGTGTCTGGGCGGCGTAGTACGTGCCCGCGGCGTCCTGCCCGGCCAGTACCACCGGACCCTTGTCGGGGACGGCCAGCCGGTAGCCCTCGGCGGGCAGTTCGGCCGGGGCGGTGGCCCCGGCGGCGCGCAACGCCCTGGCCACCCGGGGCTCGGCGAGCGTTCCCAGCACCACGGTCAGGGGCGCCTTCGCCGGCCGGCCGGTCACCGGTGTGTCGACGATCTCCACCCGTGCGCCGGCCGCGCCGAGCACCGAGACGACCAGATCCCGGGCGGGTCCGTCGGTCTCCGCTCCGACCAGCAGCCGGACCGTACGCGGGACCGGGACGCCCGCGCCGATCGCGGTCATGGACTGCGGGGTGGGGGTCACCACGGGGAGCCCGGCCGGGCCGGCCGGGTGGGCGGCGGACGGTCCTGGCCGCCCGCCGCCGGCCGCGCCCGCGGGGGCGGCGAGCGCGCCGAGGAGCGCCACCGCCAGGGCGAGTACGGAGAGGGTGCGGAGCCGGGGAAGGGAACGGCGGCGAGTGCGGGGATGAGTGCGGGGGTGGGAGACGGACGGGCACGGGTTGTGCGGGCGCGGGTCGTACGGTGAGGACACAGGCACAGGCACTCCTGGCTCGGTCGGGGCGGTGGGTACCGCCGGCACGCAAGTGGCATAGACCATTAAGTGCGTCTGGCATGCTAGAGGCCGCCGGAGTGCCGGTCCATACCGCCTCTCCCGCCCCGACCGCCTCACCAGGAGCAAGCCAACAGGGCTTGGAGCGCGGCGAGTTCGGGTATTCGATGGCGGAGCGGCGGATCGCCGCGGTGTTTCCGCGGCCCGGGACCACGGCCCGCTCGACGGAGCCGGCGAGCGGCTCCGCGCGCCCGCTGGTAAAATGGGGGCACGCTTCGACACCGCCGGGGCCCGTACCCAGGAGGTACGGGCCCCGGGGCGTTCCGGGCGCCGGATCAGGAAGGTTCCCCATGAACGCGAAGTCGTCGCCCCCCGGGCTCTCCTCTGCCGGGAAGCCCCGGCGGGCGACAGCGTCGCAGGTTTCCCCGGAGCTGCCGCCGGCCGCCTCCTTCGACGAGCTCGGGCTGCCGCCGGAGCTGGTGAAGACGATGACCGGTCTCGGTGTGACGGAGCCCTTCCCGATCCAGGCGGCGACTCTTCCCGACGCGCTGGCAGGCCGCGATGTCCTCGGCCGCGCGCGGACCGGCTCCGGAAAGACGCTGGCTTTCGGGCTCGCGCTGCTCGTCCGTACGGCAGGCCTGCGAGCGGAGTCGAAGCGGCCCCTCGCCCTGGTGCTGGTGCCGACCCGGGAACTGGCTCAGCAGGTGAGCGACGCGCTGGAGCCGTACGCGCGGACGCTGAACGTACGGCTGGCGACGGTGGTCGGCGGGCTGTCGGTCAACCGGCAGTCGGCGCTGCTGAGGACCGGTGTCGAGGTGGTCGTCGCGACACCGGGCCGGCTGGCCGATCTGGTGTCGCGCCGTGACTGCCATCTGCATCAGGTGCGGATCACGGTGCTGGACGAGGCGGACCAGATGTGCGACCTCGGCTTCCTGCCGCAGGTCTCGGAACTCCTCGACCAGGTCCACGCCGACGGTCAGCGGCTGCTGTTCTCGGCCACGCTCGACGGCGGTGTCGACGAGCTGGTGCGGGGCTATCTGCACGACCCGGTTCTCGCGTCCGTCGACCGGGTGGCGGGTTCGGTCACCACGATGGAACACCATGTGCTGAACGTCCACGCGGCCGACAAGTACGCGACCGCGACCGAGATCGCCGCGCGGGACGGCCGGGTACTGATGTTCCTGGACACCAAGGCCGGCGTGGACCAGTTCACCCGTCACCTGCGGGCCAGCGGCGTACGGGCGGCGGCCCTGCACAGCGGGAAGTCGCAGCCCCAACGGACGCACACGCTCGGCCAGTTCAAGGACGGTGAGATCACCGTGCTGGTGGCCACCAATGTCGCGGCGCGGGGCATCCACATCGACGCGCTCGACCTCGTCGTCAACGTCGACCCGCCGGCCGACGCCAAGGACTACCTGCACCGCGGCGGGCGCACGGCGCGCGCCGGGGAGTCCGGGAGCGTGGTCACCCTGGTCACCCCCAACCAGCGGCGCGATGTGAACCGGATGATGTCCGCCGCCGGGATCCGGCCATTGGTCACCCAAGTGCGCTCCGGCGAGGAGAAGCTGACCAGCATCACCGGGGCGAAACGCCCCCCGGCCGGGACGAAGCCCACCGGCAACGCCGCCTTCCGCGGCCTCGGCACCAGTCCGGGCCGCCCCGCGAAGGAGTCCCGCAAAGCCGCCGAGGCCCGCAAGACCGCGGAGGCACGCGCCGCGGCCCGGGTGCGCAAGGGCCGCTGATCCCGGACGGACCGGGCGAACTCGGCGGAGCGGGACGCGCCGCGCGCGTACAGCGGTCAGGAGGCGGCGAGAGCGCCCGGCGGCAGCCCCAGTTCGGCTTCCGCGACGGTCCGGGGCATCGCGGCGATCGGTGACGCGCGGTGTTCGGCGCTGGTGTTGATGTAGGCGGTGGCCCCGTCGATCGCCACGAGTACTCGCGTGGCGGTGCCCCAGGGGTCCGCGCAGGCGAACTCCCCGGCCGCCGAGCCGTCGGTGACGAGCTGTTCGATGCGGTGGCACCAGAGCAGTTCCTGTGCCACGACGTGCTCGCGCAGCAGTGGCCGGTACCGCGAGAGATGGCGGGCGTTGAGCCACAGCCGGCTGAGGTCGTCGAACTCGGTGCTCGAGATCAGGGCGAAGAAGCGTCTCAGGGCGGCGACGGACGCGGGCCCGCCGCCCTCGGCCGGCGGCCGCGGCAGGAGGCCGTCCAGCTCGGCCATCGTGGCGCTGGTGAACGCCTCGGCCACCAGGGTGTCGGCCGCCGGGAAGTAATGGCCGACCAGTCCCGGCCGGACGCCCAGCTCGTCGGCGACACGTCGCAGGGTGACGCACTCCAGGCCCTCGGTGAGCCCTATCCGCGCCGCTGTCGCGACGATCTCGTGGCGGCGTTCGGCCGGAGCCTTGCGGACGCGTTTTTCCTGACCTCTTGACGTCATGGGGCGAATGCTATTGAGTACGTGACCAATAAGGCAATTGGCCGCATGCCCAATAAGTGGGATCGGCTGGAAACCACCGGTCCCGGGGCACTGCGCCGGACGGGGAGGCACGTCACCCGACCCGGTCCGCGGCGGGGCCGGCGCCACAGAACACTGTCAGGAGAGCAAGGTGGACGACACGCGCACCGACGCCGGTGAGCTGGCCGAATACGGCTACCAGCAGGAACTGAAACGGACCCTGTCGGCCTGGGCCGTCTTCGCCATCGGCTTCGCCACCATCTCGCCCGTGGTCGGCATCTACGCCGTCGTCCAGCTGGGCTTCGTCTTCGCGGGGCCCGCCTGGATCTGGGCCGTCGTCGTCGCCTTCCTCGGCCAGCTCCTCGTGGCCGTGGTCTACGCCGAACTGTCCTCGCAGTTCCCGATCACCGGCGGCGTCTACCAGTGGGTACGCCGGCTCGCCGGACCGCGCACCGGCTGGCTGGTCGGCTGGATCTACCTCGCCTCGGCCGTCGCCTCGCTGACGACGGTCGCCTACCTGGGCGCGAGCTGGCTGCACATGCTGTTCGCCGACGGCGCCCCGTCCGCGGCCCTCCACGTGGTCCTCGGCGTCGTCTTCGTCGCCGTCGCACTCGGCATCAACCTCCTCGGGGTCGATCCCGTCAAGCACTTCCTCAACGCGGGCATCATCGCCGAGGGCGTCGCCTCCATCGCCGTCAGCCTGGTGCTCCTGTTCTTCGCCCACCACAACGGCTTCGGCATCCTCTTCGAGTCGCTGGGTGCCGAAGGAGCCTCCGGCGGCTCCGTCACGGCGGGCTTCCTGACCTGCCTCGCCGTGGCCGGCTGGGCCTTCCTCGGCTTCGACGCCACCACCCAGGTGGCCGAGGAGACCGAGCAGCCGCGCCGCAGCGTGCCGCGCGCCCTGCTGCGGGCCTACCTCTTCGTCGCCTTCACCGTCCTGCTCACCGGCCTCGCCGTCACCCTCGCCCTGCGCCGCCCCGAGGACGCCGTCTCCGGCGCCATCGGGGACCCCGTCTTCGAGGCCGTGACCCAGGGGCTCGGCGGCTGGAGCGAGAAGCCGTTCGTCGTTGTCGTCCTGATCGCGTTCTTCGCGTGCGCCGTCTCCATCCAGACGTACATCGGCCGCGCCGTGTACGCCTTCGCCCGCGACCGCCAGCTGCCGTTCTCGCCCGTGCTCGCCACCGTCGGACCCCGGCAGATCCCGTACGTCTCCCTGATCGCCACCGCCGTCCTCGCCGCCCTCGGCCTGCTGCTCGGCCTGAACGGCAACGCGGCGGCCACACTGATCGCCTTCGGCTCCGGAGGCTTCTACTTCATCTTCCTCGCGGTCGCCGCCGTGGCGCTCGTCGCGCGGCTGACCGGCCGCTGGAAACCGGGCGCCGGACAGGTCAGGCTCGGCCGCACCGGACTCGTCGTCAACGTCCTCGCCGTGGTGTGGCTGCTCTTCGAGGCGGTCAACATCGCCTGGCCCCGCACCGAACTCGCCCCGGCCGACGGCAGCTGGATCCAGGTCTGGGCCGTGGTCCTGGTGTTCTCCGCACTCTTCCTCCTCGGCCTCGGCTACGTCTTCGCCGCCAAGCCCCACACGAAACTCACCCCGAGCACCACCACCGAAGAGGTGAAGACACCCTGATGTCCTCCCCACTCTCCCCGGCCGTTGTCTTCACACCCGCCGAGGGCCTCCACACCCGGGACGTCTCCGTACGGCCCGCCGGTCCCGGCGAGGTCGAGATCGAGGTCCGGGCCGCGGGCGTCTGCCACTCCGACCTGCACGTCGTGTCCGGCGACTGGCCCACGGACCGCCCCCTCGTCCTCGGCCACGAAGCGGCGGGCGTGGTCACCGCGACCGGCGCCGGCGTCACCTCCGTACGCCCCGGCGACCACGTCGTGCTCTCCTGGTTCGCGCCGTGCCGGCGCTGCCGCAGATGCGCCGCGGGCCAGGCATGGCTGTGCACCGGCACCAAGGCCGTCGCCAACACTCTCCCCGACGGTGGTACCGCGTTCACCGGCGCCGACGGCGAACAGCTCTGGCCCTACCTGGGCCTCGGCGCCTTCACGGGCCGCCTGGTCGTCCCCGAGGCAGCCGCCGTGAAGGTCCCCGAAGAGCTTCCCTTCGGGATCGGCGCGCTGCTCGGATGTTCCATCACCACCGGCGTCGGCGCGGTGGTGAACACCGCGGGCGTGCGGGCCGGAGAGTCCGCCGTCGTCATCGGCACCGGCGGCGTCGGCCTCTCCGTGGTGATGGGCCTGCGCCTGGTCGGCGCCGATCCCGTCGTCGCCGTGGACCTCTCCGCCGAACGCCTCGCCGCCGCACGGAGCTTCGGCGCCACGCACACCCTCGACGGGGCACACGAGGACGTCGCCGCCTGGTGCGTGGAACACCTCGGCGGAGTCGACTACGCCTTCGAGGCCATCGGCAGCCCGAAGGTCGTCGAGACACTGCCGGGCATGCTCACCTCCGGCGGCGCCGCCGTACTTGTCGGCATGGCCGCCACCGACGCCACCGCCTCGTTCAACCTCTTCGACCTCGCCGACCAGGGGAAACGCATCCTCGGCTGCAACTACGGCTCCAGCGTCGGAGAGATCGACATCCCCAAACTGGCCCGTCTGTACCTGGCCGGCCGGCTGCCCCTGGACGAACTCGTCGGCAAGACCCGCCCGATGAGCGAGGCGGCGGACGCCTTCGACGACCTCAGGACGAACACCGGAATGCGGACGATCCTGGAACCCTGAGTCCGTCCCCGCCCCCGCCCCCCAACTCCAAGGACAGCCATGGACGTCATGTACGCCGTCACCGACCCGGCGACCGGAGAGGTGGCCGAGACCTACCCGACCGCCACCGACGCCGAGATCGAGGCCGCCCTCGACGCCGCCCACGCCGCCACCGCCTGGGGCCGCACCGGCTCCGTCGCCGAGCGTGCCGCGCTGCTGCGCCGCCTGGGCGACCTGCACGCCCAGCACCGCGACGGCCTTGCCGCGAGCATCGTGCGGGAGATGGGCAAGCCCCTGCCGGAAGCCGAGGGCGAGATCGACTTCTGCACCGACATCTACCACTACTACGCCGACCACGCCGAGCGGTTCCTCGCCGACGAACCGCTTCCCGTCACCTCGGGAACCGGCACCGCCGTCGTCCGGCGCGGCCCGCTGGGCGTCCTGCTCGGCATCATGCCGTGGAACTTCCCCGCCTACCAGGTCGCCCGCTTCGCCGCCCCCAATCTCGCGGCCGGCAACACCCTCGTCCTCAAGCACGCCCCTCAGTGCCCGGCCACGGCCGCGCTCCTCCAGCGACTGTTCGCCGAGGCGGGATTCCCGGCCGGGGCGTACGTGAACGTGTACGCCACCAACGAGCAGATCGCCGGAGTGATCGCCGACCCGAGGGTACGGGGCGTGTCGCTGACCGGCTCCGAGCGGGCCGGCGCCGCCGTGGCCGAGACCGCCGGCCGGCACCTGAAGAAGGTCGTCCTCGAACTGGGCGGCTCCGACCCGTTCGTGGTGCTGTCCACCGACGATCTGGACGCCGTCGTGGCGGCGGCCGTCGCCGCCCGCCTGGACAACACCGGCCAGGTATGCAACGCCGCCAAGCGGTTCGTCGTCGTACGGGAGCTGTACGACGCGTTCGTGGAGAAGTTCACCGCGAGACTGCTCGCCTCCGGGACCGGCGCCCCGCTCTCCTCGGCTGCCGCGGCCGAGACGCTGGCCCGCCAGGTCGACGCGGCCGTCGCGGAGGGCGCCACCCTGCACAGCGCGGGCGAGCGCCACGGCGCTTTCTACCCGGCGGGCGTCCTCACCGGCCTCACCACCGAACACGCCGCCGCCCGGCAGGAACTCTTCGGACCGGTCGCGATGGTTTTCCCGGCCGCCGACGAGGAGGACGCCCTGCGCATCGCCAACGACACCCCGTACGGCCTCGGTTCCTACGTCTTCACCACCGACCCCGCCCAGGCCGCGCGCTTCGCCGACCGCGTCGAGGCCGGCATGGTCTTCGTGAACGGAGTGGCCGCGGAGGGGGCCGAGCTGCCCTTCGGCGGGGTGAAGCGCTCGGGCTTCGGCCGCGAACTCGGTCCCCTCGGCATCGAGGAGTTCGTCAACAAGAAGCTGATCCGCACGGTGGCATGACGCGGAGTCGGGCCGTGGCCGGCGGCGGGGGACCTGCCGCTCGGCCGACCGGCCGGCGCGCCGCGCCGCACCGCCGGATCCGCGCGTCAGCGCTCCTCCAGCGCGTCCAGCGCCACGGCCTGCGCGATGGTGAGGCGGCGGTCGAGATCCGGGGCGAGGATGTCGAGCACATACCGGTCCCGCAGCCCGAACTTCTTGTCGACCGTCATCAGCCGCTTGCCGCCCTCGGTGAAATCGAAGTGGTACGGCCAGAGGAACGGCACGAAGTCCGTGAACGGCAGCCACTCCCAGATCCGGCGCACCCCGGCCACCACCCGGTTGCGCTCGCGCCCGGTGAGATCCACCGTGCCCGGCTGCCGCATGCTCCAGGTCGAGCGCAGGAGAGAGGCGAAGGACTCGTTGCGGAAGGACCCGATGGTCTGGCCCACCGCGTCCCGCACGTCGTACACGGTTTCGAGGTTGAGGATCTCGCGGGCCTCGAAGGAGCACAGGACGTGTTTCTTGGACTCGTCGGTGTAGAAGGTCATCCGTTCCCTGAGTGTGACGCGTTTCTGCTGGGCGAAGGCGACGACCTCGCCCTCGGAGCCGTCCGGCCCGGCCGCGGTCACCACGTACTCCTTGGTCAGGAGGGCCATCCTCTGCCGGATGGTGAACCGCTCGTGTGCCTGTACGTGTGTGCTGTCCATGTGATGTCTCCCGTCCCGTACTGCCCGGCCGTGTCCCGCCTGCCGGACTTCCGGCTCGACGGGTCCATCGTCACCGCGGCGCCCGGCCCGGCGCAGTTCCCGGAAGTCGCGGCCGGGGACGACCGACGGCGACGGCGCGGACCCTCCAACAGCGGTCTTCCTGGCGGCGGTTGCGACTTTCGTCGTTCGCCCGCACGACGGAGGGATGACGCGGGCGCTCCCGCCCGTTGCCTATCGTCGGTCCGTGGAAGCGGAAGAAGCAGACATCCCTCGCGGCGCCCGTGCGCTCCTGCCCCGGCTTGCCGCCGCGTCACCCTGGAGCCGCGACCGGATCGCCGGGGAGGCGGTGCTCACCGTCGCTCTCGCCGGGATCGCGGGGGTGTTCGACGCCGTGGCGGCCGGGTTCGGCGCCAGGACCTTCGCCGTCGTCGCGGGTGTCGCCCTGCTGTCACTGGTCCGGCGCGCCCTGCCGGCGACGGTGCTGGTCCTCTCGGCCGCGGCGGCGGGGGAGCTGATCGCCGCGGCTCCGCTGCTGGTGTACGCGAGTTGGTCGGCGGGCAGCCGGATCGTGAAGCCGTGGCGTGTGGCCGCCGCGTACGCCGCCGCGCTCGTGGCCCATACGGTCCTGACCGCCCACGCCGAGATCACCGCCGGCTCCAGCCTGTCGCCGGTCATCACGGGCGCGCTGAGCGGCGGTGTGTTTCTGGCGCTGGCGATCGTGCCGGGGCTGGCCGCCCGTTACCGGGCCCAGCGCCGCGCGCTGCTCGGTGCGCTGCGGAGCAACAACGCCCAGCTCGTACGGGAGCAGGCGATGGTGGCACGGGAGGCGCGTCTGCTGGAGCGCCACCGTATAGCGAGGGACATGCACGACAGCCTCGGCCACCAACTCGCCCTGATATCCGTGCACTCGGGAGCCCTGCAGGTCGACCCCGAGCTGACCGACCGGCAGCGGGAAGGGGTACGGATCCTGCGGGACGCCTCCGTGACGGCGATGGGGGAGCTGCGCGAGGCTGTCGGAATCCTCCGCGAGAACAGCGAGAACAGCGAGAACAGCGAGAACAGCCAGGAGCGGAGTCCCTCCGCCGGTACGGCCGGCGGGCCTCCGGCCTCCCGGCCGGACACCTCCGTCGACGCGCTGGTCGCCTCCTCCCGGGCCGCGGGCGCGACCGTGGAACTGCACAGGTCGGGCGCCGGCCGGCCGCTGCCGCCTGCCGTGAAACACACGGCGTACCGCATAGCGCAGGAGGGCCTGACCAACGCCCACAAGCACGCGCCGGGCGCCCCGATCAGCCTGGCCCTGCGCTACGAGCCGGACAGCCTGGTGGTGGAGGTCGCCAACGGGCCCGTACCGGCAGGGGCCGCGCCGGGCCCGGCCGCGATCGGCGGCGGCCAGGGGCTGAGGGGCCTGCGGGAACGGGCCGCGAGCGTCGGCGGCATGGTGCACACCGGCCCCACCGCGGACGGCGGGTTCCGCATCGCCGGCATGCTGCCCTACGGCTCCGGTGACACCGAGCCGGCGCCCGGCACGTACGGCGCGACCTCCGTCGGCCCCGGGAACGACTTTGTGGGGCAGCTGAGCAGGGGCGTGGCGGGCGACGGTGGAGCGGTCGTCAACCGTACCGATCCGTCAACGGAGTTCACCACCGTCATGACCAACAAGAAGAACGTGGCCATCGGCTGCGCCGTCACCGCTGTCGTCCTCGTCGGAGCGTTCGTCGCCCTGGGGGTATGGGGAGTGGGGGAGGTGATGAAGGAGATGGAGAAGGCCGAGATATCGCCGAGCGTGTACGAGGCGGTGAAGGTGGGCGATGCCGAGGCGGACGTACAGGACAGACTGCCCGACGAGGACTCGTGGCTGACATCGGATCTGAAGGACCAGGGGCCGGAGCTGCCCGAGAGCGCGACCTGCCGCCACTTCACCTCCACCGAGGACGGCCTCGACACCGTGACCGTCTTCCGGTTCTGCTTCCGCGGCGGGAAGCTGGTCGCGAAGCACACCTTCGAAGCGACGTGATCCGGCGCCCGGTTACCGCCTGACCTCTGTGCGACGCGTCCGTCCGGGGCAGGGCATGATGGTGCGGCCAGGCCATCCGCTCCACGACCGACCACCGCGCAGGAGGCTGTGTGATCCGGGTCCTCGTCGCCGACGACGAGCCGCTCATCCGGGCCGGCATCAGGATGATCCTCACCTCGGCCGCCGACATCGACGTCGTCGCCGAGGCGGGCAACGGCCGTGAGGCGGTGGAGACCGCCCGGAGCACCGCAGTGGACGTGGCCCTGCTGGACATCCAGATGCCGGTGCTGGACGGACTGGCGGCCCTGACCGAACTGCGCCGCGCCGCGCCGGACGTACGGGTGCTGATCCTCACCACGTTCGGCGAGCGCGACAACGTGCTGCGCGCGCTCGGCCACGGCGGCGCGGGGTTCCTGCTCAAGGACTCCGCGCCCGACGAGCTGATCCACGCGGTGCGCGCGGCGGCGGCCGGGAACGCCTATCTCTCGCCGGCGGCCACCCGGCACGTGGTGGACGCCCTCGCCTCGCCCGGGGCCGCCACCCGCGCGGACGAGGCCAGAGCGCGCGTCGGCGGGCTCACCGCGCGGGAGCGCGACGTGCTCGCGCTGCTCGGCGAGGGCCTCTCCAACGCGGACGCGGGCAGGCGGCTGCACATGAGCGAAGCCACCGTGAAGACGTATGTCAGCCGCATCCTGACCAAGCTCGGGTGCGACAACCGGGTACAGGCGGCGCTCCTCGCCCGCGACGCCGGAGTTCACCCGGGCGGGGTGTGACCTCCGGGGCGTTCGGCCGGGCTCAGTCGTCCGCGGTGTGCTGGTCCAGCAGGCGGTCCAGCAGGCCCGGGGCGGGTACTTCGCCCAGGCTCAGGAACGTCTCGATACGTTGCAGGCCCTCCACCGGCCAGAGGTCCTCCAGCAGCAGTGTCTGCAGATGGGTGTGGTCACGGAGGCGGAACCGGGCCATGAGGTCGTAGGTGCCGGTGACCGCGGTCAGCTCCTCGAGCTCCGGGATTGCCCGCAGGGTGGTGAGGATCTGGGCGAGGTCGGCGCCGGGGGCGATGCTGATCGGGATGTAGACGAGCACGGGGAACCCGAGTGCGGCCCAGTCGACGGACACGGTGTAGCCGCGGATGACTCCGGCCCGTTCGAGGCGGGCGATCCGCTCGCCGACGGTCGGCCCGGACATGTTGATCTCCCGGGCCAACTGCCGCTGCGAGGTGCGCGGGTCGACCGACAGGCGCCGGATGAGCGCCCGGTCGATGTCGTCGAGCGGCACCGCGGGGCCCTGCCGCTCGATCTCACCCGCCAGGCTGGCCATGGAACCTCCTGGGGTTGTCCGCGCGGACCGCGTACGGCGCCCGGTCCGCGCGCGTTTGCCGGCGGGCGGTGCGTCGGGTCCGGAGTCCTTGTGTACGGCCGGGTCCGGTTCGACCGGGGCGGGCCGGGATGTGTCCGTCATCATGCCGTCCACGTGGCTGGCAGCGCGGCCTCGGACATGATCCGGGGATAGGCGGGCATCGAGACCTCCGGTTGCAGGTAGCGAGCAACATAACGTGCGAAGAACCGGCCCGGCTCGGCACCGGCCGCCGCCCGTCCGGCAGGCCCGGACGGCGGGCGGACCAGGAGATGGGTCGTACCCGCCTCCGCCCACCGCGTGACCAGGGCCCGGTCCTGCTCCAGCTCGCCGGTCAGCTCGGCCGTCGCGGGCTGTACCTGGACGTCCGTACGGACCGCGGCGGGGTCCCGCGCCACTACGGGCAGCGCCACCTCGCCGATCGGGCGGAGGAGCCACACCGGGACATCGATCTGCGCCGGGACGGGCGTCACGGCCAGGCCCGCCGCCGGTGCGACATCCCCCATCACGCCGCTCGGCACCGTCCAGCGCTTTCCGGCGTGCCGCACGGGCCGGCCGGACCAGCAGGCCCGCAGCAGGGCGAGATCCTCCATGGCCGCTTCGTCGGTGAGTTCGCCGGGGTCGATGACGGCCACCGCCCGTCCCGCCGACAAGTGGTCCAGGACGGCGACCTCTTCGGCGAGCGTCACCGGGTGCTCGCTGCCCAGCACGACCCGGACCAGCACCCGCGCGTCCAGGGTGCGGGCGGCGACCTCGGCCGCCGCGGCGATCCCGGTGGCCGGTTCCGCCGTTTCCGTCGGCCCCGCCGGTTCCCACAGGATCGCGAAGAGCCCGGCCGAGGCCGCGTCCTCGACGTCCTCGGCCTCGGTCACCACTGCGCCGATTCTCATGCTGCCTCCAAGTTCTCCAGATGCGGCAGGACGTCATCGGCCAGCCTGCCGAGCATGCGGTGCACCACCTCCGAGGGGGCACCTTCGATGATCACGCGGAACACCACGTCGTCGACCCCGGCCTCATGGGCCTCCTGAAGACCCTCCAGGATCTGCCCGGCCGGGCCGGCGACCGTCGTGGCGACGGCCTGCCCCACGGCCTTGTCCAGGTCCGCCCGGAAGTCCATCGCCTCCGTCGACTCCTGCTGCGCGACGGACCAGCCGAGGCCGGCGTAGAGCAGGTAGCTGGCGCGCTGCCAGTCGAGGGCCGCCGCGGCCTCGGCCGGGTTGTCGGTGAGCCAGACGTTGCGCAGCGCGGCCAGCCGGGGCCGCGTCCCGCCCGGCCGTCCGGCCTCCTCCCAGCCCGCGCGGTGCGCGGCGGCCAACTCCCGTACCAGCGACAGCGGGTTGGCCCCGGACAGCAGGACGCCCTGCCCGCGCGCCCCGGCCCTGGCGACCCCCTTCGGGGTGGCCGAGCCGTTCCAGACCGTCGCCCCCGCGGGTACCGCCAGCCGCTCCATCTCGGCGAGTCCGGCACGGTGCCGGGCGACCCGGTCCTGCCGGCGGACGCCCTTGCCGTCGAACTCGACGTCCCGGTAGCCCAGTCCGACGCCGACATCCAGCCGGCCGCCGGAGCGGGCCGCGATGTCCGCCGACAGCCGGGCCGCCCGCGTCGCGTCCTGCAGGGGGAGGAGCATCATCCCCGTACCGACGCGCAGGCGGGTGGTCACGGCGAGAGCGGCGGCGGCGACCGGCAGCACCGCCGGGCAGTAGCCGTCGTAGAAGAAGTGGTGCTCGGAGAGCCACATCCCCTCGTACCCCTGCTGTTCCAGGAACCGCGCGTCGGCCAGCACCTCGCGGTAGGGGACGGTGGGATGCCGGGGTGTCGCCGCGGTCGCCTGCAGACAGTAGAGCCCTACGCCGAACTTCACCTTCGCCACCTTTCGTTGGCCCTCGGGCCGGTGCGCCGACCCCCGGCGACAGTAACCTCCTCATGTTTCATCTGTGAGTCTCCCGGCAACATGCGCCTTACATGTGCGTAGTCATCGTCGCCTTTCATAGCCACATGGAACCTACAAGCGCTATTGACACAGCATTCGTCACGGGAGGTGCGAGCGGGCTGGGCCGTGCGGTCTGCGAGCGCCTGGCGGCCCGGGGCGACCGGGTCCTGGTGGCCGACCTCGACGCCGAGGGCGTGGCCGGGACGGTCGAGCGGGTGCGCGCGAAGGGCGGCCGGGCCGAGCCCGTCGAACTGGACGTCACCGACGCCGACGCCGTCAGGGCCGCCATCGCCGCCGCCCCGGCACCGCTGACAACGGTGGTGGCCTGCGCGGGCATCGCACGCCCGGGATCGGTGCTCGACGACGACCCGGCGGTGTTCGACCGGACGATGGCGGTCAACGTCCGCGGCACCTACCTGGTGCTGGCCGCCGCCGCCACCGTGATGGCGGCCCGGCGCGCGGGCACCATCGTGCTGATCGGGTCCACGTCGTCGTTCACCGCCTCGTCCACCCCGATGGTCGCCTACGACACCTCGAAGGCGGCGGTACGCATGCTCACCCAGGCCGCGGCACGGGAGCTCGGACCGCACGGAGTACGGGTCAACTGCGTGGCCCCGGGCACGATGGACACCCCGCTGATGCGCGGTCTCGGCGCGGACAGTGAGGCGTACGACCGTCTCGCGGAACGCATCCCCCTGGGCCGGCTCGGTACGCCGGAGGAGATCGCGGAGGCCGTCGCGTTCGTCAGTTCGCCGGAGGCGTCCTATCTGACCGGCCACACGCTCGCCGTCGACGGGGGGTGGCTCGCGTGAACCGCCGGGACAGCGCCAGGGTGAGCCTGGTGACCGGGGCCGGAGCCGGTATCGGCGCGGCGATCGCCCGCCGGCTGGCCGCCCGCGGTGACCGCGTGGTCTGCGCGGACCGGGACGGGGCGTCGGCCGCCGCGGTCGCGAGGGAGACCGGGGGCGTCGCCGTCGAGGTCGACGTCACGGCCGACGGGGCGGGGGAGAGCGCGGTGGCCGCCGCCGTGGAGCACTTCGGGCGGCTCGACGCCCTGGTGACCAGCGCGGGCATCGAGCGCACGGCACCGGCGGAGGAACTGCTCACCACGACCGTGCGGGACATCCTCGATGTCAACGTGCTCGGTACGTTCGACCTCGCCGCCGCGGCGGCGCGCCGCTTCCTCGCCCAGGGCGGCGGCGGGCGGGTGGTCCTGATCGGGTCGGTCAACGGTCTGCGCGCCCTGCCGGGACAGGCGGGCTACGCGACGTCGAAGGGCGCGGTGACGATGCTGGCCCGGGCCCTGGCCGTCGACTGGGCCGAGCACGGTGTCTGCGTGAACGTGGTCGCCCCGGGGGTGACCCACACGGCGATGTCGGCGGGCTCGCTCGGCGATCCCGTACGGCGCGAGGCGCTGCTGTCGCGGGTGCCGATGCGCAGGCCCGCCCGTCCCGAGGAGATCGCGGAGGCGGTGGCGTTCCTCTCGTCCCCGGAGGCCGGGTACATCACGGGCATCTGCCTGCCCGTGGACGGCGGCTGGCTGGCCGCGGCATGACGGCCCTGGCGATCGGGGCCAAGCTGCCCCACACCGGCACGGTGACCGGCGCCGTCACCGCGGCCGCCACGGCACTGGAGCGGGCCGGCTTCGACTCGCTGTGGGTCAGCGATCATGTCGTACTCCCCGAGCGGGTGGCCTCGGCCTACCCGTTCGCCGCGGACGGCGTCGCCCGCTGGCCCACCGACATCGCCTACCTGGAGGCGCTGATCACACTGACCGCGGCGGCCGCCGTGACCGAGCGGGTCCGCCTGGGCACCGCCGTGCTGGTGCTGCCGCAACGGAACCCGGTGCTGGTGGCCAAGCAGGCCGCGAGCCTCGACGCGCTGTCCGGCGGCCGGCTCGAACTGGGCATCGGGGCCGGCTGGCTGCGCGAGGAGTTCGCCGCGCTCGGCGAGCCCTTCGAGCGCCGGGGCCGCCGGATGGACTCGGCGATGGTGCTGCTGCGGGACTGCTGGACGGGCCGTCCGGCCGGCCGCGACGGGGAACACCCGCTGCCGGACGGCCTGCTGGTCCTGCCCGCGCCGGTCCGGCCGATCCCGCTGCTGGTCGGCGGGCACTCACCGGCGGCGCTGCGGCGGGCGGGCCGCCTCGGCGACGGGTGGCTGGCGCAGCAGTCGGCCGACGACCTCGATCCCGGGGCACTCGCCCGGGACGTGGCGCGGGTACGCCGTGAGGCCGAGGAGGCGGGACGTCTCCCGGACGGCCCCCGGATCGTGCTGCGGGTCGCCGAGTCAGGCGGCCGGGCCGCCGAGATCGCGGCCCGGCTGCCCGAGCTGGTGGCTGCCGGGGTGAACGAGGTGATCGTCGACAGCGATCCGTTCGGTGATCCGGCCGCCGACCACCGGCTGCTGCGTGCCGGGTGGCCGGGAGGCCGGTGACCGCCGGGGACATGACCGGGAGGTCAGCCCGCCGCGGGCGTGACAGTGAGGTCAGTACCCGCCGCGGGAGTGACCGGCTGCGCCGGCGCCGAACCGGCCGAGCGCGGCCCCCGCCGCGGTGCCGAGCAGGCCGGCGTCCGTGGCGATCACGACGTCGGAGAAGCCCAGTTCGATCAGCCGCTCGGCCCGGTCCGGGTCACCGGCGAACGCGCCGGCCCGGACCCCGCCCGCCCGGCAGGCCCGGACGACCGACGGCAGCGGCGCGGTGGGGGCGTCGTCGCCGAGCAGGTCGTCGAGCGGGACGCCGAGGGCGATCGACAGGTCGAAGGGTCCGACGAACACCATGTCGACCCCGGGGACGCGGGCGATCGCGTCCGCGTCGGCCAGAGCACGCGGGGTCTCCACCATCACGGCGCAGCCGACGGTCTCGTTCGCCTCGGCGGTGCCGGGTGCCGGCCGGCCGAACGACGGCAGCATCGGGCCCCAACTGCGCTCACCGAGCGGGGGGTACCGGCAGGCCGCCACGACCGCCGCGGCCTGTTCCGCCGAGTTCACCATCGGCACGATCACTCCGGCGGCCCCGGCGTCGAGCGCCCGCCCGATACCGGCCGCCCGGTCGTCGGCCAGCCGGACCCAGACGGGCACGGAGCCCACGAGCGCGGGCAGTTCGGCGGCGAGCGTGGCATCGCCCCACCCGCCGTGCTGGGCGTCGAGGATCAGCCAGTCGGGGTTCGCCGCCGCCAGCAGCCGGACGGTCTGGCCGGTGGCGAGACTGCTCCACAGGCCCAGGGACAAGGTGTCGCTATGAAAGGTCACACTCCAATGTACTTCGCGTTCGATAATCAAGAAGGCGATCAATCTGTCAATTAGCAGGTCCGTAACCCGACTTATTTTCCGCGAAACACCTACGCCCTACCGTCGGTTTTCAGCCGGTCGCGAGAGATCGACCGGCCGGAGGGAGACCAGTCGATGAACACGAAGGACGGATACGGACGGGGCCGATCGTGAGCGCACCCACCGTGCCCACCCCCGCGCGGGAGCCCCGGATCGGCGGCGGCGCGGCCACCGTGCCGGGGTCCGGGATACGCGAGATCGTCATGCTGGCCTACGGCCGGGACGACGTGGTGCACCTGGAGATCGGCGAGCCCGACTTCCCGACCCCGGCGCACATCGTCGAGGCCGGCAACCGGGCGCTGGCCTCCCACAACCGGTACACGCCCAGCGCCGGGATCCCCGCACTGCGCACGGCGATCGCCGAACGGCTGCACGAACGCTACGGCCTGACCGACGACCCGGACCGCGTGGTCGTAGGCCAGGGCGCCGTACAGGCCCTCGCGGCCTCCCTGGCGGTGCTCCTCGAACCCGGCGACGAGGTACTGCTCCCGGACCCGGCCTGGCCGAACTACGAGATGCAGACCCTGCTGTTCGGCGCACGGCCGGTGCGTTACCCGCTGCGCCCGGAGCGCGGATTCCGCCCGGATCCGGCCGAGGTCGCCTCGCTGATCACGCCCCGCACCAAGGTGCTGATCCTCAACTCGCCCTCCAACCCGACCGGCGCCGTACTCGAACCGGAGCTGATCCGGGCGATGGTGGAGGCGGCCGTCGAGCGCGGCGTCACCGTCATCTCCGACGAGGTCTATGACGAGATCGTGTTCGACAGCGTCCACGCCAACGCGGCCGCCGTCGCGCCCGAGTCGGTGATCAGCGTGTTCAGCTTCTCGAAGACCTACGCGATGACCGGGTCCCGGGTCGGGTACCTGACCGGGCCGTCCTGGTTCGTGCCCACCGTGGCCCGGGTGCAGGAACCGCTGCTCTCGTCCGTCTCGGCCGCCTCCCAGGCCTCGGCGCTGGCCGCCCTGCACGGCCCGCAGGACGCGGTCCGGCACATGGCCGGGACCTACCGCGCCCGGCGCGATCTCGTGGTCGACCGGCTCACCTCGGCAGGTCTGGCGATCGACCCGCCCGCGGGCGCCTTCTACCTGATGATCCCCCTGGCCGAGGGCGTGGACTCCCGCAGGGCAGCCCTCGATCTGGTCCCGCGCGGGGTGGCCCTGGCCCCGGGCACCGCCTTCGGCGAGACCGCCCGGAGCCATCTGCGGCTCTCCCTGGCGTCGTCGGCCGACGACCTGAACACCGGACTGGACGGGTTCCTCGACTGGTACCGGCAGACCTCGGGAGGAGCGCGATGAAGGCGGATATATCGAGCGAACCGTTCGAAGCCGCGGAGAGGCACGCACCCGCGGACGGGGCCGGAACACCGGTGATCTCCCTGCACGGGCTCCGCAAGACCTTCGGCGAACTGGAGGTCCTGCGCGGCATCGACCTCGCGGTGCACCCGGGCCAGCACGTCGTCCTGCTCGGGCCGTCGGGATCGGGCAAGTCGACCGTACTGCGCAGCATCAATCTGCTGGAACGGCCGACCGCCGGGTCCCTGGTCGTCGACGGCAGGGAGTACGCCACCCCCCGGCCGGGAGCGACCGAGCCCGCCGGTTCACCGCTCCAGCTGCGCCGTACCGTCGGGATGGTCTTCCAGCAGTTCAACCTGTTCCCGCACCTCACCGCGCTGGACAACGTCGCGCTGCCGCTGCGGTCCGTACGGGGGCTCAAGCGCAAGGACGCCGACGAGCAGGCCGCCCTTGAACTGAGGCGCGTCGGCCTGCTGCCCAGGGCGGGCCACTACCCCGCCCAGCTCTCCGGCGGCCAGCAGCAACGGGTCGCCATCGCCCGCGCGCTGGCACTGGACCCGAAGGTCATGCTCTTCGACGAGCCGACCTCGGCCCTGGACCCCGAGCTCGTCGGCGAGGTACTGCGCACCATGCGCCTCGTCGCGGAGACCGGCATGACGATGGTCGTCGTCACCCATGAGATCGGCTTCGCCCGCGAGATCGGCGACCTCAACGTCTTCCTGGAGGACGGGCGGATCGTCGAGACCGGCGGCCGCGGCTTCTACGACGAGTGCCGCAGCCAGCGTGCACGGGACTTCCTGCAGGCGGTGAAGTGATGTTCGAATGGTCCCTCATCTGGAGCCACCGCGAGACTCTCCTCGACGGGCTGCTCACCGCGCTGACGGTGTCCGTGGTGGCGTTGCTGGTCTCCGTCGTCCTCGGCATGCTGCTCGCCCTCCTGCGGATGTCGGCGCCGCCGTTCCGCTGGCTGGCCGCCGCGTACATCAACGTCTTCCGCGGTATTCCCGCACTGGTCAGCGTCATCTGGGTCTACTTCGGGATGTCGCTGGCGCTGGACGTCACCTTCAGCGTCTTCCAGGCCAGTGTCATCGCGCTCTCCCTGCTGTACAGCGCCTTCCTGGCCGAGATCTTCCGGTCGGCGCTGGCCGCGATACCGCCCGGGCTGCGCGAGGCGGGCCAGGCGCTGGGCCTGCGGCCCGCACGGATCTTCCTCTCCATCACGCTGCCCCAGGCGAGCAAGATCGCCCTGCCCAACATCGGCAGCATGTTCATCGGGATGGTCAAGGACACCTCGACCTTCACCGTGATCGGGCTGCTGGAAGTCGTCCGGGTCACCCAGAACCTGGTCAGCACCACCTTCCAGCCGTTCGTGCTCTACACCGCGGCCGCCACGCTCTACGTCCTCACGGCCTTCCTCATCGACTTCCTCTTCCGTCTCTCCGAGAAACTGCTCGCCAGTCCGCCGCACGGCCGCCTGGCACGGGCACTGCGCGCCCGCCGACGTGCCCGCATCGAAGAACTGATCGCCAGCACCGACCGCCGCGAGCCCGCGGCCGTCTGAACCAGCCGGCCCGATCCGAACGAAGGCTCCGGCCGACTCCGCGAAAAGGGATCCCCATGAGACCGTCCATCTCCCGCCCGACACGGCGGGCCGGGCTGCTCGGCATCGCCGTCACCCTGGCCGCCGCCCTGACCGCCTGCGGCGGTGGCGGCGGCACCTCCGACTCCTCGGCCTCCACCGCGTCCTCGGCGTCGTCAGGGCTGAACCTGCTGACTCCCGGCACCCTCACCGTCGGAATGAACCTGCAGTTCCCGCCGGAGATGTACCTCGACGCGAAGAACGAGCCCGCCGGCTACGACGTCGACCTGCTCAACGCGCTGGCCACCGAACTCGGCCTCAAACTGAAGATCAACAACCTCGACTTCAACGGCCTCATCCCCGGTCTCCAGAGCAAGCAGTTCGACCTGGTCTCCGTAGGACTGAACGCCACCGCCGAGCGCAAGAAGGTCGTCGACTTCTCGCGTGCCTACATCCCCTACACCAGCGTCCTCGCGATCAAGGACAGCGCGAAGAGCCCGGCCTCGGCCGACAGCCTCAACCGCGGCGGCGTGGTGATCACGGCTCTCCAGGGCAGCTCCGGCGAGCAGTTGGCCAAGAAGACCTTCCCGAAGGCCACGGTCACCACCTTCCCCGACCAGAACGCCGCGCTTCTGGAGGTCGCCACCGGCCGGGCTCAGGGTTCCGTGCTGGAGGACTACATTCTCGCCCAGTACAAGGAGGCCAACCCCGGCCAGGTCAAGAAGGCCGAACTGGCGAAGCCCCTGGACATCAACTACGGCGCCTGGGCCGTCCGGAAGGGCAACACGGGCCTGGTACGGAAGCTGGACTCCTTCCTGTGCGCGGAACAGACCGGCGACGGCCTCACCTCGCTCTACGCGAAGAACTTCAAGGTCCCGGCCGCGGAGTTCCCGCAGATGCCCGCCGGCTGCTGAGAGGCTCCACGGAACCGGGGCGATACACGGCGGCGCGCCCCCGCCCTGTCTGAGGATCTGTGTCCATCGGCCCGGGGCGGCCCAGTCCCCGGGAACCAATTCGCAAAGATGTCCCGCACGGTTACCGGCCGGCGGGCTGGAGAGATATCAGCTTCAGTCCGCCGTAAGCCGGGGAGTTCCATGAACACCAACGAGTCGCCCGGGACCGTCCCTCGCCCGCCGGCCCGATGCTGCGCCTTCCACGAGGAGAGCCTGCTGCGGGCCGAGGCCCGGATCGACAAGGCGCTGGCCTCGCTGGAAGGCGCCAGGGACCTCCTGGCGGGGCTGCGCCTGATGATGGCCGATCTGGGCACCGGATGTACCACGCCGCAGACGCGACGGCAGTCGCCGCGAGGGGAACCGGCACGGTGGCAGGCGCCCGGACTGACCGCGAAGGAGACGGAGGTGGTCACGTTGTTGGCGGAGGGAATGACCAACAAATCGATCGCCCGCAGCCTCGCCGTGTCCGAGCGGACGGTGAAGAACCACCTGCGGTCCGTCTTCGTCAAACTCGGTGCCACCAGCCGGACGGAAGTGGCACTCCTGGTGGTGAGAGGCGCGATGGGCACACCACTGCCGGGCCCGGGCTGAAGCCGGCCGCGCGCGCAATAGTCCTTGAGGCCCGGTACCGGCGGCCCGGGGCGAACGTGGCACTGGTGCGGGCGGCATGGATCCTGCGACGCTCAACTGCACCGACGAGAGCTGGATTCCTTGATGTCAGAGCGTTGCGCTGTCCTTTTTCCGGGCCAAGGGGCTTATGCGCCCGGAATTCTGTCCTCGATCGCCGAGACCGAGCCTCTCGTCGAAGAACTGCTCGGCGATATCGACCGGTCGGCGGCCCGGCTGGGCCGTTCCGCCGTGTCCCGGCTGCTGCTCGATCAGGAGGCCCCCACGCTGGACGACCTGGTCGAGCGGTCGCCCGAAGACCTGCACCTGGCGATCTTCGCGCTGGAGACGGTGTTCTTCCGGCTGCTCACGGAGAGGTTCGCGCTGCGCCCGGACGTACTGCTCGGTCACAGCTTCGGTGAGCTCGTGGCGCTGACCGCCGCCGGTGTGTACGACCTGGACCAGGGGCTGGCGCTGGTGGCGGCCCGCGACGACGCCTTCGCCGCGTGCCCGCCGCCGGCCGGCGGGATGGTGGCGATCGGCATGTCGGCCACGCGCACCGCGCGGCTCCTCGGCGCGCTCGCCGAATGGGAGGTGGCGGTCGCCGCCGACAACAGCCCCCGCCAGTGTGTGGTGTCGGGACCCGCTCTTCCGCTGCTGCGGGTACGGAAGGCGGCCGAGGCCATCGGTGTGAGCGCCACCGAGCTGCGGGTGCCCTATCCCTTCCACAGCCGTGGACTGGCCGCGGTCTCCGTCGACTTCGCCGAGCGGGCGTCCGCGCTGGCCGTCCGTCCGGCCCGGCGGCCGGTGCACTCGGCCATCCTCGGCCGCGTACTCGACAGCACGGACGACGTGGCCGATCTGGTGGCCGCGCATCTGGTGCGTCCCACCCGGTTCGCCGACGCGGTCAGGGCGCTGCACGCCGACGGTGTGGATGTGTTCGTGGAGTGCGGGGCCCGCGGCGTACTCACCGACCTGGTGAGCGCCACCGTTCCGGGTGTCACCGCCATCGCGCCGTTACGCCGCAGGGCCGGCGCCGACTCCATAGCCCGGGCGCTGCGCGGTCCGCGCACGGACGGTCCTGACGCGGCCGTCGCCCGGCCACGCCCGCCGGTCCCTGCCGAAGCACCGGTACGGGAAGCCGCGGCGCCCCGGCCCGGGAGATCCGACAACGTACGGTCCGACGCGCCGCTCGCGCGTGAAGGCGTCATCGCCACCCTGCGGCAGCTGTACGCGGACGCCCTGGGCTACCCGGCCGATGTCCTCACCGCGGACGCCGACCTGGAAGCCGACCTCGGCGTCGACTCCATCAAACAGACCGAACTGTTCGCCCGGGCCGTATCGCACTACGGCCGGCGCTTACCCGACGAGGGCAGCCGGCTGACCCGCTACACGACGCTCGACGCGCTGGCGGAACTGCTGTCCACGCTGCCCCTCGCCGACAGCGCGAGCAGCGCCGGGGCGGTCCGATGACCGCCGAACAGGCTCCCGTCGCCCGCGACCTGGCCGGACGCGTGGCGCTGGTCACCGGCGGTGGCAAAGGGGTCGGAGCGGCCATCAGCCGGGAGCTCGCCCGCCGCGGCGCCCATGTGATCGTCAACTTCTTCCACTCCCACGACCCCGCGGAAGCGACGGTGGACGCGATCCGCCGCGCGGGCGGCTCCGCCGAGAAGCTGCGGGCCAGCGTCGCCAAATCCGAGGCCGTGGCAGAGATGTTCGACACGGTCGCCGCGGCGCACGGTGGAGTGGACATCCTGGTCAACAACGCCGCGCGCGGCGTCTTCGCACCGTACGACGACCTCACCGACCGCGAATGGCAGCGCGCGCTCGACACCAACGTGCACGGCGCCCGATGGTGTGCGCTGCGCGCGGCCCCGCTCATGGCGGCCCGTGGCGGCGGAGCGATCGTGAATGTCTCGTCCATCGGCGCCGGTCTGGCCATGGACAACTACCTGCTGGTGGGCGTGTGCAAGGCCGCGCTGGAGGCGATGACCCGCTATCTCGCCGCCGACCTGGGCCCGTTGGGCATCCGGGTCAACACCGCCTCGGCCGGACTCCTGGACAACGCCACAGCCGCGCTGTTCCCCGGCGCGCGGGAGCTGCGGGAGACCTGCGCCGCCGCGGCACCGCTGGGCCGGGTCGGCACCGAGGCCGACCTGGCACAGCTGGTGGCCTTCCTCGCGTCGCCGGGGGCCGGCTGGGTCTCCGGGCAGTCGTATCTGGCCGACGGCGGGCTGTCGGTGGGGCGGGCCATGCTGACCCCCCGTCCCGGAGGCATCAAGGCGACGGCCACCAAGGCGCCCCGTCCCCGGCCGGTACGGCGGGCCGCCCCGGGAGCCGCTGTCCCCGACCGCTCCGCCCGTGACAGCGTCGCCGTGATCGGCGCCGGGATCGTGGCCCCCGGCGCCGGGGACCCGGACGGCCTCTGGGACCGGCTGGTGCGCGGAGCCCCGGCCTTCTCCGAACCCGGCGAGCGCTTCGCACTGGATCACTTCTGGGCACAGGACGGCGCGGCCCGCGACCGTACCTACAGCCGGGTCGCCGGGTACGTACGGCAGGAACCTCCCGGCGGAGGCGACTACCTGACGCACTGGCTGCGCACCGCCCTGCGGCAGTGCGGCGCCCCGGCCCTGGCGCCGGACGCGCGGACCCGCGCGGCCTGCTTCGTCGGAGCCTGGAACGAAGGCAGCCAGCACGTCGAGGAGAGCCTGCTCGCCGAGGCCGCCGCCGACGGCATCGCCGCCCACTGGCCCGGCCACCGCGACCCGGAGGCGCTGCGGGACCGGCTCCTGACGTCGCTGCGACGCCACTACCGGCACGCCGGCCCGCTGACGAGCCACCTCCCGTACGCCGCGGCGCGGGCCGCGCTGGACGGCCTGCTGCCCGCGCGGACACCGCTTCAGGTGATCGACACCGCCTGCTCCTCGTCCTTGTACGCCATCGACCTCGGCACGCGCGCCCTGCTCGACGGTGACTGCGACATCGCGTTCTGCGGCGGCGCCTTCTCCCTGGGGCCGCGCTACAGCGTGCTGTTCTCCCAACTCCGCGGACTGAGCCGCGCGGGCCGGGTGAAGGCATTCGACCAGGGTGCGGACGGGGTGCTGTTCTCCGACGGGGCGGGGTTCGTCGCCCTGAAGCGCCTGGACCGGGCGCGGGCCGACGGCGACCGGGTACTGGGGGTGCTCGCCGGTTTCGGCGCCGCTTCCGACGGCCGGGGCAGAGCCGTGCACGCGCCCAACCGGACCGGGCAGGACCGCGCACTGGCCCGCGCTCGCGCCGTCAACACACTGCCCGCCGACCGGATCGACTGGGTGGTGGCCCACGCCACCGGCACTCCGGTCGGGGACACGGTGGAGCGCGCTGTGCTGGCCGGGACCGTCCCCGACGCGCTGTGCACGTCGAACAAGTCGGTGATGGGGCACACGGGCTGGACCGCCGGTGTGCTGTCCGTGGTGCACGCCCTCCAGGGACTGGCCCACTCCCTCGTACCCGCCCAGACACCGTACGAGCCGGACGGCGATACGCGCCCCCGCATCCCGGCCGCTCCCGCGCCGCTGCCACGGCCCGCCGACCGGCCGCGCACCGTGGGCATCTCGTCCTTCGGCTTCGGCGGCACCAACGGCCATCTGCTGCTCCAGGACCCACCGGACGACCACACTCCCGCACCCCGTTCCCTGCCTCCGGCCGTCGGGGACGACGATCCGGTGGTGGCCGTCGCCTGGTCCGCGCACCTGCCCGGCACACCCGCCGAGGCGGACGTGGCCCGGCGGCTCGCCGAGGGGCTGTCACCCGTCGAGGAACGGTCGTTCGGCACGCGTTACCCCGCCCCGGGGTTCAGCGAGACGCGCATGCCGCCCCGGACGGCCGCCGCCGTCGACCGGGCCCAGCTGATGGCCCTCCAGGCGGTCGCCCGGCTCGCCCGGCCGGACGGGAGACCGCTGTGGGACGGCCTTGAGGAGACCACGGGCGTCTTCACCGCTCACACCGGGGTCCCGGCGAGTTCGGCCGACATCAGCGTGCGGTGCTACGCCGGGTCCCTGACCGCCTTCGCCCAGGACAACGGCCGGGACGGGAGGCCGGACGGGAGATTGGACGGGGGACTGGACGGGGGACTGGACGGAGCCGAACTCGCCCGGGCCACCCAGGCGTTCGTCGAATCGGTACGGGAGCGCTGCCCGGCCGTCGGCGAGGACACACTCGCCGGGCTGATGCCCAATGTGATCCCGGCCCGCGTCGCGGGCGTCCACGACCTCCACGGCCTCACCATGACCGTGGACACCGGACCCACCTCGGGCCGTACCGCACTCACCACGGCGGAGAAGTACCTGCGCCGGGGCGACCTCGACATGGCCCTCGTCCTCGGCGTCAACGGCGGCAGCGACCCCCTGTACGCGCGGATCCACGGCCTGTCCGGCACCGCCCCGGCCGAAGGAGCCTTCACCGTAGTGCTGACCCGGGCCTCCGTGGCCCGCACCCGCGCCTGGCCGGTCCTGGCCGGGTACGACAGGCTCCTGGCCGCGCTCCCGGTCCGGCGCGGGTTCGCCCCCGGCCGCACCTATCTGGCAGGGGACGACCTGCTACAAGCCATTCACCACCTGACGTCACATCAAATCGCTTCCAGACAGGACACCCTGACGAGTCGTCATACCCTGGCCTGGGAGGAGGCCGGGAAGGCGCCCGGCGTGTCGGCCCCGTACACCCTGCCCGACCGAACCCTCGTCATCACCGACCCGTCCTGCGCCGCCGACCTGCGCCGTACCGTCCGAGCGGCCGTCCGCTGCCGGCTCGCGGTGCTGCTGCCCGGCGAGGATCCGCGGGTCCTGGTGGAGCGCGTGCTGGCCGAGAACCCGGGCGGGTTCCGGCATCTGCGTGTCATCACCTCGATGCACGGCGATCCCGAGTGGCCCGACCCACCGCACGACCTGCGGATCGCGGTCCAGGAAGCGGCCTTCCTCGCCGTACGCGATCTGCGGGACAGCCTGGTCGACTCCGGCTCCTTCGGTGTCGCTGTCCTCGTCCCTTTCGCCGCCACGGCCGCCCCGCCGCACGCGCATCTGTTCACCGGGTTCGTCAAGAGCCTCGCGTGGGAGCTGACCGGCTGCTCCCCGCTCGCACTGCTCACCGATACGGCCGATCCCGGGACGGCCCTCGCCGCCCTCGAAGCGGAGCTGGGGAAACGGCCGGACGGGCTTCCCGTCGTCGTCCACCGCGATGGAGTGCGCCGGGTGCAGCGGCTGCACCGCGCGGACGTTCCGGCCGGCCCGCTGCCCCTGGAGCCCGGTGCCGTCGTCGTCGCCACCGGCGGAGCCCGGGGTATCACGGCCGCCTGCATGCTCGGCCTGGCCCGGCGGATTCCGGTCCGCCTCCATCTGATCGGCTCCAGCAGGATCGAGGACGTCCCCGACGAGGTGATGACGGCCTCCGTCGACGAACTCCCCTCCGTACGAGCCGCGTTCATCGCCGCACAGCGCGCCGCGCACCCCGGTCGGCCCGTGCGTGAGATCAACGCGCGCTTCGAAGGACTCCTCCATGCCAGGGAGTCCCGGCTCAACCTCGCCGCCCTGCGCGACCTCTGCGGCGACGCCCAGGTCCACTTCCACACCTGCGACGTCACCGATCCGGCGGCCCTGCGCCGGGTGGCCGACCGGATCGAGGCGGCGGAGGGCCGTGTCGACCTGCTGGTCAACGGGGCCGGCCTGCACCACCCCGGAGACATCACCCGCAAGGACCTGCCCGGCATGCGGCGCGTCCGCGATGTGAAGCTGTTCGGCTACCACCATCTGCGTGCCGCCTTCAACGGCCCCCGCCGCCCCCGCCTGTGGTGCAACTTCGGCTCCGTGACCGGTGTGGCCGGCCTGCCGGGGGAGAGCGACTACTCTCCCGCGAACGACTTCCTCGCCGGCGCCGCGTACGCCACGCCGGAAGAGCACGGCGAGTACACCATCGCCTGGACCGTCTGGGACGAGACCGGGCTCGGCTCCGGTGCCGTCGTCCGCTCCTACACCGCCCGCACGGCCCGGCTCAGCCGTATGACCACCGAGGAGGGCGTCACCCACTTCCTGGACGAACTGCGCCGCCGCCCCGACGCCCCCCTGGTCACGTTCGTGGGAGAGCCCGAGTACCACTCCTTCGACCAGCGGTTCCCCGGCCTACGGGCACCCGTACGGCAGTCCGCCTGCGGTCCGCCCGGCACGCCCGCGGAACCGGCGGTGTCCGCGCCGCACCCCGTCGAAGGCCTGCTCGGCACGCCCGAGGAACTGACCGCCGACCGGGCCCGCTGGCAGCTGGTCCTCAGCGCCGACACACACCCCTTCCTCCGTGACCACGTCGTCGACGGCCGCCCCACCCTGCCCGGCGTCATGATGGCCGACATCGCCGTCCAGGCCGCCCGCACCCTCGTACCCGACCTGCCGGCCCGGGCTGTTGAGGATCTCGTCTTCTCGGCCTGGGTACGGACCCACCCCGACGGGGGGCCGGCCATCCACCGGGTCAGCGCTCATCGCACGGGCCCGCCGGCGAGGCCGTCCGTGGTGGTGACCATCCGCTCCGACACCGTCGCACCCGGCGGCCGGGTCCTCGCCAGGGACCGGGAACACTTCCGCGCCGTGGTCAGGCTCGGCGGCCCCGCCCCGCTGCCCGCCCCACCCGGGCGGATTCCGCCCGACGGCCTCTGGCGGCCGGTGAGCGACCCGTACTACGCCCCCGCGTCCCCCGTCCTGCTGACCGGAGTGTTCAGGGCCACCCGGGAATGGCGGGACGGCCCGGGGGGCTGCGCGAGCAGCTGGCGGCCGGACGGCACCGCCCTGGCCGCCCTGCCGGATCTGGGTACGCCCGCCGTCCTCCTGGACAGCCTCGCCAGAACACCCGCGCTGCGACTGGACCCGGACGGACGCCAGGCCGTCGCCGTTCCGCGCCGTATGGACCGCATCACCCTGTACGCGCCGGGCGCCGACCTCGACCTCGCCCGGTCGCACCCGGACGGAATCATGCTGTGCCATGCCACGGCCTCCGGCATCAGCACAGCCCTGGGGGCCGACGGACAGGTGCTGGCGCAGATCACCGGAACGGTGTGGAGCGTGCTCGCCCGGCTCGAAGGACACCACGACGGCGTCACCGCTCCCGGCTGACGGGTCCGGCACACCGGTTCCGTCCACAGGCCCGCCACGACGAAGCACCGACCGAAGGACAGCTCATGGACCTCAGTGGACAGACCGCCCTGATCACCGGTGGTACCCGCGGCATCGGCCTGGCCATCGCGCACCGGCTCCTCGCCTCCGGCGCCCGGGTGGTGATCACCGGCCGCGACGAGGGAACGGGCCGCGAAGCCCTCGCCCGCCTCGACGCCGGCGGTGACGCGGTCCTGTGCGCGGGCGACGCCATGCGCCGGGCGGACGCCGAACACGCCGTCGACAGTGTGATCGAGCACTTCGGACACCTCGACATCGTCGTCAACAACGTCGGCGGGGCCAAGGACTTCGCGACCGTCGCCGACATCACCGACGACCTCTGGCACGAGACCCTGGCCCTGAACCTCGACCCCGCGCTGTACACCACGCGCAGGGCGCTCACCCATCTCATCCCCCAGCGGTCGGGGCGCGTCATCAACATCTCCTCGATGGAGGGCCGTGACCCCGACCCCGGCCTCTGCGCCTACGCCGCCGCCAAACACGCCCTGATCGGTCTCACCCGTGTCCTCGCCAAGGAAGTCGGCCCGTACGGCATCACCGCCAACTGTGTGTGCCCCGGCGCCGTGGAGACGGACTGGGTTCTGGAGAAGGGCCCCGTCGCCGCGCGGGTACTGGGCACCGACTACCCCGGCCTGATCAGCCACTTCACCGGGCGTACCGTCACCGGCCGGCTCGCCAGGCCCGACGAGGTCGCAGCGGCGGTACTTCTGCTCGCCTCCGGCGCGGGGGCGGGCATCACCGCGGCCTGCATTCCCGTGGACGGCGGAAGCACCGTATGACCTCGGCGTGCGCGACGGGGAGCCGGGGGCACACTGAACGTGCACCGCGTCCCGGTGCCGGTAGCCGCCGGCGGACGGGGTGGGCGAGGATCGACTGATTCGCTTACGTCAGGGAGCCGATGAGTACGAAGCCCGCACGTCCACCCAATCTGCTCAGATATCTCACGATCACATCCATCGCCATGATTTCTGTGGGCTTGTGCAGTTCTGTCGCGATCGCCGCGTACGTCATACCGAACCACGCCGGGGCGATATCCGCCTTGAAGAGTCACGGAGTCCGGACTCACGCGAATGTCACGAGATGTCAGCAAGCCCTCCACGACGATAACGGCGGCGAGCTTTCTGTCACCTGCTGGGTGCGGTTCACTCCGCAGGGCGGGAGTTCCGTTGAATCACCGCTGAAATTCAAGATGCAGCGAGTGAGGGACGGCTACGCCATGACCGTGGTGTACGACCCGGAGGACACCGGAACGGTCGCGCTTCCCTCGGACCTCGGCAGCTGGAATACCCTCACCAGGAACACCTTGGATGTGGTTCTGCTGGTCATTTCGGCGGCAATGGTTCCGCTGGGAATCGCGGGTATCTTTCTGCGGCGGCTTTTCGGAAGATTCACGAAGGGGGCACCGGTGCCCGCCGCGGTGCGACGACCGCGTCGATGAGCCCGGCCGGCTCGACGTCACCCGGGCAGGTACGGGGTGCCGTCGATGGGCAGACGGCACCCCGCACGCGTCAGCTGTCGGTTACGCCTCGTCGCCGAAGGTGACGACGACCTTCTCCGCGGCCCCCGGTGTGAGGGCGAGATCGAAGGCGCGCTCGGCCTCGGAGAACGGTACACGGTGGCTGATCAGCTTCGCGAAGCGCTCGTGGTGCTCCGCGATCTCCGGAGTGACCTCGAAGATCTCGGTCGGGTAGCCCTGCGAGGCGACGAGGGTCAGCTCGCTGCGCAGCATGCCGCCGAGGTCGATGTCGGAGCCCTTCTTCTGGACGGCGACCATGACCAGCTTGGCGCCCCACTTGGCGGCGTCGATGGTGGTGTTGAAGACGGCCGCGACGCCCGCGGCGTCGATGTAGATGTCCGTGCCGGCTCGCGGCTGGCCGAGCGCGTTCGCACCCTGGCCGTGCAGCTCGGTGAGGCGGGCGGTGACGTCTTCCTCGGCGGAGTTGATGACCGCGTCCGCGCCCACGGCCAACGCGGTCCTGAGGCGCTCGGGGATGACGTCGGCGACCACGACGTGCTGTACGCCGCGCAGCTTCAGCCAGATCGTGGCACCCAGTCCGATGGGCCCGGCGCCGAAGACGACGACCTTGTCGGCGGGCCTGGCCTCGGAGCGGTTGACGCAGTGCCGGGCGACCGCCATCGGCTCGTTCAGCGCGGCCACGTCGAAGGGGACGGTGTCGGGGAACACCGCGACGCTCTTGCCGACCTCGGCGTTCTCGATGAGCAGGTACTCGCTCAGGCCGCCCAGCTCGCCGCCGCAGCCGATGATGCCCGAGGGCGCGTCCTGCGGGTTGACGACCACGCGGTCGCCGACCTTGAGCCCCGTGACCTCCGCGCCCAGTTCGACGATCTCACCCGCCGGCTCGTGGCCCAGCGGGATGGAGCGCATCGAACCGTCGGCACCGGCCGGCATGCCGCCGAGGTGAAGGAAGAAGGTGTCGGTGCCGCAGATGCCACAGGCGCGGATCCTCATCAGCGCGTCCTTCGGCCCGGGCGCCGGGCGCTCGACGTCCGCTACGTCGATGTGGTTCTGGGCGCCCGTCAGCACGGACTTCATCGTGGTCATGGGGGGACTCGCTTTCATGAGGGTGGAAAGTAGCGGCTTCGGCGGCCGGACAGGGCCGCCGGCCGGTTTCGGAATCCTCCGCCCGTGATTGCCGGGGGCGGGGTCGTCGAGGGTCAGCCGGGACGGTGACTCCAGCCCCGCCAGGAGGTGACGAGGGCGGTCACACCCGTGGTGACCACGGTGGCCAGAGAGCAGACAACAGGGGCGTTCACGGTCGTACGCCGTTCTTGTCCGGTCCGCCGAGCAGGGCCTGGGCCTGCCAGAGGGGAACGACTGGACCGACGGCGCTCGGAGCCGTCCGGGCGCCGGGCCCGGAAACAGTGGCGAGCGGGCGCCGGGAGCGATCCGTTCCGGCAGGTGCGTCGCTGATGTGCGGCATGTGACACGCTCCTGGGATCGAGAGGCGGAGTGGGGTGACGGATGTCCCGACTGAAGGTTGCTTAAGTTAGGCAATCAGATTGGATTACTTAAGTCAAGCAATGATGTCGTGCACGGGGTGCCGCGAGAGGCGGAGGTCGGGCTGTCCGCGGCCGGCCGGGAGGCCTCACCTTGTGGCTTCAACGATCCCGTTACCGGCCCGTCGCCGCGAGAGAGCGCTCTCCCGTGTTGATGGTGTACGTGACTCCACCATTTCGGCGCCCGGCCCACCCAGGGACGGCCGGCGGATCGCGAGTCTTGCGGAGTGCGGCGAAGCCTTACGCCTTCTCGCTGACGGCCTCCGCGGCCTTGGGGGTATCCGTCGCGCCATCGGCGGCCGGTGCCCGCTTGCCGCCGGCGGGCTGGCGCGGAATGAAGGACGCGACGAAGAAGGCGAGCACGGCCGAGCCGGCGCCGATGGCCATGACGACCTTGAAGGCGTTTTCGGACGGCAGTGCTCGGCCGCCGAAATCGGTGGTCATCTGGGCGAGGACGACACCCGCGAGGGCGCTGGCGAGGGAGGTCCCGATGGACCGCATCAGAGTGTTGAGGCTGTTGGCGGCGGCCGTCTCCGAGGCGGGAACGGCGCCCATGATGAGCGAGGGCAGCGACCCGTAGGCGAAGCCGATACCGGCGCCGATGGTGCAGGCGATCAGCGTGAAGTGCCATATCTCGGACATCATGACAAGGCTCAGGCTGTATCCGGCGGCGACGACGACGGCGCCGAGCATCAGAGTGACCTTGGGGCCCTTGGCCTTGGTGATGCGTGCCGACAGGGCTGACATGGTCATCATCACGAGGCCCTGTGGTGCCAGGACCAGTCCGACGGTCAGCATCGACCTGCCGAGGCCGTATCCGGTGGCCTCGGGCAGCTGGAGTACCTGCGGCAGGACCAGGGACATCGCGAACATGGAGAAGCCGAAAGTCACCGAGGCGAGGTTGGTGAACAGCACCTGGCGGCGGGCGCTGGTGCGCAGGTCGACGAGCGGTTGTGTGGTGCGCAGCTCGTAGAAGCCCCAGGCCGTCAGGGTGACGATCGCGCAGGCGAGCAGGCCGAGGGTGGTGGGGCTGGTCCAGCCCCAGTCGCCGCCCTTGGAGACGGCCAGCAGGAGCGAGATCAGGCCGACCGCCATGCCGACGGAACCGATCAGGTCGAAGCGTCCGCCGGTGCGGACCTTCGACTCCGGCACGAAGAGAAGAACGAGCGCGAGGGAGGCGGCGCCGAGGCCGGCCGAGGTCCAGAACAGTACGTGCCAGTCGAAGTTGTTGGCGATGAAGGCGGCCGAGGGCAGTCCGAGAGCGCCGCCCACTCCCAGTGAAGCGCTCATCAGAGCGGTCGATCCGGCGAGCCGCTCGGAGGGCAGTACGTCACGCATGATGCTGATGCCGAGCGGGATGACCCCCGCTGCCAGCCCCTGCAGGGCGCGTCCGGCGATCATCGGAATCAGGGAGTCGCTCAGCGCGCAGGTGATCGAGCCGCTGATCAGCAGGACGATGCTGGCCAGCAGCATGCGGCGTTTGCCGTACATGTCGCCGAGGCGGCCGACGACGGGCGTGGCGACGGCGGCGGCGAGCAGGGTGGCGGTGACGGCCCAGGCGGTGTTCGACGCCGAGGCGTCAAGGAGCTTCGGGAGCTCGGGGACGATCGGGATGACGGTCGTCTGCATCAGGGCGACCACGATGCCCGCGAAGGCCAGTACCGCCACCACGGCGTTCGACGTCGGTGGCGCGGATTGCGTGGAATTCGCGGAATGGGCGGTCCGGGTGGGTGCGTCGGACATGAAAGGGCCTCCGTCGAAGAGAAGTGAGCGAGGTGGTGATCTTGATGGTCCTTCTCTTCCGGCAGGCGCGGGCTGTTCCACGTAGGGCGCCGATGGCCGGCGAGGGGGAGCGGTTCCCCGGACGGCGGGCCGCAGTCCGGGGAACCTGTCCTGCTCGTGTTCGGAAGGCTGGTTCAGCCGAGTGTGATCTGATCCGTGCCGGAGCCGATGTGTGCCACGACAAGTCCGGCGGCCGACACCTCCGCGTACTCGGCGGTGTGGTAGCGGAAGACCTTTCCGGCGTTCGCGCCGCGCCGGGCCTCGACCGTCCACCGCAGCTCGTGGAAGAAGAACCAGTCGTCGAAGTGCTGATGGACGACCTCGATCGAGCGGACGGTGTACTCCGCGTAGAAGTCCTCCAGGTGAGCGCGGAATTCGTCCTTGGTGTGGAACTCGGGCAGCGTTCCGGAGTGCGACACGTAGTCGCGCACGCCGCCCTGGACCTCGGGGTGGGCCTTGCCGATGATCGTGTCGACATCGCCCTCGCGGTACGCGTCGAGCAGGGTCCCGTGCAGCGCGGCCACGGCGTACCGGCTGGCCAGCACCCCGTCGGCCGGGTCTCCGGGCAGGCTGTCCTTCTGGGTCCTGCCCCAGAACAGCTCACCGGTGATGCCGTCGGAGCCCATCGTCGGGAACAGCACGATGACCGGCCGCTCGCTCTCCTCGCCGGTCGTCTTGATGCGCCCGCGTCCACGGCCGCTGACGAAGGTGTACCAGGAGCCGTTGATCTCCGCCACGGGGCGGATCGCTACCACAGCGGCGAACCGGTGCATGTTGTGGTACGACGCGGAAATTTCGTCGAACGTGGTGACGATGTGCTGGGTGGGGAGTTCCTTGCCCTCCTCGACGGAGGGGCTGACGGTGTACGCATAGGGGCCGCTCGGCGCCAGTGTCGCCAGGATGTCGTCAATGATGTCGACGTACTCGGCCTTGACGTGCCTCCACGCGGTGTTCGAGGAGCGCACCTGGAAATCCGACGTGGCGAGCAGATCCTCGACCTTGGCCCGGTCTTTCATGATTTTCCTTTCTTGCGGCGGGACGCCGCAAGTTGTGAGGGGAGGAAAATGTGAGGGGGGAAACAGGTGAGAGGGCTCCGCGCTGGGCGTGCCGCGAGGTGTGAGGAGCGCCTCCCGTGAACATCCTGGTGCAGAGAATCTCCTGCTCAGGGGGTACGGACTACTCTCGGGGGGAATCCCTCACGAACGCGGGAGCGGCGCGGCGAGGCGGCCTTCGAGAACCGCCAGGGCCAGGTCCAGCCGTGAGCGGCAGCCCGTTTTCGCGAACACCTGGGTCAGGTTGTTCTCGACCGTCTTCTCGCTCACCCGCAACTCCCTGGCGATCTGCCGGTTGGACAGGCCGCGCCCGACCAGGGCGGTCATGCGCCTTTCGGGGACGGACAGGCCGGCGGGATCGCGCAGCAGGGGCACACCGGGCGTCCATACCGGCTCCGTCGCCATCGCCCGCCGGTCGCCGCCACGCAGGCTCCGGACGATCTCCTGGGCCTCGCGGCGCCAAGGACGCGGGTCGTCGGCCAGGGACGCGACGGTCATGCACGCCAGCATCAGTTCGCTCCGGCCGCCGTGCTCGCGCAGGATGTCCAACGCCAAGTGGGCGCGGCCGACGTCCCGTTCGGCGAGGGCGCCGGTGATGAGCGTGGCCGCCCGAAGCTTTGTGCCGCCCAGTCGCTCGTACCACCGTCGCGCCTCGGTATGCAGAGAGGGCAGCAGCTTCCGGCGACCGTCATCCTGCCACTCGGCGAACGCGAGCCGGACGAAGAGCCGGCCGATGCCCACCGCGCCTTTCTCTTCCGCCGCTGCCTCGCAGGTGGCCCAGCCCAGCTCCCGGGCCCGCACCCAATCCCCGGTACGGCAGGCGAGGCCCACGGATACCCAGACGCGCAGTGCGGGGAACGGGCCGTCGTCCCCCGCCGGCTCCAGCCACGCGGCGCTCCGGTCGAAGTCGCCCAGGAACGAGTGCACTTCGGCGGCGATCAGGCGGACGGCGTGATTGACCGGGGTGTCGGGTCCCCCCGACAGATGGAGCGCGCGTGCCTCGGACGGGATGCTGGTCCAGTTCCCGGACAGGTAGTTCCGCATGATGCGGGCGTAGGCGGTCAGAGGTCCGGTCACCGGTGCGCCGTAGCCCGTTGTGCCGAGCGCCTGGCGGAAGAGGCCCACCGGATCGAAGCGGTCGCCGTCGCCGTCGGGCGGGTCGTTCTCCGGGTGATGGCCGGTGAGGCACGCGAAGGCGGTCATGACCTCGCTCGCCCGGAGCGGTGCCCGGCCGGTGAACCAGCGGGCGGCGAACTCCAGCGCGTCGCCCGCCGCCGGGTCGTCGGCCAAGGCCTCGTACACCGGGACCGGGACCGGACGCCCGGTGTGGACGGCGGCCAGCGCCGCGTACGCCGCCAACTCCGCTCGCGGAACACGGCCTTCGGCGGCGCGCACGCCTTCGGCCACGGCCTCGGCCAGCACCTCGTAGTCGCCCGTTCGCACCAGGAGCGGCAGCAGGACCGTCAGGATCCGGGAGTGTGCCGGATCGCCGGGCGCGCAGTGGTACAGGGCGGCCCTGTACCAGCGTGCGGCCTTCTCGGGACGCGTTCGGAGAGAGCCGGTGGCCTCATGTTCCAGAAGCGGCGCGACGGAGGGGGTGGCCGGCAGCGCGGTGCCCGCGCGTGCGAGGGCGTCGGCCACTGCCGTGGGGTCCGGCGGCGGTGTGCGGTCGCCGCCGCGCAGCAGATGTACGGCGAGCGCGCGGTGGACCTCGGCCGCCTCGTCCCGGAGTGTGCCGGTCCGTAGGGCGGTGACGAGCGCCGGGCAGGGGGCGCGCAGTACCCCCTGGTCGTCGCAGGCCAGAGCGCCGGCGGCGACGAGACGGTCCACGGTCTGGCCGCAGGCGGCGAGTCCGTGGCCGGTGGCCGCCGCGAAGCCGGGGAGGTCGTCCAGGGCGAGGCGGCCGGCCGACGCCGTGAGCGCGAGTAACCGTCTGCCGATGTCACCGCACTCCGCGACCCGCCGCACCAGGGCGTGATCGGACGGCAGCGCCGGCCCGGTCGTGGCGGTGCTCAGGCACAGGAGACCCTGGAACCGGACAAGGTGGCCGTCCTCACGGAGTGTTTCGAAGACGTCCAGTACAGTGCCCGGGTTACCGGCCCACGGGCCCAGCGCGGCGCGCAGCGCGGGTGCCACGGCCTCGTCCAGGGGCTCGCCGGCGGCGTCGGCCAGCAGGGCGTCGATCCGCTGGTCCGGCAGGGGGCCCAGACTGACGACGCGATCCGCGGCGGTGTGCGGCAGGGCCGAACCGGCCGGCCCGGCGGCTCGCCGGTACTCGACGCACGTCGCCACGACCGTGCAGCCGGCGCGGTGGGCGGCGGCCACGATGAACGAGGGGTCGGGCACAGCGTGCGCGTCGTCGATCAGTACGGCACCGGGCGCACGTCCGCTGATGTGCGCGAAAAGCTTTACCAGTTCGGCGAAGAGGGCGGATCGCGCGCGGGCCGATCCGTAACTCTCCGGTCGGCACAGCCGGTTCACCGCGGCCAACGCGCCGGCCGAGAGGGAATCCCCGAATTCGGGAAAGGAATGACGGAAGGCCTTGACTACCGCCCGCGCGCCATACAGGTCCCACTGAGGAATGGCGGCAGAGCCGTGAATCCGGACGACTCCGTGGCCGCGAGTGTGCCAGATACGGTGGACTTCCCTCAGCAGGGTTGTTTTCCCCATGCCGGGCTGTCCCTGGACGAGGAGCAGCACCGCGCGCCCGGACACCTCGTCAATAGCCGCCAGTTCGGCGTCCCTTCCAGGCAGGGCTCCGCTCCTCCTCGGTGTCACCGTTCCTTGTCCTCCACGTCGCCGCTCGGCTCTCCGCTGGATAAAGACGCGGCCCATTAGAGGGTGTCTCACGTGGCTTGAGGGTTCGTACGGCATGATGTCTGTCGTGGGTGCTGATCTGTCGAAGCGTCTGGTTCCTGATGAACTCTGGGA
>NZ_JBFBEZ010000022.1:0-145452 GCF_040701725.1 Streptomyces sp. NPDC093109
CTCGGTCGGCACCGCTGGAAGATCGAACGGTCGATCGCTTGGCTCTTTGGCTACCGCCGCCTCACCGTCCGATACGAACGAAAGGGCTCGCACTTCCTCGCCTTCCTCGGCCTGGCCGCCGCCCTGACCTGCTACAAGAAGCTCGCGAAACTTACCACGTGAGACACACTCTTATAACTCCCTGACAGCTGGGACAAACGTCCCGCTCCGTGTACAAGTGGATCTTCCCGGTCGCCCCAGGGTCGAGTTCCCGCGCATAAGTTTCGAATATCTTTGTTTCCGAATCAAATGGGCGCGTGCCATAGTCAAACACTCGATCCCCACCGGGCATATCGATCGCCCCTGGCCGAGGAGCTTTGCCACTCACTGCGATGTACTGCCCGCGCACGCCGACTATATTGTGCTGCGAAACTGCAATATTGGCTGTCCGCTTTACTCCCAGTCCATTATTTGCATGGACACGGTAGTGAGCGGCAACTTCCCTCCCACCACAGTTATGAACGAGGACTGGAGAGACCCCCGCCAGTACATGGTATGTGTGCAGGTCGTCAACGGTGAGGTTGTAGACCTTCGTCGTCACAGCGCGGTGGGCTATTGCGCTGATCTGGACGTGCGTGCCGGCGCTGGTTCGGAGCCATTGGCCGGGCTGGAGCTTCCCCGCGTCGATCCAGGTGTCGAGTTCAGGTACCCAGAAGGGATGGCCGTCCGTGGCGGTGATCTTCGCGGGCTTACCGCTGGCGTCGGTGACGGTGATGTCCGTCAGGCTCTTGTCGCCGGCGCCCTGGATCAAGGTGGTGACCCGACGCGGGCCGCTCTCGCCGGTCTGCGGGTCGGTGGCGAGGACCTTGTCGCCCACCCGCACGTCCTTGATGGGTTTGTGGGTGCCGTCGGCCATCAGGACCGGGGTGTCGCGGGTGAAGCTATTGGCGAGGCAGCCGGCACGTCCCGCCTTGGCGCCGGCGCCGATGCCTGCGCCGAGCATGCCGCCCAGGCATCCCCCGAGCGCCGAGACGCCGACCTGGCCCCAGTTGACCTTCCGGCCCGAGAGGCGCTGGCCAAGCCAGTCCATGCCGCCGTCGAAGAGCGCTCCGCCCGCGCAGCCGATCAGCATCGGGTTGTTGCCCGACGGATCGGTGTAGGTGGTGGGTGAACTCAGCGCGTACTGGTAGAGGTTGGTGCCGCCCGCGTATCCGATCGGGTCCTGGGAGATGAAGCGCCCGGTTTCAGGGTCGTAGTAGCGGTTGCGATAGTAGAGCAGGCCCGTGCCGTCGTTCTCGCGGCCGGTGAAGGTGTACGGGTTGGTTGATTCGGCGCCGGACGCGGTCGGCTGGCCGTAGGGGTCGTAGGTGTAGCGGGTGGCGACCGTGCCGTCCGGGTCCGCCAGGCCGAGCACCGTACCGAGCGCGTCCGTCAGGTAAACCTGAGTCTTGCCGTTCTCGGTGCGGGTGAGGAATTCGTCCAGGCCCGAGGTGGCGACGGTGGCCTTCGTCTCGCCCGTGGCGGACTGCTCCACCGCCGGGTTCGAGCCGTCCGTCAGGAACTTGCGGGTGTCGCCGCCCAGTGTGGTGCTGCTGCGAGTGCCGAGCGGGTCGTATCCGAAGGCGCCGGCCGGGCCGCCGGATTCGCTCAGGCCGGTCAGCTCGCCGCGCGCGTTCCAGTCGTAGGTCCGCTTGCCGTCGGATTTCAGCTGCCCTTCCGCGTCATAGGTGAAGGAGCGGCCGTTGAAGGTGGTGATCCGGTTGTCTTTGCCGAACACCGCGCCGCTTTCGGCCGCCGGAAGGGCCGTGCTCGCCAGGCTCCCCGACAGGCCGGTCTGCAGACTGCGTTCGTCACGGGTGTAGGCGAGGTCTCCGACGGGGCTGCCGGCGCGGGTGTAGTTGATGGCGGTGGTGGTACCGGTCCTGTCGTAGTCGGTGGTACGGGTGAAGCCGCCGGGCAGGGCCGCTGTCTTCTCCCGGCCCACCGCGTCCAGGCCGAAGGTGATCTTCTGGCCGCCGGTGGTGACGGAGGTGAGGATGCCCGACGTGTCGTAGCCGTACGCCGTCGTCGTCCCGGCCGCGGTCATCTCGGTGCGGCGGTCGGCACCGTCGTACTCGTAGCCGACCGTGCCCGTCGGTCCCGTCACGGTCTTCGTACGGTCGTAGACGTCGTAGGTGAAGGACTGGGTGCCCGATGCCGTGTCCGTCACGGTCCTGGGCAGGTCAACTGCGTCGTAGGCGTAGGTGACGGTGGACTCGGGCGGTCCCACCACATCGACGCCGTACTTGGCGTTCTTCGCCCGCCCCAGCAGGTCGTACTCCGCCGTGGCGACCTGCCCGGAGCGGCTGGTCGCCTCCGTCAGCCGGCCCGCCACGTCATAGGCGAAATGTGCTGTGCCGCCGAGCGGATCGGTCGCCGACGCGGGACGGTCGGCCGAGTCGTAGGCCCAGGAGGTGGTGTTCCCCCGGGCATCGGTGAGTGCGGTGATGTTGCCGTTGGCGTCGTAGTCGAGCGTGGTCGACCGGCCGAGCGGATCGGTCACCGACCGGGCCTGGTTCAGGCTGTCGTACGTGAACGCCGTACGTGATCCGGCCTCGTCCGTCACCACTACGGGACGACCCGCCGCGTCGAGGAACTGGCCACCCGTGCGGCCCTCGGCGTCGCTGACCTGGACGGTCTCGCCGTAGCGGTAGGTGTATTCGGTGACCGCGCCGGAGGCGTCGGTGACCGTCGTCACCTGCCCGGCGGCATTGTGGGTGAAGGTGGTCGCCCGGCCCTCCGGGTCGGTCACCTTCTTCACATCGCCGTTGTCGTCATAGGCGAGCGTGGTCGTTCTGCCCAGTGGGTCGGTGACCGTGGTGGGCTGGTCATAGGGGCCGTCGTAGACCGCCGTGCCGGTCGAGCGCGCCTGCGCCGTCCCCGCCAGCTCCTTCGCCGAGGTCACATAGCCGTTGGCGTCATACGTCAGGTCCGTACGACGGCCGTAAGGGTCGGTGACCGCCTCCACCCGGTGGTACGAGCCGCGCTGGTAGGCCGTCCTGCGGGCGAGAGCCGAGCCGTACGCCTCTGTGTCGGATATCCCGTAGCCATCCGCGTCGAACTCAACCCGCCGGACCGAACCACCCGGCTGGGTGACACTGACACCGGTGACCTTTCCGGCGCCCGTACCACTGAGGGTGTAGTCGAAGGAGTACGTGGCGCCCTCGGTGAGGGTCTGTTCCTTGACCCGGCCGTTCGCGTCGAAGGTGTTGCTCATGTAGGTGATACCGCGGGCGTCGACAGCGGTCCTGATCCGGTTCGACGTCCCGTCGTACGTGTAGCGACTGACCTTGCCGGCCGGGTCCGTCACGGCGTCGAGACGGCCCACACTGTCGTAGGTGTACTTCGTGGTACGCCCGGCATTGTCCCGCGCACCGATCACACGGTGCTGGGTGTCGTAAGTGAGTGAGATCCACCGGCCGCCCGTGGCGCTGATGCGGGTGATGTCGCCCCGCTTGCCTTCCAGGCGGGTCACCTTGACGCTGTTTCCGTGCCGGTCGCGAATCTCCTTCAGCGGCGCGTACTGCGGGAAGACCCAGACAGTCCCATCCCGGAAGGCCAACTCCCAGCCGCCTTCGTATCCCTTCCACACCATTTTGGAACCGCGCAGGAAGCTCGGAGTGTCGAGCGGTTCGAAGACCGCGTTGGTCCAATCGGTGCCGGCGGAGGTGCGGACGAAGTGGGTCTTGCTGCCGCCCGGGATGTACAGATCCACTTCCTGCCACTGCTTCTTCGAGTGGAGGAAGGCGTTGAAGGGCAGGTCACGGCCGATACCAAAGGCCCGCTTATACGGGTCCCCCTGCCAGTAGGTACGGGTGACCTCTGCCGAACCGAGCGCACCGCCGACGGCCAAGTCGGCACGGGAGTCGGTCAGCATCCCCGTGGTCAGTTCGACGGGGTCGCCGGACAGCCAGTCCAGCGCGTCCTCCAGCCAGGTGTCCTCCCAGGGCAGGATGTCACCGGTGTTGAACATGGATCCGTGGAAGGCCCAGACGCGGGTCTTCGCGTCCGGCACCACCTGCCGGCCGTCCGACGACACTCGGCCGTGCCCATAGACGTACCACCCCTTGTCCTTGGGGTCGTAGTCCATGAACTGCACACGTGTGCCCGGTGCTTCACGGGTGTAGTTCGGGTAGATGACCTGGGCGCCCTTGGGGAACACGTACGTCCCGCCCGGCTGCACGGTGAAGAACACGGGCACCACACCGTTGTCCGGAAGAGGGAACGGCGGCCGGTCCAGCGGGATCGCCGTGATCCCCAGCTCGGTCACCGCTCGTCCCTTGTCGTCCCGGACCACCGAGCCCTTGGGAATACGCACTTCGAGACCCGGAATCTCCGGTGTCTTCAGCACGATGTCCTTTTTCGCCGGCGCGGCGAAGCGAACGGTGTGCTTGGTGTCCAGCGGCGTCATCCATACGGGGAAGCCGAGGTCGACCGTACGGCCCTTCTTGGGGCTGATGTGAATGTCGAACCGGCCGTACTGACGCCGCTCGGTGTTCGCCCTCGCGCCGTTGACCACCAGAGTGGTCGCCGTGTCGGAAATACCGGCGAGAAGAAACCTGCCGCGCGCGTCGGTACGGGCCGTCTTCGCACCGACCGAGACGGCGACCCCGGCCAGCGGCTTGCCGTCCAGTCTGCGGACATGTCCGGTCAGCGCGGTGGACTTAGGCGGCGCACGCAGCGCGGGCGGGGACTTCGGCTCGCCGGTACGCCGGGTGAGCCAGTCGTAACCGGCCAGATTACCCTTGTCGGGATGCCAGGCGTCAGCACCACTGGGTACGGAGCCAACGGGACCGGATACCGTTTTCGCTGCCGTGGTGTTCTTGGACTTCGTCGCCCTGCTCGCAAGAGGGGTGCCGTCGGGCACTTGGTCGGCCGCGGTCCTCGTACCGGCGGTCGGGGCCGTCACGGCCAGGGCCACCGGGCTCAGGTCCAGGTTCCATGTCCCGGTCTTCAACGTGTTGGGGGCGACCGTCAGGGTGTACGTGCCGTCGGCCGGAAGGGCCGGCAGCGCGTACGAGACCGCTGTCGCGGTCATGGACCGGGCGTCGACCACCCACTTGCCGTTCGGCCCGAAGACGGACAGCACCCAAGCGGCCGGCGGCTTGTCGAGGCCCAGGGTGAGTTTCTGGCCCGCGATACCGGTGAAGGTGTAACGCCCGTTCTGACCGGGCGTGGCAATCGTGACGCTCTTGCGGGTGCCGGTGGTGGGCAGTGTGCCCGCGTCCACGTCCGGCAGAAGTGTGGCCTTGGTCGTGCCGCTGACCGGTGCGGTGGGACGTATCAGGACGAGATGCTTGCCTCCACTGAGAGGGGGACGCAGGTCACCGTCGAACGCCGCCTTGGTCAGCGATCCGAGGCTTTCTTCCTCGCCACCTGGCGTCCGGTGGATGACCTGGGACGATGCCGCGAACGTGGTATCACCGAAGACAATGGACGCGCCATCACCGGCGGTAGCGTCGACGGTGAACTCCAGCTGCTGACCCGGCCGGGATATCTCTCCGGTGACCGGCGGGGTTCCGCTCGACAGCGTTCCGGCCTCGACCGACTTCGAGAGCCACAGCGTCATCGCGCCGGTGGCTGCCTTGCCCGGCTCGAACACCAGCGTGTAGCCGGTGTCGGCGACCAGTCCCGTCAGGTAGTACGCGGCGGAAGCGCCGGCCGCCGTACGTCCGACCAGGGTTCCGGTGCCGCCGCTCGGACCGATCAGCCGGATGTCCGTGGCCTGCGCGACCGTGTTCGCCGTCACCGCCAGCCCAAGAGTCCCGCTGTCGGACGCGGTAAAGCGGGCCCGTACACGCTGCCCGGCACGCGCCGGTGCGGTTGGCCGCTCCGGACCGTCGGCCGCGAGAGCAACGACGATATCCGCGGACAGTGACAAGTTCAGGGTGCCCACAACACCCTTGTTGGGGTCGAGGACGATACGGTACGTGCCCGATTCCGGCAGCGCGTCAAGTCCGATGGCCGCCGACGTGACGGCGGCGACGTTCGTTCCCGACACCACCTTGGCGCCGGACGGGGCAATCACACTCGCGGTGACGTACTGGCTGAAGGTGTTGCCGGTGAAGCCGAGCGACAGGTCGTCGCCCGCCTGCGCCTGGAACGTGGATTCGGCGTTCTGGCCGATGCGGTCAATGGATACCGCCGTGGGACCACCGGTGAGGGACAGCTCGGGGACGACCACCGGCTGAGAGAGCGTCAGCGAAAGGCTTCCGGTGACAAGACCACCGATGGGACTCACTGCGATCGTGTAGGTCCCGGTAGCGGGAAGATCTCCGCTGTCCCACTGCCCGACGCCGGATGTCGGCACAAGGAAGTAATCGAGCAGACCACCCTCCGGCTTACGGATCTCGACCCGCGTCGACGTCCCGAATCCGGTCGCCGTGGCAGCGAGAGAAACCCGCCGGCCCGCCACCGCGGCAAACCGGGCACGTCCGTCCTGGCCCGGCCTGCTCATAGCCATCGCCACCGCGGGACCAGCCGGATCGAGCGTCCCGGCATCGGCATAGTGCGAAGCCGTCAGCTTCACAGTGCCCAGGGCAGCGGCATCGGGGTCCAACTCCACGATGTACGCACCGGATCGGGTGAGCACATCAACGTCCAGCCCGCTGATCCGGCTGCCCGTGACGTAGAGCCTCTCGACCACGGCACCACTCGGGTCGTACAGCCGGACGTACATCGCATTCGCCAGGCCCGTGGCGTCGACACCCAGACTCAGCGAATCCCCCAGCACCGCCGAGAACGTGAGCAGATGGTTCTGGCCCGGTCGGGTGAACCGCCGCTCGACCGTCGGACCGCTGAGATCCAGCGGAGACACCAGGGGATTCGACACGGTCACCTTCACCGAGCCGATGTTGCCCGTCCCCGGGTCGACGATCAGCGAGTACTGCCCACTGACCGGCGCGTTCCGCACCTCCCAGGCGCCGGACGCACCCGTATAGGTGGCACTGTCCACCCGCTTCCCCTGCGGATCGACAAGCCGCACGGACACAAGGGAGTTGAACGTCGACTCGGTGAAGCCCATGTCGATTTCGTCCCCGGCGTTCGCGTCGAAGACGACCTGCGCCTGATTACCCGGGGTGGTCACCGACACCGTCGGTGGACTCTCGTCGGTCACGGACGTCTCCGCCGACGTCTCGATCTCACCCTGGCCGGCGCCGGCCATCACCCGGAAGCCTGTCGCGGACGAGGCGCTACCTTCCGGTGTGGTCACCTCGACCGAGCCGGTCGCCGCTCCCACCGGCACCAGAACCTTCAACGCGGTGTCGGACCGCTCGACGATCTCCGCGACAACACCACCGGCAAACCGCACCACGTTGTCCACAGCGGCAACCGCGAACCCAGACCCCGACAACACCACCTGCGCACCGATATACCCGGAAGTCGGCTCCACCTTGGTCACTGTGGGAACGGCCCCGGCCAGGGTGAAGGATTCCGGGGACTGGGCGGTGTGCCCTCCCGTGGTGACGGATACCTTGCCGCTCCCGGCGGCCGACGGCACTTTCACCTTCAGCCGGGTGGGCGAGGCCGACACGACCTCGGCCGTTTTTCCCGCGAAATCAACGGAGTTGGATGAGGAAGTGGGGGCGAAGCCGGTACCGGAAAGCGTCACTGTCGCACCCGCGGCAGCCCGCACCGGAACCAGCGACAGCACGGACAGATCGGCCGACGGAAACCGATCGATACCCAGGCGGTTTCCGGCCTCGTCGTAGCGGTAACGGGCCGTCTCCCCGTCCGGATCCGTTACCCCCACCAGGCGCCTGGCCGCGTCATACGCGTAAACAGCATCACCCACCGCCGCCGCGGACTCCGTTGCCCCCGTTGTGCCCGCACCAACGGCACGCGGACCGGTCGGCCCACTCGTGGATTCAGTGGAGGAACGCGAAGTTGCCGACCCCGCTGCCGCAGCCGCCGTGGACGATGCTCCAAGCGACGGCAACGACGCCTGCGCCTGCGCCGGTATCAGCCCCACCGACAACGCCAGCGTCAACGCACCAACCGTCAACGCCCTCCATCGCACGAGCGGATGACCATAGAAATGCTCGTCGCGCAGACTCACGCGCCCTCCCCCAAGAACACTGCCCAGCCACAGCGGCCACACCACGCCCGCACTCCCCATGCGGACCGTCGCAGGCTACATACCCCGGGTGACTTCCGCATCAGAAAAACGACATGTTCACGCCGGATTCAATTGTGAAAGTTACATACCATGCTAAAGACTCCTGGCGTGACATCCCGTGAGTTCCCCTGATGTCCGCACTGAGAATCGACCCGCCCGTGGGTGCCGAGATCCACCTTGGACAGCGGAGGACCACAACATCGTTGCTCGCAGCGCCCCCGGTATCGGCGACACAAGGCCGGGCCAGGCTTTTCGGCTCGGCAGAGGACGTCTCATGCGTCCGGAGCATCGAACAAGCACGGTTGGTCCTTGTACGCCAATACGTCGCGCCCACGGCGGATACAGCGGGCAGCAGTCCGCCGGGGCCATGGGTTTGCAGACTAGCGAAAGCACAGCGAGACCGCCGCCTAGAAGGGCCTCCCCAAGCCGGGGAGGGCTATTTCAGGCAGGTACAGACCGCTCTACTCCAGATAGGTGCCGGCGAAGGCACCGTCGAAGCCGAGTGCCGCGAGGCCCTGCTCGACGCTGGGGTAGGTCGTCCCGTACGGGCTGGCGATCAGGGCGTCGAAGTCGGCGCGGCTGATCTCGGGTTCGAGCCACTGGTTACCGCACCGGCAGCACACCCAGACGTTGCGGCCGTGATTGATGAGCAGCCAATCGCGTCGGGCTCGGCAGACCGAGCACATTACGGGGATTCCGTCGAGGGCCAGTTCATGTGGGTGGCTGACGCAGCGGATCGCACCGGGGCCGTCGGCTGGCTGCGTCTCGTACTGAAGTTGCAGGAGAGGATCGGTTCCGGCAGGGAGGACGGGCAGCGCGGGTGTCGGCTCTGGGCGGCGGTCAGTGGTTCTGAGCACGAGCGTCATCTCCCGGTCGAGGTCGTTCTGTTTCCATCTATAACGGCCGGTGTGGCTGATTGTCCAGGGGGTTTCTCGAAGGCCGGCACGCTGGTGACCGGCCTGTCGGCCTCCGATCAGCGACGCGGTGGGCGGTTACGCGGGTCGACGGTGGGGCGAGCTGTGGCCGTGGGTGCCGTCCAGGTGCTGGTGCGGTTGGTCGAGATCTTGGGCTGGCGGGTGGCGGCCTGCGGGCGACTAGCCGTTTCACCCGGGTGGGCGGGGAGTTGGGCGAGGCGGCGCAGGCGCCAGACCAGGACGTCGTTCACGTCCGCAGCGGTGTCGAGTTCGCGGATGTCGATGGCCTGCTGCAGGAGCGTTTCGGGGGCGTGACCCGCCTGCTCGGCCTGGGCGAGGGTGGCGACCAGGGCGTCGGTCTTCGTCGGTATGCCGTCTGCTCGTGTGTACTGCTCCGGCAGAGCTGCGCGGAGGTTGTCCTCGTGCGTCCGGCGTTGGGCTTCGGGGAGAGTACGGCCTTGGTCGTGCAGCGCTCGCATCGGCGTGGCGGCGGCCTGGCGGTAGGCGGTGCACAGGTGTTCGGCGGCCTGGCGGGAGGCGTGGGCCTGTTGGGCGTGGCCTCGGGCGGAGTGCCAGCGGGCGGCGGCGAGGGTGACGAGGACGAGGGTGGAGAGGAGCATGGCGGTGGTGCCGCCGTCCTCGCCTCGGCCGAGCGCGCCGCCGGCTTGGACGATGCCCCTGGCGGCCGAGTGGAGCGCGCGCGTCTCGGCGCACTCCGCTCGGATGTGGCTGCGGGTCGCGCGCTCGAAGGCTCGGGCGGCAGCAGCCAGCTCGGCGCGGGTGGCGGCCGGGGAGGTCTGGGCGACCGCGTCCAGGAGTTCTCCGATGCCGACGAGCTGGGCAGCAGCGGCTTCGCCGTCGCCGTCGAGGATGACGGCTGCACGCTCGGCGATGCCGGTGGCGCTCCGTCGTTCTCGGGCGGGCGGCGACCAATCCGATCGGGTGTTGGTGACGGCCGAGGACGGCATCTGCTCGATGCTGTCGGTCAAGCGCTGCCGGATCTTCGGAAGGGAGAGGTCGGGGGCCAGCTTGGAGCCGGGGTACCAGACCGGTTCACCGTGGCGGTTGCGGTCGCCGGACAGGGCCACGTTGTACCCGAGTGCGTCACCGGACGGGGCGTAGCGCACCTTCACGCGCAGGCCCGCCTCGCGGAGCCGGGTGAAGAACTCCTTCTCGTCGTCTGCTCCCGCGAGGGCTTGGCGGACGGCTTCGCGGAGCGTCTCACGGGAGGTCTCGGGTCGGCCGGTGCGCTCGGCCTTGAACTTCTCGGCGCTGCTGGGATTCTTCGCTGCGGTTCCGTCGCCCGCGTTCAGGCGCCGCAGGCCCATCTCCTTCTCGATGTGGCGGCATTCGGCCTGGGCCTTGTTGAAGTCGTAGTTCAGGCGCGGGTTGCGCAGGTCGCCGCGTACGAGGGTGGCGACGATGTGGATGTGGTCTTCCGCGTGGCGGACGGCGATCCACCGGCAGCCGTCGGGGTCTCCAGCCGGGGCGATGCCAGTGGCGTGGACGATGCGCTGGGCGACGGCGTTCCACTCCTCGTCGTCCAGCCGCCGGTCCCCGGGGGCGGTGCGTACCGAGCAGTGCCAGACGTGCTTGGCGGGTGCGCGGTCGCCGGCCTGCTTGACCCGCAGGTCCAGGGCGGCGGTGAGCCGGGCGAGGGTGACCTTCGGGTCGGGGTCGAGGCCGGTGTCGCGGCCGGGGTCGGGGGCGAAGCCGTCCCAGGAGCCGACGAGGTGTGCGTCGGTGTGCTCCTCGCGCCGTCCGGGGCCGTACAGGTAGACGAGGAGGCCGTGGGTGCGGGAGCCGCGTCCGATGTCGGGAACCATCACAGCCGCCGGGTCACCAGGTCGTTCGCCGCGTCATCAACGCGGGCGAGAAGTCCGGTCAGCGCGCCCAGCGCGTGTTCGAGTTCACCGGCGCGCGGCTGGCCACCGCTGTTGAGGACGAAGGCGATCTGGTTGATGTTGTTGCCGATGCGGGCCAGCGCGGTGCGCAGAGCGGCGAGTTCGTCGATGGCGGTGTCGAGCTGGTCGTTGCTGTGCACGGCGGCGCATCCGCGGGCGGCGCTCAGGCCGGAGACGGCGAGGAAGCGGGCGACGGTGACGCCGCGCTTGGTGGCGGCCTCGGCGATCTCGGTCTTCTCGGTGTCGGAGAGGCGGGTGGTCGTCTTGCGGGTGCGCTCGCTGGGGTTGCGGGTGCGGCGGCGCGGTTTGCGGTCGGGGTAGGCGGGCGTGCTCGGGCGCGGCTGCTCGCGGTGGTCGTCGCGGTCGGCTTCTCCCCCTGTGACCGGCGCCCCCTGGTGCCGATTGCCCGGCTGGTCCCCGTGCGCCCTCGCTCGGGAACCAGCCGGACTTCCCCCGCCCTCCGGGGCGGGGGCAAGTGCGTACGACGGGCCGTAGGACCGTCGTACGCGATAGCTTGCTCCGCCGGTCGCCGTGTTGGGGTCACGGTCCGCTCCGGATGTGGTCGCCGCCGAGTCGTTGGTGGTCATCGGCTCGACTCCGGGTCCTGCTGGTGGATATCGCGGACGACTTCTTCGATCCAGTCCATTGCCAGGACGGGGTGGTGGAGGGTCCAGGGGCGGCTGTGTGGGTGTCGTTGCACGGTCCAGGTGTTGCCGGGGGCGGGTTCGGAGTGGTGGATGTGGCCGTGCTGGTGCAGGACGGCCAGCCAGGTGTCCACCTCGGCCGGGGTTGCGGGGTTCGTGCGCATGACGGTGTACTCCGGTTCGCTTCGGAAGGTGGCGGGCGCGTGTCCGGGGTCGGGTGACCGGCCGAGGTGACCGGTGCGGTCACCCGGCCCCGTGGTGGGCGGTCAGTTCCGGGTGGAGGTGACCGGCTGTCCGTGCTGTTCGCGGAGCTGGACCATGAGGGCGGTCAGTGTGTCGCTGGAGAGCGGGATCTGCTGACCGCGGATCGCCTGGGCGACCACCTTGCGGGTCAGCTTGTCCTCGGCCCTGACCGCCGACCGGGCGATCTTCAGCAGCTCCTCGGTGTCTGGGTCAGACCGCCGGTCACTGGTTGTCCCGGTGTCCCGGTCAGTGACCGGAGGCGGACTGACCGGCCAGTCGGTCACCGGCGCGGGCCCGTTCTGATCGTTGTTGACCGGCTCGGTGCTGACCGGGCGGCCAGTTACCGGCGGCGCGGTGTTCGGCTGTCCGGGCAGTTCAGCAGCCGCGTGCGGCTGACCGTGGTGGCCGGTGACCGGGCTGTTGCGGTCCGCCGGGTCACTGTCCCCGGTCAGTGAGCGAGCACTTGGGGACTGCTTGTCCAGGGACGGTTGGGCCCGGTCAAGGGCAGTGACCGGCTGTCCGGCGTTGACCTGACCGGCCTGCGGCGGCGGCTGCTGACCGCCCCGGTCAGTCCGGGTGACCGCGATACCCTCGGGCCGGTCAGCCTGAACGCCGTGACCGGCCTGACCGCAGTCCTCGCGGTCACTGCCCTTGACCGGGCCCCGGGCGATCAGGATGTAGAGGTGGACCGCTCCGGCCAGCGCGAGCGGAGCGATGGTGGACAACACCGCGACCACCATGTCCCCGAGCCGCAGCCCGGTGGCCGATGCGTTCACCTCGTTGAGCCTGACCGCGTGGAGAGCGTTGGCCCAGATGCTGGCAGCGGTGGCCGTACCGAAGAGCGTCCAGACGTAGAGCCGGGCACGCAGCGGCGCGTCCCGCAGGACCAGGAGCGCCCGTATGCCATACGCGATGAATCCGTCGATCACCAGCGGGAAGAGGTAGGTGAGGAGACCCCGCACGTGGATGGCGACGGCCATCTGCTGGAGGGCGTCGTACGACAAAGCGCATCCCGCGCCGCCCAGCGCGATGACGACCGCGCGGTCCCAGCCGGTGATCTGCGCCGTCTTCGGCATACTCCCGTTACTCACGCCGCCGTCCCGAAGTCGTCGCGACCCAGGCGCTCGCCACCGGTCTCGGGCGGCGGAGTGGTCGCCGGGGCCTGGTCCAGGTCTCGGTTGCGCAGGGCGCGGCGAGTCTCGCGGTACCGCTTCTGAGCGTGTTCCTCGGTGATCTTCAGGAGCCAGGCCAGACGTTGCTCGGTGAGGCCCTGACGGTAGGCCGCCAGGATGACCGCGCGACGTTCGGCCTTGGTGAGGTGGATGTCGCGTCCGGCGATGGTGGCGTTGACGCGGGAGTAGTCGAGGCGGTGGGCGAGCTTCTCGTGCAGCGGCTCGCGTTCCTCCTCGGTCATGCCGCCCCGGATGCCCTCGGTGTCGCCGCCTTCGAGGGCGGCGTCCAGGCAGGTGCGGCGGACCGGGCACTGAGCGCACAGCGCCTTCGCCACAGAGATCTTGTCGGTCTCGTCGGGCTCGGGGAAGAAGATGTCGGGGTCCACCGGGTTGCACTCGGTGCTCTGGCAGACGGCATCGGCTTGCCAGGTGTGGTCGCCGAGCGACCGGTGGTGGGCAGGGCTGATCGCCTTGCGGGTCATGAGGGCTGCTCCGATCGCTCTCCACGCGCAGGGGCGTCGGCGGAGAGCTGCGCTGGGTCGGGAGGTTCAAGAGGGCGGCGCGCTGGTGAACGCGGCCCGGCGTGGCGGCCTGCGGCGGGTCAGGCGGCGCGGTGGCGTCTGCGGTCGACCGGCTCGAACTCGACCCGGGTCGTCATCTGCGCGAGCCTGCTGGTGACGCGGTCGCCGAGGTAGGCCCGGAGGTCCTTGATCGCCAGGTTGGTGGTGATCAGGGTCGGGAGCATGTGGTTGTAGCGGCGGTTGATCAGCCGGTACGTCACTTCCTCGACCCAGTCGCTGGACTTGGCCGCGCCGAGGTCGTCGATGATCAGCAGCGGGCAGCGGCCGACGGCCGCCAGCTCCCGCTCGCTGTCGACCCCGGACCGGGGCCGCAGGCCGGCGTACAGGTCGGCGGCGGTGGTCGCGCGCCAGCGCACACCTACCCCGGCCTCTGCCAGCCGTCGTACCGCGCCGTACGCCTGGTGCGTCTTGCCCGCGCCGACGACCCCGGCCATCAGCAGGCTGGGGCCGGTGGTGACCTGCCGCCGGGCTCCCTGGCTGGGGGCCACGGCCGCCTCGGCAACGTCCCGGGCCCAGGCCAGAACCTGTGGGTGGTCGGCGACAGCGGCCTGGTAACGCAAGGGCATCCCGGCCGACAGGGCGTCCAGCGGGGAGAACGGCTCGGGCTCCTCGGCCAGTGCGGCGACAGCGGCCGGGGCGATGTTCCGGGCAGCCAGGATCCGGGCCAGCCGGTCCAGGGTGCCCCCGCCGCCGAGGGTCTGCGGTTCGCGGTTACGGGCGCGCATCACAGCTCCTCGGCGTAGGCGGTGGCGGCGTCGACCGGGTTGGTCCACGCCTGATGAGCGGGCACGTTAGGCCGCATTCCCGGCCACGCCAAACCGCCGGAGCGTACGTTCATCGCGTCGTTCACCAGGCTCGGCAGGCGACTGGGGTGGCCCTGGATCTCCGCGAAACGCTTCAGCCCGGCGCGGACATGCTCCGGAGCGATGCCCTCGCCGAGGAGCTTCTTGATGATGCGGCCGAGATGCCCGAGCACATCTCCGGGCGGGCGCTCATCGCACGACGCCGCGTACTCGCCGATGAGATCGCCTGCCGAGACGGTGGTGCCGGGCGCTGTGCGCCCCGTAGGGAAAGAAGATCCAGGATCCAAGATCCTAGATCCAGGCGCCGAGCCCTCCCCGAGGCTTCGGGGAAGGTTCGGGGAGCCTTCGGAGAATGCGTCCTGAGCTGCGCTTTTCGTCTTCGGGTGGCCAGGAGTGCCAGCCATGCCGTCGAAGGCGTCCTGCTGGGCGGCGGGAGTCTGGCCTGCGTGGCCACGAAGCGTCGCAGCGGACTGCGCGGGCAGATCGAGGGCTCGGGGAGCGTTCGGCGAAACCTCGGCGAGCCCTCGGGGAGGAGTGGGTGACTCCTCGACCCGCTTGGTGCAGGTCCCCTTGCAGGCACCGCACCGGTCGGCACCGTGGTGCTCCGGGCAGGAGGGCAGGCGCGACTGGCTCGGCTTGTCGATCTTCTGATGCTCGGACCAGGTCGCGATGTGGAGGTACCGGCGGCCGTCACAGCCGGTGTACCGGCAGATCAGGTCGGCGTTCGCGAGCTGGTGGAGGTCGTCCTCTACGTGGACCGAGGTGTGCTCGGCGCGGAGAGGCCAGAGGAGCCCAGCGATGATGGCGGCGTTGTCACGGTGGCGGCCGTGGTCGTCGGCCTGGGTGAAAAGGCCGAAGAAGGTGCGCTCTGCCTCGACGCTCACCTCGGCGAGCGACTCGGAGAAGAACGCCTCCGGCTTGATGGTACGGATTCGCGCCATGTCAGCGGCCCCTGCCTGCAGCGGCGTATGCCGCGACGGTCGGGGCGAGCGTGGCCGTGGCCAGGTCGAGGTCCTGCGGCTCGTCCCAGTCCGCGTCGGGGTACGAGCGGATGATCCAGCGGGCGGCGATCGTGGCCCGTGCGCGGTTGATCTCTATGGGGTCGCCGTTCTTGTCGTAGGCGCGGATGTACGGGCTCGGCCAGGTCCGGCCCGGCTCGCTGTGTGAGACGCGTATGACGGCGGCGCTGGGCATCATCTCCGCCAGGAGGTGGGCAAGGCGCCGCTGACGGTCTTCGGTCGCGGGGGTGGCGGCGTGGGTGGAGGGGGCGTTGTTCGCCCTTTCGCTCCGGTACGCGGGCATGCAAGACTTCCTCTGCTTGTAGGTGGAGCGGGCCGGCCGTTCTCGTCGAAAAGGCCAGCCGGCCCGATCCGTTTATGAATCCGCGCTCTTCGGGGTGCGGGCCGGCGCTCAGGAGCCACTAACTCCAGGGCGCCGGTTCCATTTCCCCTCCATGCGCATGGACTTGACTAGCGTTCAGGCAATCTCGCCCCCTTCCCCTCGGCGTGTTTCGCCGGGGACCAGCAACATATGCGGACTGCGCCACAAGATCCACCGCTAAATGCAACCGCACCTCAGGGGCCGACCCCATGCGCACGCAGGAACAGCGACGGTATCGCGCACGGAGTTACAGCACATTCGCAGCCAGTAACAGACGCGCAGGATTCGTCCCCACCCCCATCACCCTCCAACCACGTCGCCAACGTCACGACCCATCGCTCGGCGTCGTGATCAAAAGCGATTTAAGCTTCCCGTCCATCCACCGTCAACGCGCGCAAAATCCCAGTTCAACGCGCGTAGAGCACCGCAACGGACAGGACCGCCAAGCGCGGCTGAACGCCAACTCACCTGCACCACAACAAACATGAGAACGAGAAACCGATACGGAGACGCACACCGTCGCAGCATTCCCGGGAACACCTGCCAGCGAGAGCAGAAGCGGAAATTTATTTCCTCCCACCCGAGAGGAAATAAATTTCCGCTCAAGATGCCCGACTCGCCCACATAGGATCCAACTTGGAACCTCAACACCGTTGACCATTGAACGAAGTCGGCATGATTGTTTCGTCCGGACGAAATAAATCAAGATCAAATTTTCGTTCCGGCAGGTCAATGTGAAACATAGATGCGGGGGAGGGTCTGGCCATTGCCAGCCTCTCCCTTTTTCGTGCTCGCGTTACGGACGGGCGCGCACAGACGGAACACAGAAAGGTCTCACGGGCGTGGGAATAGGCGGCGGAAACAACTCCGAGCGCGGAGAAGGCGAACCACTCCCCCAGCAAGGCGGAGTAACGGCCCCGAGCGACGCCGAGGACTCACTGCTCACCCCCGGGCAGCTGATGGGACTCGCGGGGCTGCTCCGTGCCTGGCGTGCGGCGGCGAGCAAGCAGCTCGGCCGGCAGATCACGCAGCGGGATGTCGGCCTCGCGGCCGGGCGTTCCGACCGTTGGTACCGCGATCTGGAGAGCGGCGCGACGATGCGCCTCGACCGTAAGCAGTGCGAGGCCATCGGCGAGATCCTCGGACTGGGCCGTGACGAACTCCAGGCGCTCATCCTCTACAGCGTCGGCGGTGGCCTCTCCGTCGATCCCACGCCGACGGGCGACACCTCCACCCGCCGGGCGCTCCAGCTCCTCATCGACAAGCAGTTGCCGTCGCCGACGTATCTCACCGACGCGTGGTGGAACGTCATCGGCTACAACGCCGCGATGGCCTCGTGGTGGCCGTGGGTCATGGAGGACAAGCCCAACCTCATGCGCTGGGCACTGCTCTCACGCGAAGCCCGCGTCCAGTTCCACGACTGGCCGCACCACGCCGCAGAGTACGTCAAGCTCCTCAAGGCAGCGATCCCCCGGCACCCGGACGAACCGGAACTCGCTGAACTCATCGGAGACTTGCGCAAGGACCCCGACGTTCGAACGATCTGGGACTCCAGCACCGATATCGCCGAGAACCGCGACGGCCACACCTACCGGATGACCCTCCCCGCCCTGAACTGGGAATCCGCCGAGCTGGTCAGCCACGTCCTCTACCCGGCGAGCCTCCCCGACTGCCGTCTCACCGTCATCACCTGGACCCGTGGCCAGGATGGCGCCGAGGCCCACGGCAGCTCCGCCGGCCACCCCCTCGCGCCCATCACCCCGAACTCCGGGGCCCACGAGGCAATCCGCCAGCAGGTCGCACGCCGACTCTCCCACCAGATCACCACCGCCTCCGCAGCGGAAGCCGCAGCCCTGGCCGGGACCAACCGCGTCCCGCTGCCCGTCCTCGGCAGAATCCTCGGCGACGACTGCCGGCTGACGTACGCGCCGTCCACCCGTACGGTCATCTGGGCCACCCGCCAGGACGACGACCGCTGGAACATCGCCGAAGTCGCCCCCTACACGATCATCGTCCGCATCCCCCAGGCCATCCACATCGAAGGCGCATCGGCCGAATACAAGATCCTCACCCGGGCCATCCTCCCCGCCGACCCGTCCGACGCCGTCCAACGCGTCCAGACCCTCATCGCCCAACTGCGCCGCCGCATCGTGGTATTGGAAAGCATTCACCGCGACGAATACGAAGCCGACCCGAAGAACATCCCCTACCTCTGGCATCCCGTCGACGAGATCTGACCGGGTTCAGCGCCCTGGTCCATCAGCTGCGTTCAGGAAGCGGTGGGCCTGGGGGGCTGGATGAGGCTGGATGGGCTGGATGCCGTCCAGGAATGTCTGGGCCCGTGCGAGATCTCCGGGAGTGTCCACGGCAAGGCCGGCATCGACCACGGGGACCATCCGCACGCGATACGCGTGCTCGATGAAGCGCAGCATCTCGATGCCCTCGGCGCGTTCAAGCGGCCCCTGGTCCAGGCTCCGGAAGACGTCCAGCCCCTCTGCTGTGAAGCCGTAGAGCCCCAACTGACGCAGGTAGGTGGGGTAGGCGCTGCGCGGGTACGGAATCGGCTGACGGGAGAACAGCAGAGCGTTACTGTCCCTGCCAATGACAACCTTGACCACGTTGGCATCGACGGCCGCTGCCACGTCCATCACGGGCGTGTACGCGTTCACCGCCGTTGCCGTGCCGCCGAGTTGGACTGCGGCCTCCGAGACCGTGTCGATCGCCGCCGGGTCGATGAACGGCTCGTCCCCCTGAACGTTGATGTACACGTCAGCACGGAACTGCCCGGCGCATTCGGCGACGCGATCGGTGCCCGTGGCGTGCTCCCCGGTCATCACACAGGGGATGCCGAGTTGCCTACACGCGTCCTCGATGCGGAGGTCGTCGGTCGCCACGACGGCATCGTCGAGCCGTTTCGCTTCCTGACATCGCTGGTGGACATGCCAGAGCAAGGGTTTGTTGCCCAGCATTGCCAGGGGCTTCCCCGGGAACCGAGAGGAGCCCCAGCGGCACGGAATCACCGCTATATGGTGACGAGAGGTGCGCTGCGTTCCGGAGGTGGTGGCGGCCACAGTGTGCTCCAGTCAGTGGAGGTGGTTCGGGAAGGTCCGAGGCGTGTGGGTCACCTCGCAAAGTGTTCGAGCCAGATCCTGGCAATGACTCGGCGGTGCTCCGTGGACAGCTCGTGGAGCCCGGGATCGTGGTGGTCGCCGTAGCTGAGCACAGAAGTGGCGGCAAGGATCTCGGCTTGTACGAGGTGGATGTACACGCCGACGGTGGCACCGTGCACGAAGTTGACCGCATTGCCCTCGGCGAGCACGTAGAAGTAATGGCCCGCTCTCTCGTAGCGGGTCAGGTGATCCCCGGCGGCGGTGCGGCGGTAGGTCCTTTCCAGCGAAGCGAGTTCGAGTTCGTCGTCTGAGGAGGTGACCGAGGCGATGTGGGCCCCGTCGCGTAAGGACTCGAAGTCGCTTCGGCGGAGGGCGAAGTTCCCCGTGGCGCAGAACACGAGATCTGCCTTGTGGATCGCATCCGTTCGGGTGGCGGTGGTGCGGAATCCCTGGACGAGGGCCTGTATCCGTTTGACCGGGTCGTTGTCGTAGACGGTGACATGGAGGTCGTGCGCGCGCAGGGACTGGGCGATACTGCGGCCGACCTTTCCGTATCCGATGACGCAGGCATCCCGGCCGGTGAGAACGGATCCCCGGGCCCGGATAAGGGCCTCGGCGGAGTAGACGACGGAGCGTCCGACAAGGTGGTCCTCGCACTCCTTCAGCGGCGAGCGAGCGACCGAGAAGACCGGGCAAGGGAGTTGTCCGAGAGTCCCGTACCGCTGATGGCCGTTCTCGGTGTCTTCCACAACGCCCAGGATGCGGCCGGAGAATTTCGCGGTCAGGACTTCGAGGCTGGGGGCGTAGTACCCGCCGATATCCAGCAGAACGATGTCCTGGCCGGGCGCGATCTCTTCGAGAAGTTCCAGTGCGCTGTTCGGTTCGGCAAAGAGCCCGCGCGTCAAGGGGCGTACGGCGTAGCTCCGACGTACGTCCGCCAGCACTTGCCTGTTCGCGGACTTCGGCTTGGGCAGGACAGCAGCGACCGTGGTCGTACGGGCCATCGCGTCCAGGAACGCCGGGCGTTCCGGGAGCAGGTGGGTAATGATCAGCGAGCTGACCTGCCCGCCGGCCGGGAAGCGCTGGGTGATGCTGCGGAAGAAGGCGTCCAACTGGGCCTTGTCGGGACTCTCCACTGCGGCTCCTGGTGGGTCACGAAGTGATCAGGTGGCGCGGTACGTGGGCTGGGTCAGCGCTTGCATCTGCGCGCGCATCCCGTTCGGCAGGTCAACGGTGGGCTGCCAGCCGAGAGCGGCCTGCGCGCGGCGGCGGTCTGCTCGGGTGGTCAGGACGTCGCCGTTGCACGCGACGTCGGGCTGAACCTGGATCTCACGGCCGACGAGACTGTTGGCGATGTTGATCACGTCGATCAAGGAGGCATTGGCACCGCCTCCGACGTTGACGACGCCGGTATCGGCGGGTGCGCTTGCCGCTGCGATGGTGGCCGTCACCACGTCGTCGATGTACGTAAAGTCCCGGCGCTGGTGTCCGTCTCCGTACAGGCACAGCGGTTGTCCGGTGAGAGCGGAGTGGAGGGCACGGTGGATGAACATGTCGGAGCGCTGGCCCGGGCCGTAGACAGTGAAGTACCGCAGAGCCACCACGCTGGTCGAGCAGTCGGGCCGGGCCGCGTGCGCGAGGCAGAGCTGCTCCTCGGCGAGCTTGGTCACGGCGTACGGAGAGGATGGGCGCGGGTGATCGCTCTCCACGCTCGGTCCGCCGGCGGTGGGCCCGTAGACGCTGGAGGATGACGCGACGACCAGCCGAGGCACGCGCATCCGGGTGGCCGCTTCCATCACGCGCTGGGTGGCGAGGATGTTGGAACTGACATACTCGCTGAACTGCTCGCCCCACGAGGGTCGCACACCCGGAATGCCGGCCAGGTGGAAGATCGTGTCCGCGTCCACGAAGAGCGGGTCGATGGCGCAGTCGAGAAGATCCGCCGTGACATTCAGGTAGCGCGGGTGGCTGTGCAGTGCTGCCAGGTGTACGGCAGCGGCAGGGTCGGTGGTGGCGCTTCGGCGGTCAACGCCGATTACGGTGGCGCCGGCCTGGAGCAGGGCGTGGACGAGGTGGGAGCCGATGAATCCGGCGGCACCGGTCACCACCGCCCGTCGGGGGCCGGGAACGGATGCGGCGGACTGGCTGTCTGGCACGTAACTCTCCTGGTGCGCATGAAGGTTGGGGTCAACTCAGGCGGGACAGAACCGTGCGGCCGTGCGCGATCAGGGCGTCATCACCTTGTTCATGGCCACGGACGAGCGCGGTCGCGGCTTCGATGGCGCCGAAGCGCTCCAGGAGACGTTGCTCCGTGTCGGTGGGGTAGCTGCCGTAGCCGGTGAAGAACATCTCGCGCAGGCGGGGAGCGGCCTGCCAACGGCGGAACTCAAGGCGGGCGAAGTCCCGGATGCGGGCGTCGCGGCGCATGTGCTCGAAGTCGAGGGTCCAGAATCCTTCTCCGACGCGCCAGTTCCTGGGCTGGTAGTCGAGATGGCAGATGGCGCTGTCCATGGGGGTGCCGGCCAGCTCGTCCGCGACCTCCATGAGGCGGCTTCGCTCGGCGCGGGATACGAGAGCTGTGTGTTCCGCCTTGGCAGCCCAGTGTCGGAGGCGATCTGCCAGCTCTACTCCGATGGCCCCGGTCGCACGATGGATCGTGGCACGGTGAAGAGACTGGAGGGCGACGCCGGCATCGTGGTGAGCCTTCGCCTCCTCGTCAGAGCCCGGGCGCAATACCGCACCGCTCTGGCCGGGAACCGCGGTGAGCAGAAGAGTGCGTGTCGATGCCTGGCGCCCCACCAACTCCGGCGCCCGGCCGCCGAGGTGGTGGCTGAACGCCTGGTACGCGTGCGCCTCCTGCTCGTACCGTGTGTACCGACCGTGCTGCTTGGCGAAGTAGCCGTTGCCCCTGAGATCGACAAGGTGCAGGACATGGGGTGGCAGTGTCGGATCAGGGACGATGGTGACGGCGCCGACGGTCTGGCGTGCGAGTTCGATGCGTGGGTCGTCGTACGCCGTGATCACGGTGCCGGCCAGGTCGCTGATGCCGCGAGGTGTGCGGTGTCGTTGTGACGGTCGAGCATCCAGCGGCGCTGGCTGAGGCGGTTGAGGTGGTGCTGCCAGCGTGTGATGGAGGCGTGGGAGACGGTGAATCCCGCTTCTGGGTTGGGGCGGAGGCCGAGCAGCAGAGTGTGCGCCGCCAGGACCGTTTCGCCATGGGCGGCGAAGAGCACACGCTCGCCTTCGTGTCGGGCGACGAGGTCGTGGAGAAAGGCTCCGGCTCGTTGGAGGAAACCGTTCCATGTATCGGCTCCCTTGGCCCACGGCCGGTCGGGGTGGGCGTGCGGTCCCCCGTTAGCAGTGGTTTTCACGTCGTGCCAGGGCTTTCCGTCGGCTTCCCCGTGAATGGGGCCGTCGAGGCCGGGCTCGGTGAACAGTTCGAGGCCGAGGGCCCGCGCGAGGATCTGTCCGCTCTGCTGGAGGCGCAGGCGGGGGCCGGCATAGAGGGTGGTGAAGGGGACGACCCGGTGTTCGGCGGACAGACGGTCCGCGACCTTCTCGATTTGGGTGTACCCGAGGTTGGTAAGTCCCGTGCAGGTGGCGGGACCACCGACGATGCCGTCGGCGTTGCAGTGAGCCTCACCGTGGCGGACGAAGACGAGTTCCGTGGTGATCATCTGGGACCTTGAGTTCGGAGGCGCGGGGCCGGCAAGCCGTAGTGGTAGCCGTTGCGCCCGGCGTAAGGGGCGGTCAGTACGGAGTGCAGCGCGAGGAAGTCGTCCAGTCGCTCGCGACCGGTTGCGCCGAGCTGCGCGTCGTGGCGAGCGGCGGCCTGGTTGTAGCCGACCAGGGCGGCGTTGATGTCGGCAGGGCCGAGAGGGCCGTATGTCATGGTCAGCGTTGTGATCAGTTTGGCCAGGTCGTAGGCGAACGGCGCGAGGGTGAGATCGTCCGTGTCGATGCTGAAGACCGTGCCGTCCTCGGTGAAGAGGAAGTTCCGCGGATTGCTGTCCTTGTAGAAGGCGGTCGGTCCCTCGGCGGTTCTCTCCAGCAGGGTGAGCATCGCGCGCAGGGCGGCGATGTTCGGGAGATGGCCAGTTTCCAGACGTCGGCGGAGGGCCGCTTCGCGGCAGGACCGGAAGTCGCCGAAGACGCTGCCGTCCTGGAAGTAATGCCGACTGTCCAGCCGACTTCCGTGCAGGTCGCTCGCCCATGCGGCACCGTGGGCATCACCCAGTAGTGCGGCCAACCGCGGCAGATCTTGGACCTGGGCGTGGCGGCCCTCGACGTACGCGAAGGTGAGGCTGGTCGGTCCGACCGTTGTCAGCTCCGGCTGGCGCAGCGGCTTCGCGTGGGCGGCGAGCCACGCGTAGTGGCGGGCGGCTTCGGCTGCCTGAGCTGGAGTGTCGTAGTACTTGGTGAACCGTGTACGCGTCACGTTCGCCCTCCGTAGGGCCGGGCCACTACGTACGTGACGACAGAGGTGGTGGTGACCGGCCGGTCCGGGAGCCACTCGTGAAGCACGGCGGCCAGGGCACCCGATTTTCCGTACAGACCGGGGGCGAAGTCGTACTTCGGATTGGTGGCGAGGTACTCGGCGAGGTGATCGTGTCCGTCGAAGGTGAAGCGGTGTTCCTCGTGCTCGACGGTCACCACTTCCATGGCCTGCTTCGTCAGGGTGGCGAGGTTGCCGCCGTGAGCGGAGACGTAGAGGCTCTCGTGCTGCTCGGCGCGCGGGTCGAGGCCGGCGGAGGCCACGAGCGCGTCCAGTTCGCTGTAGCTGTCGAGCGCCTTGGTGACGAGCACCGCGACCCCGGTGGGAGCGAGGATGCGGGCGATCTCCGCGATGGCCTGGTGGGGCCCCGGCGAGTGGTAGAGGCAGAATGCGGCAACGGCCAGCGCGGTACTGCTCTTGGGTAGAGGCAACTGATGGAAGTCGCCTCGGATGAAGTCGGCTTGAACTCCAGGGACGTGTCCGACTCTCTCGCGTGCGGCGGCTATGAGTGCGGGAGCAGCGTCGATGCCGAGCAGCCGCGTCGGCGTCAGTCGCTCGGCGAGGACGCGGCTGCTGCTGCCGCGACCGCACCCTATGTCCACCACCAGATCCGGCGGCCCGGGAATTTCGGCCCTGTGAGTCGTGGCCAGCTCGACGACAGTCTCGGTCACCGGACGGCCGCCGGTCTTGGCCCGCCTCAGAGCGCCCGAACGTCGGGCCAGCCGGGATGCGCGCCCGTACAGCTCTGCCTGTCGGTCCGGGTCCAGGAACGGGTTGACGTTCACTCGCCGCACCCCCGCTCGGGACACGGCCCGGTCGTCAGCTGCGCTGGGCGACGACCCGCTGGAGCCAGCGGCGTGTGTGCCGTCGGCTGGTGAGCAGCACCACGTCCGCGTGTCCTGCGGCGAACTCCTCGATCTTCGCCAGGACGCGCGGTCGCATCGCCCGCCGGTACGTGGCCACGTACTTGATCACGCCCCAGTGGATGCGGTTGTGGACCCCGTTGCCCTTGTGTCCGGCACCGTGCCGGATCTGCCGGGAGAGGATTCCCCACAGCGCGGCCGGAGTCGAGACGTCCATCAGCACCACGGTGTCGCAGGCGTCGAGCCGAATCTGGAGTGTGGAGTTGTAGTTGCCGTCGATGACCCACTTCGGCCGCGAGACGAGGTCCCGCTGCACCTCGGCGAACTCCTCCATGGGCAGCGCGTTCCACTCGTCGTCGTAGAACGCGGCGTCCAGGTGCGTCACCGGGGCGTCCAGGATCTTGCCCAGTTCGCGGGCCAGGTGGGATTTGCCGCTGCCCCCGCAGCCGACGATGGCGACCTTCTTCATGGTGCTCAACCCTAGATGTGTGGGGGTGTACGGACGGCTCGGCGACCGGTACACGTACGGATGAAGCAAGCAGGACGGCGCGACGAGTGCCGTGCATCAGACGGCTCCCTGCTTCGCCGTGGAGACGGCGGTGACGTTGGAGGTGGCGGTGACGGACCTCAGCACCGCTTCGAGGGCGTCGATCTGGTGGCTGAGGCGGAAGAGTTCCAGACGACCGATGCACTGGGTGATCAGTTCGGCGTGATTCCGGGTGCCGGCGATGCTCTGGAGGTAGGCGATCCGCTGGATGACGTCGCTCCCGGTTCCGACCACCAGTGTCTCCGGCACAAATCTCTCGACGTGCCGGATGTCGGCCGGTGCCAACGGAAGGCACCCGGCCAGCACCGTTTCGAAGAGCCGCTGGGTCATCTGGCCGGTCAAGGCGTATCGCTCGGGCAGGAGCAGGACCGTCGCCAGAGTGGAGCCGTAGAAACGGGACACGTCAGCGAAGGGGATTCGACCGACGAAGGTGACGTGCGGCCAGCGGCCGGTGTTCGTCCACTTGCCCGCTACCCGGTGGTCGAAGCGGGTGGCTGCCGGGGCTAAGAAGCGGTGGAACTCGCTGTCCCGGTCGTACTGATTGCCGACGTACCCGAGCGGTATCTCGCGCGGCTGTGCGGCCAGCGCGTCCGGATCGGCACCGTCGATCAGTGCGTCGGCCACCGGGAACAGCAGGCGGTGGGCCCCACGTGTAGGGGCGAGCGCGGCTTCGCAGACGGCGACATGGGGAGTCCGGCGCCAGAGGCTGTCCGTACGAAGCTGCCGGTCCTTGTCCCAGATCACCGTCGGGGTGCGGCGCTGCGCGGTGTAGCGCCTGATGAGTTCGGCCTGGCGGTGCAGGTCGCAGGTGTGGCCCTCGGCATCGCACTCGGTGGTGTTACGTCCTTCGATCGGCCAGCGCCATTCGAGGAACAGCACGTCGATCTCCGGGATGCCGGAGTCGAAGGTGTATGTACCCCCGAGGTCGTTTCCGGCTTCGAAGCGGTCTCGGTCGGCTTGGAGGAAGACGATGTCGTGGCCGCGATCGAGGAGCGCGTCGATCAGCGGGCGGCGATGGCTGCGCCCTCCGTCAGGGGTGTCGGTGACCCCGTTGCCGAGGAAGCCCCAGAAGCTGTATCCGATCTTCACTTGGTGATCCACCGTCCTTCGAGCAGCAGCGCGTCGAGTCCGGAGTGGGCGAGGCAGTCCAAGGCCATGTCGGGGGTTCCGCAGATGGGCCGGCCCTTGATGTTGAGGGAGGTGTTGATCAGCACGGGTACTCCCGTGCGGCGGCCGAATGCCTCCAGGACCTGGTGCATGAACGGGTTCTGGTCGGCGGATACGGTCTGGAGGCGGGCCGTACCGTTGGCGTGGACGATCGCGGGGATACGCTTGCGGGCCTCGTCGGTCACCCGGGAGGCCATGGACATGTACGGGGAGTCCTGGCCCAGGGTGAAGAACTCACCGGCGCGGGCGGCGGTGACCACCGGAGCGAACGGCCGGAAGGGCTCCCGGAACTTCACCGTTGCGTTCAGCCGCTCGACCACCCCGGCTTCCAGGGGTGAGGCGAGAATAGAACGGTTCCCCAGGGCGCGCGGGCCGGCTTCCGCCCGGCCCTGGAAGAGCCCCACGATCATTCCGTGGGCCAGCTGGTCCGCGAGGAACTCCGCGATTTCGGTGCTGAGAACCGTCAGCTTCAGCCCCGGCCACGCGGTGAGGTCAAGCTTCGGCTCGGGGTAGGAGGGGCCGAGATAGCAAGCCCGAGCGATCCCGGCGAGGGGTACTTTGCCACCGTTGCCGCCGTCGGCATGTATGGCGACGGCGGCTCCGATCGCGGTACCGGCGTCGCCAGGGGCGGGTGGGACGAACACCTCGTCGAAGATCTCGGCTTCGACGATCCTTCCGATGCCGACGCAGTTGGTAGCCACCCCGCCGCCCACGCAGAGGCGTCGGGAGCCGGTGAGCAGCCGCGCGCGTCGGGCGAGGTGGAGCATGACGTGCTCGGTGCGCTCTTGGAGGGCCGCGGCCAGGTCCTGGTGGACTTGGCCGACCGGCTCGTCCGGAAGCCGGGGAGCGCCTACCTCGGCGACAAAACGAGGGGATGTTCGCGGGTACCCGGAGGTGAGGACGCGTGGTGGGAAGCAGGCCGGGTCCACGGCGAAGCCCGTACTGGTGGTACGGATGGCGCGGGCGAACAGGTGCCGGAACCGGGCCGGGTCGCCGAGCGCGGCGAGCGCCATGACCGTTCCCTCTTCGTCGCCGCGCCGCCAGCCGAGGTGCTCCGTGACCGCTCCGTACACATAGCCCAGGGAGGCCGGGTCGTACATGGCTTCCAAGGTGCGTGTGACGGCGCGACCGCCGTCGTCACTCGCCCGGGCAATGGTGGTGGTCTGCCGCTCGCCGAGGCTGTCAACGACCAGCACCGCGGACTCGTTCCAACCCGAGGCGGCGAAAGCTGCCAACTGGTGAGCACGGTGGTGAAGTACGGGCGTGACGCGGGCCCCGGGGAAGCGTCGTCCGAGCGACTCCAACCGCCGCTGAGTGCGGAGCGCGACCTTGGCGAACCCGGCGGCGCGCGGCAGAGCACGCCGACGCGTCGCGCTGGAAAGGACAAGTCGCAGGGCGGCGGGGGTCTCGGCGAGATAGCGGGCGGGCTGAAAGTTGTACGCGACGGCGTCGATGTCGCCCGGTGTGAGGCCGGCGTCGTCCAGGAGCCATTCGACAGCGTGGTGGGGGTACTCACGGGTGTGTTTCTTCCCGGACAGGCGCTCCTCCTCAACGAACCCCCGCAACTCGCCGTCGACCAGGAGCGCGGCGGCGGAGTCATGGGTGAAGGAGCAGAGCCCGAGGATGACGGAGGGGGTGTGCTCCGTGCGGCGCCTCATCTCGTCCCCGTTCCCGCTGAGGTCGGGATGGTTGAGGTGGTCGAGGTACCGGTGCGGCGCGCAAGTTCGCCGTACCAGGCGATCAGCGCCTCTCCGAGAGGCGTATCGATCGCGTCGGCGACCCGCCACGCCTGGTCGCGCAGTCCGTCCTTCCACAGCCGGTAGCTACGCATCGTCTCGGACATGGCGTCCCAACCCGGATGCCCTGTCTCCTCCCCCGCTCCCACCTTGGCGAGCAGCTTGTCGAACCCCTCCCAGGGCGTGGCCAGTTCGGGCATAACCGCGCTCGCGGTCACGTCGGTCAGCGCGTCGGCCTTCTCCATGTCGCGCTCGTAGATGTGCAGCGATCCGACTTGGTGGTGATACTCACCCAGCTCGGCGTCCAGCCATCCGGCGACCAGCTCATGGAGCGTGGTGAAGAAGAACAGGTCGTACGGCATGCCGGTCCACACGTCCTGGCCGCGCATGCTGGTCGTCATGTGCAGACGGCCCGCGCGCAGATGGAAGCGGAAACCGAGGGTGCAGGGCACGTCCTTGTGGCCGGCTGCGTCGCGCGCCGGGTCGTAGAGCTGGATGAGCGCCCGCCGCGAATCGGGGTCCTCCTTGAGGATCTCGACGACACGGCGGAGCTGGTCGACCGTCCCGGCCCAGTTACGCATCCGCGGCCCGTAGGCGCCGCGCAGGACGCCGTCGTCCGTGAACTGCCGGAGGCGCGTGTTGTAGTCGTAGATCCACGGCTCGTCGGAGCCGGAGAGATGCCAGACGGTCTCGGCCACCGCGAAGGCCGGGTTCAGGATCCGGGCGGGCGGCGCGTACAGCAGCCGGGCCCGGGACTGGGTCAGCGTCATGGTCACGTTGAGGACCTCGCGCGTGGCCATCCCACGAGGGGCGACCTCCTCGCCGGCCTTGGCCAACAGAACCGCCCCGGTGAAGAGTTCGGCGACGCTGTCGCCGGTCAGGTGTGTCATCGGACGGAGGCTCCCTCGCGCCTCGGCACGCCAGAGGAAGCGGCGCCGGAGGCATCGTGGTGGACGGGGTTGGTGTGCGCCTGGTCCGGGCGGGACCGGTCGATGATGAGTTGGGCGATGTCGCGGGCGCTGTCGCCTCGCCAGCGGCACACCGCGTCGCGTGCCGCCTGTACGCCTCGGGCGTACGGTCCGCTCTGTGTGGTGAGGACGCTCGCGATGTCGGAGGAAGAGCCGCAGCGGTGGGCGAGGGAGTGGTCCGCCAGGCCGAGTGTGCGTTCGCCGGGCAGGTCCAGTTCGAGTACGGGGATGTCGAGAAGTACGGCCTCGATGCCGCAGGTCGAGTACGCGCTGATCACCGCGTCCGCGCCGGCGAGGCAACCTCGCGCGCCGACCTTCGGATCAGCCACAACGACCGGCGGCCTTCCGTCTCGTCGGAGGACGTACTCGAAGGCGTGGCTGTCCTGGGCCGGGTGTGGTGCGATGACCAGGCCCCAGCGCTCCTGCGCCGCCTGGAGGCCGTCGCAGATGATGTCCGCCTGCGCGCGGAGGCGGTCCGGGGAGAACGGTTGACAGGCCCAGACCGCGATCCGGTCACGACTCTGTCCGCTGCCGGCGGCGAGAAGCTTGCGGAGATTACGGCGCTGGGCGTCGCGATCGAGTCCGGCCAGCGCATCGAAGCGTGGCTGCCCGAGGACGTGGATCTCGGCTTCCGGGTGTCGTACCCAGGCTTTCGCCGGGGCGACATCGCGTTCGCCCATGACGACGATGTGGCGGCTGTGAAGGGCGGGCCAGACCACCGACTCCGGTGTCCATGCTCCGTGCTGAATGTGCACGGTGTTGACTCCGTGCCGTTCGGCAGTGTGGACGGCGAGGGCGCCGAGGGGGCTGGTGTCATTGCTCAGCAGAACCGTGTGGGGGCGGACCGCGGTGAGGACTTCGTCCAGCCACGCCTCCGTGCGTATCACCGCACGCCAGGATGGCTGAGTGCATCCGGCCGTCGTCTCGATGAGGGCGGCTGCGAGGCGTTCCAACCTGTCCAGTCGAACGGGGTGCCGGCCAACCATCACACTGCCGTCGGGCCCGGTGGGCTCCTCCGTATCGAGCCGCAGCCCGGAGACGGTCCCCGATACGGCCAGAACCTCAGGAGCCACCGGGCACAGCCGGATCAGTCCGGCGCCGGGCGCCGGGCAGTGCTCCGCCGGGGCGGTGGCAAGGTCGAGGAGAAGACTGGGGTGCCCGTGGCGGTCGAGTTCCTCCAGTACGGGCATCAGCGTCGCGGCGTGCCGGGACGACCAGGACAACGCCACCACCTCGGTGGTCGGCAACGCCGAAGCCGATGAGCTCGGTACAGACGAAGCATCAAGCCGGGGAGCCGACGCCTTCCGTAGCCGCGCGGCCCGTACCGGGTTGCGCGGTGCGGGAGCTCCGAGGGCGTAGGCGACACCGGACCAAGTGACGGTGTAGGAGCGGTACTCGCGGGAGCTGGTCTCGCGCAGGCTGAGCAGTCCCTCGTACGGGGCGACGGTCATGGGACCGGGCGATCCCGCGAAGAGTTCCCAGGCGCTCAACGCCAGCAACTTCCAAACGAGTTGCGCGACCAGGCGGCGTACAGGGACGTGCTGCACGTACAGCCACGAGGCACCGCCGGGTGTCGCCGCGCGGTGGGAGCTGTAGTTCTCCAGCGCCGCCATGATGTTCGCGACGTGCTGATCCGCCTCGCGTCGGTCGATGGGCAGGGCTTCGAGTTCCCGCGTGGTGATCCAGGTGGACCGCGTGTTCCGCAGAGAGGGTTCTCCGACGAGAGCCCAGACGGTCTGGCTGCCGACGGAGGGCCGGATCAGGCCGAGGGCGCTTCTCTTCGACGCGGTCACAGCAGGCTCCCGTCGATGAAAGGCGCCCGCCACCGGTCCTCGTCGAGGATTTCGAGGAGGTCCTTCGGCGCATTGGCGATCCGGGGAGCCGGACTCCCGGGGCGGCCGTAGCCCCAGGCCGCATGGACGTACGGCACCCCCGCACGCCGGGCGCACTCGTGGTCGACCGCCATGTCACCCACGTACACGGCCGACCGCGGATCGACCGAGAGGTCCACGAGCGCGAGCAGCAGCGGATCCGGTGCTGGTTTGCAGCGGCCCTGTCCTCCCCGGGCGGGTGCCCGTACGGAGGCGAAGGGGCAGCCGAGCCTGGCGAGCAGCGGTGCGGCGCGGTCGAGCGGTTTGGATGTCACCACGGCGAGCAGCCAGCCGGCGGCAACGAACGCATAGAGCACGTCCAGTACGCCGTCGAACGGCTCGGCCAGTACGGCGGAGGACTTCGAGGTGGCGGTGTACGTCTGGTGGATCCGGTCGGGTTCGGTCAGCCCGAGGCGTTCCATGATGTCGTCGAAGGGGCGGCCGAGGTGCTGCTCGTACGCCTCGAACGGCACCTCGACACCGTGCTGTGCGCGGACCGCTTGCCATGCTTCTCGCATGACGGGGCGTGTATCGAGCAGGACGCCGTCAAGGTCGAGGACCAGCGCCCGCTGTGGCGGGACTCCCGTCATGGCGATCACCTCTCCCCGCCCCCGTCATCGGCGAGGATCCGCCAGCGGTAGGCGAGGCTCACTCCGTGGGCCGCGTCGGCGGCCCCCATCCTGTCGAGCAGCCGCCGGACGTATTCCTTGGCGTTGTGATGCGACATGAGCTGCCGACGTGCCACCTCACGGGTGGTCGCGCCCTCGCTGAGGAAGCCGAGAACCTGCCTCTCTGCATCCGAGAGGACGGGCTCGGTGGCCTCCGCCGGGATCGTCGGTGTGACGACGCCGTTGCGGTAGGCGAGGGCTACGAGGCGGGCCCGGCTGCCCGTACCGAGCTTGGTCCGGATGCTGCGGAGGTAGCCCTTGACCGTGTCCTCGGACAGCGTGGCGGCCTTGGCGATGTCTCCGTTGCTCGCTCCCTGCGCGAGCAGTCCGAGCACTTCCGTCTCCCTGGGCGTCAATGGCGGAACGGCTGGCGGCGGCTGAACAGGCATGGCAAACAGACCTCCACGTTCGAGCGGGTGGGGACGGCACGGCATTCGGTAGTGCAGGGCGAAGTCCAGGAAGACGACGACTCTCAGAGCGAGGCGGCAACCGGTCGACGGGTCAGGACGGCCCGCACGGTCTTGCCGCTTCCGTCCTCATTGAGTCGTACAGTCCACGCGTCCGCCTCGGCCGAGATGAGCAGGAGCCCTCGGCCGTCGACGGCGCCGGGGCCGCTGACGCGGGGCGTCGGCGGTTCAGGTGAGTTGTCCGCCAGCTCAATGTCGACCACACCGTCCTGAACGACGGCGAGCGTCAGCGTGATGAGTTCGGCTTCGGATTCGGGCTTGGTGCGGCCGTGGTGGCGAGCGTTCGTGGTGAGTTCGCTGACGATGAGCAGCGCCCTGTCGGCGAGTTCGTCGAAGCCCCAGTCCGTCAGGACCTTCCTGGTGAAGGAGCGGGCGGCGCGTGGGGCCAGGTCGTCGGAGTTCAGGGTCAGGGCTTCCCGGAGTTCATACGACTCGGCGGCGGCTGCAAGCAGAGAAGAGAGTGCGTGTCCATTGAGCTGCCTCTCACTCGAATCGCCGACGGTGGTCAAGGACAGGGACGTACGTCTCAAGCCCGGAACCGGGGTCACACCGGAAGAGGCGCTGCTCCCGTACGACTTCCGGACGTCCCTCGGCGAACGTCTGCCCGATGTGGCTCATCAGGCGGCCTCCTTCGCTGTGGACAAGACGCCGCCGGCCTCCGGAGCTACCGTGAATCCCTCGGGGAGGGAGAGGCGCGGCTCGCCGAGGGCGCGCAGGAACCGCCGTTCGCCCCGGAACTCCGTACGGGCGTGGAGCCAGCGCCGGTTGTCCAGCAGATACGCCTGGCCGGAAGAGAGCCTGACCGTGTGCTGGTGGCGCGCGACGGCCTCGCGCAGGTACGGAACGTACGGGCTGACCAGCGGGCTCCACCGCGCCAGTCCGTCCTGCCGCAGACGCACACTCACCCGGCCCCCGGGGTATGCCGTGAACACTTGGGAGAGATGGCCGTTGCCCGCGCCGAAGTAGACGGTGCGCGGTCCGGAGAGCATGGCGACCGCGTCGGGGCACTGTGCCAGAAGCTCGGCATGGACGGCCCGGCCATCGGTCAGAAGGCACTCCCCGCCGACGTCCGCGTCCCGTTCGCACACCAGCAGCATCAGCCGGGGCGGCACCGGAACCGCGGATCCCTCGGTGTGCGCCGCGAGTTCACCGCTTCCGAAGCCGGCGAATCCGGGACGGTCGCCGTGCCGACGGGTGTGACGGATGGTCGTGAGGCCGTCCGGGTCGCTGTCCCGGTGCGGTACGACGGTCATGAAGCGCGCGGCGAACGTCAGAACCGCGCTTCGCCCGAAGAGGCCGTCCACCATGACGAGCCCGGTCTCCCGAAGCCGAGCGGCGACTACCGCGTCGTCAGGCGCGGAGGCGGTGGAGGTGGCGGCGACACGGTGGGCGGCAGGCGGGTCCGGGGGTTGGGTTATGGCTCCGCGCATTCTCTGGCTCCTTCGTTGCTGGTGGGCTGTTCCACTCTCGGGAGCGGGGGTCACCGCGGTAAAGCGACAGATTGTCGACTCGGACAAAACGCCACGTCCGGCCGCCTCTTGTGTGCTGCGTGCTACGTTCCGAAGGACCGGTTCGCAGATCGCAGGGCGAGGAATCTCATGCCGTACAAGCCGCCCCTCTGGCCCGTATCCGTCAAAGGCGTCGCCCTTGACGCCCGGGGCCGTGTGCTGCTGCTCAGGAACGAACGGCAGGAGTGGGAACTGCCCGGCGGGCGTCTGGAGACCGGCAACGAGTCCGGTGGCCAGGTTCCGGATGTGAGCCCCGAGCGGGCCGTCGAGCGCGAAGTGGCCGAGGAGACGGGTTGGGAGGTCAAGGCCGGTCAGCTCATCGACGGCGGCACCTGGATCTACGAGCCGATCCCCGGCCGCCGCGTCCTGATCGTCACGTACGGCTGCACCGTACTGACGCCGGAGCGGACGCCGGTGCTCAGCCACGAGCACAAGCAGATCGGCCTCTTCACCGCCGACGAGGTACCCGGGCTGAACATGCCGCCCGGCTACAAGAGGTCGATCGCGGCCTGGTACGCAGAGACGTAGCACGGCATGAGCGGGGGCAACATGCACGACCGATCCAACCCAACCAGCACCACCGCTCACCGACCATCCGCTCAGCACGCGCTGTGGCACTGGGCCACACCACAGGCCCAACTCCTCCTGGCCGCCGGCGATCTGGGCCCGATCCTGCGCTTCTACCGCACGGTCCACGGCCTCAACCAGACGCAGCTCGGCGCGCTCCTCGGCTACGACAAGACATACATCTCCGCCTTTGAGGTGGGCAGACGCGGACTGGACGATGTGGGTTCGCGCCGCCGGGTCTGCGAGCGGCTGCGGCTTCCTCCGCACATCCTCGGCGTCACCGATCCCGCAGACAGCGACCACCGAGCGATGCTCCAGTTCGGCGAGTCCACCATCCGTCTCGCCGAAATCGCCCGCCAGTCCGGACACGCAACCGCTGCGGTGGAGGAGCTGTGGCCCCTCGTCGCCCGGCTGGAAGCAAGGGTGGAGGACGGTCACACCGAACGGGAAGTCCTGCGCCTCCTCGCCCGTGCCCGGGTCGGACTGGGGGTGGCGCTGGGCAATGTCCTGCCGGAGGAACGGCTGAGCACCGCCGCACACTGGACCGCCAAGAGCCTCCCCATCGCCGAGCACTTCGACGACCGCGGCTTCCTCTCGTACGCCCTGCGGATGCACGGAAACGAGCTGCGCAAAGCCCGGCTGCGCGGAGCCGCCGTCAGTCGTCTGCAACGCGCGACGGCGCTGGCCCCGGACCCCGACGCCCGCGCGGCGGTCCTGCCGCTCCTCGCCCGCGCCACGGGCGCACTCGGCAACGCCGACCTCTTCGACCGTGCCATGCGCGAGAGCGACGAACTTCTCCACTCCGTTGAACACACAAGCCTGTTCAACCCGTTCGCCCTCCACGAGGTACGGCTGCGCGGCCTGGTCGCCACCGGAAGAGCCGAGGTCGCCGTACGGCTGGCCGAGAACGTGCCCGGCCCTACGACGGCGGTCGCGCCCCAGTGGCATGTCATCGAGCGCGTGACGGTGGCGCACGTACGGCTCCTCGCCGGCGACCGGCACGGTGCCGCCGATTCGCTTACGGCGACCAGAGAAGCGGTACGGCAGCGCCTCCCGCACCAGCTCCAGCGCATCATCAGAACCGCCGGCGACCGGCTTCCCCACATACGCGGTACGGCATGCGATGCCCTGGAACGGCTCCGCGAGGAAATGGCCGCCTGATACCCCGTCGGAAATGCGAAGCAGAGGAATCCGCCGTGCCGCCATGGGTACGCCTCCTCAGTTCCCGCCGAGAGCCGAAAGCCCTCGACAACAGCGGACGGGACACGCTGCCATCGACGAGCGGAACGCGCATATCGCGTGTGCAATGGGAACTTGGGCTGCGATATCGCAGCGGCAATGTCAGCATGAGGACGATGCGACCGGACGAGGCGAGGAGGGGATGTGAGCAGTGAACGACGTTGCCTTACGTGCGGCTGCCGACTCAGCCGGTACAACCCTGACGACCGGAATCTGTGTGGGCCGTGCGCACGTCGAGCGCCAGTCCCGACGGCGCCCGAGTCTCCGTCCCTGCCGACCGCCGTCTGGTCGGATGCCGAGGTCCAAGGTGCCCTGCGGGGGATGGACTTCGGACTGCTCTGCCGCCTCCTGCGCCAGCGCACCGGAATGCGGCAGGACGACCTGGCGAGCCTCGCGGGCCTCAGACAGGCGTCTCACTACACATTCGGCGTCGTTTCAAAATCGATCACTCTGGTGCTGTCGGCTGTCGTGGCGCCCCGCCGCTGTGAGAGCAGCCCGGCGACGGCTTGGACGACGCCGCTCATCTGCTCACGACGTCCTCGGTGGCAGGCGAGGGAACGCCAGTTCCGCGGATGCCCGATACGTTGCTCGACTTGCGGATGTACCGCTGACCAGCGCTCTCGGCGCGCCGGACCGCCACCCGCCTTCCGGTATCGATCGAACCCGGCCAGGTGCCACGGCATACGGCGAGATCGGGGGACGGCGTGCATCCGGGTGAATCCGTCTTTCCGGTCGGCGAGAGGGATGGCGTCGGCGCGGATCAGCGTCATGTCGGTCCTGGCGCTCCCCAGCGAATGGGTGGCGGCCAGGAGCTCTCCGGCCCCCGCCCCACGGCCCTTCCGCCCGCAGCCGCTCGATCTCGGCGAAGCCGACCGAGCACACACACCGGGCGGCGTGCGGCCCACCGAGCCGGTCGCCGGTGAATCCTGCGTTTTCCCTTGACGGAACAAAACCGGGGCGGCGAGGGTGGCCTCCAACATCTTTGACAACGTTGTCCGGCTTGCCGTGCCGTACGACCGACATGAGAACCCGTCAGAGGAGAACCACTGTGGGGGAGCGATATCTCTGCCCCTCGGCCGCCGCCGACTGCTCCAGATCCTCGGCGTGTCCGGGGCCGCGGCCGCTCTGCCGGCGGGAACCGGTTCGTCGTCGGCCGTCGCCGACGCGTCGGACCCCGCGGCGGCGGGCGGACACGCGGCCGACGACGACGTCGCCGCCACGTACCACCGGGTCCTGCTGCGGCACACCCGCTGGTCCGAGACGCAGTGGGATGAGACGCGCGGCATCTACACCGACAAGTTCTTCGGCTTCGCGGTGGGGCTCGGCCACGCCGTGCTGCTGACACGGGGCGGCTACGACGCGGAGCTGGCGGGTGTCGACCGGGACACGCTCAAGCGGCGGACCCTCGCGACACTGAGCCACTTCGCCGCCTCCAACCGGCTGACCGGTGGCACGCAGTGGGGCCGCACGCTGTTCTTCGACACCACTTTCCAGTCCTACTTCGTCCTCGCCGCCCGGCTGCTCTGGGACGATCTGGACACGCGGACCCGTTCCCTGGTGGACCTGATCGTCCGGGAGCAGGCGGCGTACACCCACTCCCTGGGCACCGGCGACGACCGGCCTCCGGGAGCTGGACGCCCAACGGCCTGACGGGCGGACACGTCGGTGACACCAAGCTGGAGGAGATGGGCATCTACGCCCAGGCCCTGGCTCCCGCGCTGGCCTGGGCCCCGGACGACCGGCGGCGCGCCGAGTGGGCCGCCGACTACGGGGCCTGGTCGCGCAACGAGGCGGGTCTGCCGCAGGCCGACCTGGCCAACCCGGCGCGCGTGGACGGCGTTCCGGTCGCCAGGAACACCGCCAGGAACACCTACGACACGTTCATCGTGGAGAACCATGGCTCCTTCGGGCCGCACTACCAGGCGGAGCTGTGGCGCACGTCGGGGCGGAACGCGGCCCACTTCCTGGCCGCCGGGGAGCCGCTGCCCGAGGTACTGACCCGGCAGCCGAACGCCGGGCCGCTGTGGCGGACCCTGCTGGGCGTGATGTCCGACGCGGGTGAGCCGCTGATGCCGATGGTGAACGACCGGGAGCACCTCTACGGCCGGGACGTGATCCCGCTGGCCTTCCTCTCCCGGGTGATGGGCGATCGGGCGGCGGCCCGCGCCGAACGGGAGCTGGCTGCGCGGCTGGAGGCGTACCAGGCGTACCCGCCGGAGCACCGGCTGGCGAAGTTCTCCGGCGAGCCGAAGTACGAGCCGGAGGCCCGCGCCGAACTGGCCATCAGCTATCTGCTGCACGTGTGGCCGGGGGCCGGTGAGCGTGTGACGCCGCTGTCGCGGGCGGAGCTGTTCGCATACGCCTCCGGGGTCGCCGACTACGGGGCCGGGCCGGGCCTCGTCTCACACCAGTCCACCGCCGCCTGGGCGGGCGCGGTGTCCAAGCCCGCGTTCGTGAAGTTCGCCTGGCAGCCTGGCCACGACGACTGGCTCTTCCGGATCAGTGGCAGCACGCCGATGTTCCTGCCCTCGACCGCCGTGGAGGTCACCGGCAGGTCGGTGCGCACGCACACCAGGCTGCGCGACGGGTTCGACGGGAGCGCGACGCTCCTGCGGCTGAAGGACGGTTTCGCGGGCTTCACCACCCTCCCCACCGGTGCGGTCGTCTACGCCGCCGACGGTCCGGACACCCTCGGCGGCCGGTTGGAGGTGCACAACCTCACCATGCCGGGCATGGCGGGTCTGGACGGCGGTCGTACCTACCGTTACGCGGAGGGCTCGGCCGCGGTCACCGCCCGGGACGCCTCCGGCGGCTCGACGGGCCGGATCGACGACGTGGCTTTCGACCGGGTGACGGCACGCCACCTGCGGGTCCTCGGCGTCACGCCCGATCCCGCGTACGGCTACTCGCTGTTCGCCGTGGAGGCCCGGGACGGGAAGGACGGGCGGGACCTCGCGCGCGGCGGGGCGGCCACGGCTTCCTCGTACACCCCGGGCAAGGGCCCGGGGCTGGCCGTGGACGGTGACGACACGACCCGCTGGGCGGTGTCCGTCGCCGACCGGCAGCGCGCCGACAGCTGGCTGGCGGTGGACCTCGGCGCGCCGCGTGCCCTGGACCGGGTCACACTGCGCTGGGAGAGCGCGGCGGGCCGTGCCTACCTGCTGCAGGGCTCGGACGACGGCGAACGGTGGACGGACCTGGCGAGCGGTCCGGTCCCGGCGCTGCGCAGCACCGGCGGCTGGCTCGACGTGGACGGCCGCGCGGGTCTCGTGCTGCGCGGGCAGCGAAGTCCGCTCGCCGTGTACGGGGACACGATCGTGCTGGCCGACGGGTCGCCGGGCCCGCTGGTCGTCGAGGGGTACTGCGGGGCGTCCCCCGGCGAACTGCGCGCCCTCGCCGGCCGTCCGGCGCCGACGGCCGAGGACCGCCGGGTGCGCGCGGCGGTGACGGACGGTCACCTGAGCCTGTTCAACCTCTCCGAGGAGGCGCTGCGCACCCGGGTCGCTCTGGTGCAGGAGGGGCGCGGTCGGGAGGTCTACGAGGGCGTGCAGACGGTGACCCGGAGCGGTCTGCGGTACGAGGCACGGCTGGAAGCGGCGTCGGCGCTGCTGCTGCCGCCGCGGTTCACGCTGGTACCGCTGTCGAGGCGGTCCCTGCCGGACGGGCTGCGGGTGGAGGTCGTCGACGCCGCCACGCTGCGGCTGACCGGTCCGGCCTGCCGGGTGAGGGTCGAGGCCCAGGGCCGGAGCACAGCGGTGACGGTGCGCCCCGGCCACGGCACGGAGGCCACGGTGCGCGGGGCTCAGCCGTATCCGACGCGGGACCACGCTCTGGGCCGGGCCACCTTCCCGAACGCGCCGCTGCCCGGGGGGATGTCGGAGCCGGCGGCGGCGGTGGACGGTGATCCGGGCACATCGTGGCGGCCGGGTCGCGACGGCCGCATGGTCGTTGACCTCGGGGAGCCGCGCGCGGTGCGCCGGGTGGAGGCCGAGTGGCCGGCCGGGCGGGCGCCGACGGCGTACGTGGAGTTCAGTGACGACGGCATCCGCTACCGCCGGGCGGGCGCGCTGACCGGCCGTGTCGGAAGCGTGCGCGGGTCCGGCTCGCCGCGCTACGTGGCGCTCCGGGTGTCCGGCACACCGGAGGCGCACACCGGGCTCGTACGGCTTTCGGTGTACTGAGCCGAGGACGGCCACGCCGCGTCGGCGGTGCTCCTCGGCCGATGTACGCGGAGATGTTGCCGGTGCCGTTGTTCGGGGCGATGTACGGCGAGGCGGTTGCCGCCGCGGTCGGTGAGTCCCACGCCGCCGATCACAGCGGGGGGAGGCGACGGTGGCACCGCCGACGGCGGTGATGAGAGAAGAGCGGCAGACCACGTCCCCTCCGGGGAACTCCGGCCGGTGGCACCGAGGGGAGTGGCACCCACAGCGGATGCTCGAACGGCACCCGGATTCCCGCGACCGTCGGTGCGGCCTCGAGCGCATGCGGTCACGGGGTCGTCCCGCCCAGCGGGGCGCTATCGAGGCGGTGGACGAGGATGACATCGCGCACGGTCCGCAACGCCTGCCGTATCCTCGTCCCGTCGGCTGTGATCCTTCCCCGCGAACCGGTAGCCGTCGGCGGCGATCAGCACGACCGGCTCCAGCTGACCCAGTCTCGCAGTGACCGCCGGCCACGCATAGTCCTGGCCCACGGAAGACCACACCGCCCCCCACCGACGCCGTCGCGAAAAGCGCCACGACCGCCTCGGGGACGTGCGGGAGGTATCCCGCCACGACGCCTCCCTCGCCGACTCCGAGATCGGTCAGGTGTCCGGCGAGTGCTCTCACCTGGCGGCGCAGCTCGGCGCGGGTCAGACACTGCTCCTGTCCCGTCTCATCCACGCCGATGACGGCCACGTCCTCGGGAGAACCCTGAGCGAGCAGGTACTCCGCGAAATTCACCGACCGACCAGCGCCAGAGCGCGTCGTAGTGCGGCGCCGCGACCCCGCGGGTAGCCTCCACCCAGTCCGCGAACTCCCGGATGCGCGGCGTGCGGCGGCCACCGGTGGCGGGGCCCACAGCATCACGCTGTCGCTGTCGTGCACTCCCATCCGCCTCACACCGTGATGTCGAGGTCGTATTCGATCGCCTCAAGGAGCCGATCGCGCGACTCGACGACCTCACGGCGCAGACGCGCAGCGTCCTCGACGAGCAGTTCGCCGCGCCACTTGCGCGGTCTGCCCGCGACGAAGACCGCGTCCACGCTGCGGGCATCGGCGCCGAGCACGACTGTGGCGACCGAGTTGTTGAGCGGGAAGTTGGTGAACTCGCCGGCGTTGATGAGAACCACGTCCGCCTCCTTCCCTGGCGTGATAGACCCCGCCCGATCCCACACGCCGTTCGCCTTCGCTCCGGACACCGTCGCGAACTCGAGCACGTCACGCACCCCGATCGACGCCGGAGCGTCCTCGTCGCCGTGGAAACGCCGGTTCCCCGCCTGCATCCGCTGGACGTTCAGAGCCACCCGCATCTGTGTGAACATGTCCGACGACAGCGAGCACTCGACATCGATGCTGAAGGCCGGGCGCAGTCCGACGTCCAGCGCCTTCTGGATGGGCGAGATCGACTCGAAGATCTCGAGCTGCTGATCGGAGGTGACGGCCAGCGCAACCTGCCCGCCGGTGTCGGAGATGATCTTCCAGGCAGCATCATCGAGCGTGCCGCCGTGGATCCACGTCAGATCTGGGCCGAGCACGCCCTCCTCTGCCAGCCGCTGGATGTGCGCGGCCGCCCCGGGCCCCTGCGCTCCGTCCACCGAGATTCCGATGCCGAGGTCGCGCGCCTGGCGAATTCTCTCGCCCGACAGCAGGGCATCGCCTTCGACTGTCGGCAGGACCTTGGGCATCAGTCCGATCCGCAGGGTCACGAGCGCGTCGTCCGAGGGGAAGTACTCCTCCCTCACCCGCGTCAGGTCCGTCAGCCAACTCGGATCCCACTCGCCGCCCATCGGCGGCGAGGAGGCGAAGACGCCTCGCGCGCCGGAGTCCTTCCACGCCGCCACTACGGCATCGGAGTGCTCGGGAGAGCGAATGTTGTGGCTGAAGTCCAGCACGCTGGTCACGCCGGCATCCATTGCGCCGAGGGCGGCGAGCTTCGTGCCCAGGTACATGTCCTGGGGTTGATACGCCGGACCGAGGCGCGTGTGCGCCAGCGCGAAGTACTCCATGATGTCGGCGTCGGCCCACAGCCGGCGCATCTGCGTCTGCCAGCAGTGCCGGTGAGCGTCGATCATCCCCGGAATCACCACATGGCCCGACGCATCGACGATGCTGGCCTGGGCCCGGGCTGCGGTCTCGCTCAGGTCCGCACCCACCGCCTCGATCTTCGAGCCGCGGATCAGGATGTCTCCGGCGGCGAGATCCCCCACCGTCGGATCCATGCTGACGATCGCAGCACCCTGAATGAGCACCGGTCGATCCGGGGCGGAAAGCAGTTGGTCCAGCAACTGATCGCCCCGCCCCGACGAGGCCGAGGTGAACGTCGAGTTCGTCACGTCCGTATCTCCTTCTCCACGAAGCAGCCGCTCTCGCGGGTGCTTCCGTTGCAATAGTGAGGACAGCAGGTGGGAGGCGGCGCCAAGTTCCGGCGCACCAACTCGTCGAGCATCAGCTGCGTCTCGACACTTCGGCATCGCCCGACGGGTCCGGTCGTTCATCGGTCCGTGCGCGTCGACGGCCGCCACCGGCCTGGTTCAATTCCTCGTCACCGGCGCCCCGTCGGCGTGGTCATCGCAGCCCACCCTCGGTGACGGAGTGTGCGCCGACCATGTAGCCCGCGAGATCCTCGGGGGCCAGCATGGAGGCCGGAGGTGGGGGACCCCAGGTGTACATGGCGTGGGCGGCGTCCCAGACCTCGGCGTGCCAGAGCGCATCGTCGACGATGCAGTCCATGTCGGAGTAGTACTCGGAGTAGTTGCCTGCCGGGTCCTTGAGATACCAGAAGAAGTTCGAGCCGATGTGGTGCCGGCCCAGGCCCCACACGTGCCGGTCTGGGTCTTTCTCCAGCATGGCGGCCGCACCGCGGCCCACCTCGTCGACGTCGTCGACCTGCCACGAAGTGTGGTGCAGGAACTGGATGGGGGCGCTCTGGATGGCGAGATTGTGGTGATCGGTGGAGCACCGCATGAACGCGGCCAGGCCGGGGACGGTGTCGCTGACCTTGAACCCGACGCCCTGCTGGAAGAACGCCTCGGACGCCTCCTGGTCGGTGGAGCCGAGGACGACGTGGCCGAGCTTGCGGGGCTGGACCGGTGTGTCGCGCAGGATGCCCGGGGCACGCATCCCGACGCGGGCAGCCACACCGGGGCTGTTGTACGGCGGGGCCGGGTGGGGTTCCTGCGAGATGCGGTCCGCGATCTCGACCTGCACGGTGACCCCGGTGCCGGGGTCGGTCGCGCGGAGACCGGCGGAGGTGCGCTCCAGGGTGATGCCGAGCGCAGCCAACGACGCGGCGACGCGGTCGAGGTCGTCAGGATTGTCGGCGCCGACACCGAGCCGCAGCAGCCGGCGGCGTGCGGAACGTACGATGCGCAACTGCTCGCCGCCGTCGGATGTGGAGAAGGCGTGGTCGCCGGGTGACGTCAGTGCGGGAGGGGAGTCGCCTCGCGCTTCGACGGAGGTCGGCAGGAGCCCGAAGTCGGTGTAGTAGGCCGCGGTCGCCTCGGGGTCGGGTACGCCCATGACGATCTGGGTCAGGCGGTGGAGTGGCACGACGTCGTCCTTTCTGCGGTGGTCAGGGGGCGGCAGCGATGCAGCGTTGCCGCAGTTGGCCGATGCCGGACACGTAGCTCACGAGCTCGTCACCGGGAGCCAGCCAGCGTGGCGGCGTCCGAGCCACGCCGACGCCGCCCGGCGTTCCGGTGAACAACACGTCTCCCGGCAGCAACGGCAGGTTCTCGGAGAGCTGGGCGACCATCGACGGGACGGAGAAGATCAGGTTGCTGGTCCGGCTCTTCTGGACTTGCTCACCGTTGACGAAGCAGCCGATCTCGAGGTTGTCGCGATCCTCGATCTCGTCGGGGGTCACCAGCCACGGGCCGATCGGACCGAAGCCGGGAAGCGACTTCCCGAGACTGTACTGGGGCGCAGGCCCGGCCGTCTGCAGGATGCGTTCGGAGAGGTCCTGACCGACGGTCAGCCCGGCGACGCTGCCCCAGGCCCGGTCCTCGCGGACGCGATGGGTGTACCGGCCGATGATGACGACGAGCTCGACCTCCCAGTCGACCCGTCCGCCCTCCGGTAGCTCGACGTCGCTGACGGGGCCGGTCAGGCAGGACGGCCACTTGGTGAACAGGACGGTCGCGGCGGTGGGTTCCGCCACGCCGGCTTCGGCCGCGTGGTCGGAGTAGTTCAGCCCTATCGCCAATACCTGCCGAGGGGTCGGGGCCGGCGGACCGAGCTCCTCCACACGGAACGGCTGCCCGGCCGAGGGGTCGACGTCGGCCGCCCACGCGACGAACTCCGCCCAGTCGTCGTAGACGCCCTGCGGGTTCGGGCCGAACCGACCGCTGCTGGCCCGCTCGACGTCGAGGGCGACGATGCCCGCGCCGTCGACCAGGGCCAGCCGCCCGGAGAGGTTGGCGATGCGCATGAGACCTCGCTTCCATAAACCAGCATGGTGGTTTATTCTCTCGAGAGGTTGGCATGTGACCCGGGCGACTTGTCAAGAGCTGGAGCCGAAACTGCCATGCTAGTTTTTCGGGGTGTCTCCGGAGGTCGTAAGCGACAGGAGGTCGCGGTCATGGCTCACGATGCGCAGCACGCCTCCTCTACGTCCGTGTCCACTCGGCCCGAACAGGTGGCCGAGCGGCTCGCGGCGCTCGCCGCGGCCGCCGAACCTGGCGATCGCCTGGGCACCAAGGGGGAGTTGCGTGCCTACTGCGGGGTCTCGGTGGGCACCTTCAACGAGGCGCTGCGCCTGGTGCAGGCCCGCGGCGTGGTCATGGTCCGCACGGGGCGTGTCGGAGGTCTGTTCGTCAGCCACCCGTCTCCGACGGTACGCCTCGGGCACGCCGTCCTCGCGCTGGACGAGGACGCGGCCGCGGCGTCGGTGACCGACGCCGGACGCATCCGTAACGCTCTGGACCCCCTGATGGTCGAGCACGCGGTTCGGTTCGCGTCGGTGGAGGATCTGGACTCGATGCGGCGAGAGCTGGCGCGGATGTCGGCCGCGGCGGACGAACTCGACACCATCGGGTTCATCCGCGCCAACTGGGCGCTGCACGTGGCCATCGCGGGAGCGAGTCCCAATGCGATACTGCGCTGCTTCTACACGAGCATGATCGAGCTCATCGAGTCGCACACGATGTCGGTCGAGCCCGCCGTCGAGCAACCGCTCACCGACGGACTCGCGAGGCGGCACCGGATCCACGTCGCGCTCGTCGACGCCATCACCGACCGCGATGAGCGCCTCGCGATCGCGCTCATCCATGAGCACAACGACACCACCGCCCGCAAGGAGATCGATCCCGGCTGACTTTCCGGACGGTGTCGGAGACGAGTCCTAGACGGAAGGTGCGTTCATGCGATGGAGCACTGTCCTCGATGACGAGGGCGACCAGCGCGTCGGGGTGTGGAGCCGACAGGGCCTGCACCCGGTCCCGAATGGCTGCTCACTTCTCGGTCTCATCGCCGAGGACCGACTGGACGATGCGGCGGCCGAAGCACTCGAAGGGCCGGCGCAGGAGTTCGGCGCCGTCCTGCCACCGATCCCGCGGCCGCCGTCGATCCGCCAGGCCTGCGAGGACTTCCCGCCGGGTTCTCCCGCCCGTGACCTGGCCCGCATTGGCATCGTCAACTACTTCGCCGCGGCGCTGATCCTGCCGTATACGCCTTCCACACGGCTCCGAAGAGGTCCGCTACGACATCGAACGCCTCACCGACCGCTACGGCCTCGGCTACGAAACCGTCTGCCACCGCCTGAGAGCCTGTCGGGTGGCCGGTTGATTACGCTGCGATGAGGTCTTCGGCAGTGTTGGCTCGGGCGGTCTTGCGGTGGGGTTCATGGCTCCACCGCGCTGGCTGCCCGGCGAGCCGGACAAGCATCAGGCGGATCATCGCCACCTTGATCATGGCCTCGGAGGTCGCTGTCAGCCGTTCGTAGTCCCGGGCCAGCCGGCGGTTGCGGACCAGCCAGCCGAACGTCCGCTCTACCACCCACCGGCGCGGGAGCACCTTGAATCCCTTGGTGTCGTCGGTCCGTTTCACGATCTCGACAACGATGTCCAAGGCGTCGCGGGCCCATGAAAGCAGTGTGGAATCAACGGAGTTGGCGTATCCGCCGTCGGCCCACACCAGGCCGACCGTGCGGAAGCCGGCGGCGAGCCGCGCGAGGACGGTACGGCCTCCGGCCCGGTCCTGGACGGACGCGGAGGTGACGGCGACCAGCAGCAGACCCATCGTGTCGACGAGCACGTGCCGATTGCGACCTGTGGTCCGCTTGCCCGCATCGAATCCGCGTGCCTCACCGCCCTCGCTGGACTTGATTGTCTGGGCGTCGATCACGGCGGCCGACGGCTCGGGATCGCGTCCGGCCTCGACGCGTACCCGGCGGCGGAGCGCATCGTGGATGCGGTCCCAGGTGCCGTCCTTGCGCCACTTGGTGAACCAGCGGTGGGCTCCGTCGAAGGGCATCAGGTCGTGCGGGAGCATCCGCCACTGACAGCCCGACCGCAACAGGTAGAAGATCGAATCCAGTACGAGCCGGTCCGCGTACTTGCGGACCCCGCCGCCTTTCCGCAGGTCACGAACCGGCAGCAGCGGTCTGACAATCTCCCACATCTCATCGGTCAGGCTGGACGGATAACATGAGCCACTGACGGCCCCGGAGTTGTCGCACGTACACACACCGCGTGATCATTCCGGGGCCATCGTCATGCCAGGAAGGCGACTCACGACAGTCGCTCTACGCACACGACCGGCCACCCGACAGGCTCTCAGACAGGGCTACCTCTCACAGCTCGAATCAGGCGCGCGCCGCCTGACCCGACTCGACAAGACACAGAAGTTCTTGGACGCCTTGGGCGTCCCGGCCGGTCTGCGGCCCGTCATCCAACCCCTCGCCGACGCCGGTACCGCAGAACACGAACCAGACCTGCGAGTACTCGCCAGTGAAGCCGCCCAGACATCACACGACTTCGTCGAACTGATTTCGCCGAGCAATGTCAGCGCAGAGGTACTGGAGCGGTTCCACTTCTCGCTCGCGCGGATAGCGACCGATTACGTACACGCGCCGCTGTTCCCGCTCTTCACCGAACTCATCTCGGTACGAGACCAGTTGTTCGTTCTGCTCCAGGGCCGTCAGCGCCCGCAGCAGACGCGTGAGCTGTTCATGCTGGCCGGTACGGCATGCCTGCTGCTCGCCCACGCCTCGCAGAACCTCGGCGAATCAACGTCCGCGATGGCCCAGATCCGTACCGCCCGTATGTGCGCCGAACAGGCCGACCACACCGGTCTGCGAGCCTGGGCCGCCGGTACGGCCGCGCTGATCACCGAGTGGTCGCCGCAGAACCGGATGGCCCTGAAGCTGACGGAACACGCGGCCCGTCTGGCCCCGGCCGGTGAGGCCCGTATCCGTATCGCCGCCATCGAAGCGCGCACCGCGGCCCGTATCGGGGACCGTCGGCTATCGCTCGCCGCTCTGGACCGAATGAAGCAGGCCCGGGAAGAGACGCCGGTGCACGACGAGGTCGAACAGTTCGGCGGCCTGCTGACCTTCCCCACCGCCAAACAGGACTACTACATCGGCGGAGCCCTCACCCTCCTCGGCAACTACGACGAGGCACACCACCACGCCACCGCCGCCATCACCGCCTACCGAAGCGGTCCGAGCGAGGAGCGCTCGTACGGGGACGAAATCCTCGCCCAGATGGACCTCATCACGATCGGACTCCTTCGCGGAGACTTCGACGAGGCAGCGACGGCCCTGGGCCATGTCCTCGAACTGCCCCCGCAGATGCGTATCCGCCAGCTCGGCAACGCACTGAACCGCCTGGACAGCCTCACCAGCCGCCCCGAACTCAAGGGGAACAGGACGATCGCCCAGCTCATGGCCTTGATCCGGGACTACCGGGTCATCGACTCGACAGCCGCGATACGGTCACAGCGATGACCGCCACCTCTCTCACCCCCCAGAACGCGGCCCTGCACGCCTGCACGACCTGGGGACTCCACACACACGACCTGACCCCGCTCCGCGCCCACGCGACCTCCGTCTACCTTCTCCCCCACGCGGACGCCGTGGTCCGGGTCAGCAGATCGGACCAGCGCACGGAGATACAACGAGCCGTCGATCTCACCCGCCTGCTGGCCAAACAGGGCCTCGCGGTCACCGAACCGCTCGACGTGCCGCAGCCGCTGGACATCGACGGCTTCACCATCACCCTGTGGCACCACTACCCCCAGCCGGACGGTCCACCCCCCGGGCCCGAACACCTCGGCGGGCTCCTCAAACAGCTCCACGCCCTCCCCACTCCCCCCATCGACCTGCCCGCGTACCAGCCTCACGTCTCCTTGCGCGCGGTCGTCCGCTCCACCACTGCCCTCACAGCCGCCGACCGCGACTGGATCCTCGGCCGATCCGACGAACTCCTCGACGCGTACGCCCACCTCGACTCCCCCCTGGGCCACGGCCTGATCCACGGCGACGCCTACCCCGGCAACACCCTCTGGGACGGCACCGCCGCCCGCCTCAGCGACTGGGACGAAGCAGGCATCGGCCCCCGCGAAGCCGACCTCGCCAACACCTTCCAAGGCACCCGCTTCGGCCGCACTCCCACCCAGCTCCGCGCCTTCTCCACCGCATACGGCCACGACCTCACCAACTGGCCGGGCCTCTCCGTACTCACCAGCCTCCGCGACCTCCACACTCTCGGCACCTTCATCCGCCGCAGCGAACAAGGCGACGCAGACGCCGCCACCCAGCTCACCTTCCGACTGAGCACCCTGAAGCGCGACGACCGCACGGCAAGCTGGGCCACCCACTGAGGACCTGCGCGGGGCCCCCTCAGCCAGCCTCCGTCCTTGTTCTGGGCGGGGTGACAGCCTCCGGGTGACCTAGACCATGCAGGCCGGGAGGGCGATCGGCCAGATGCCTCGCCCCGCGGCCAAGCCCTCACGTCGCATGCCGTGCCACTTGGCCCGGTTCGATCGATACTGGATCTGTACGGCGGATCGCCGCGCCGGACCGTCTCACGAGGAGCTGACCATGCGTCAGGAAAGTCAGCATGAGGTCAGCATCAGTACCGCCGGAACCCGCTTCGGACCGCTAAGGACCGCCAAGATCACAAATGGGATATGCACCACTTGACCTGCGAAAACGCTGGTCAGGAGCAGAGCTGTTAGCCTACCTGGGAGGCACCCTTGAAGATGCTGATCAACGTGCCGGAGACCGTTGTCGCGGATGCGCTGCGGGGGATGGCCGCCGCGCATCCCGAGCTCAATGTCGATGTGGACAACCGGGTGGTGGTACGGCGGGACGCGCCTGTCGCCGGGAAGGTGGGGCTGGTCTCCGGGGGCGGGTCGGGGCATGAGCCGTTGCACGGGGGGTTCGTGGGGCCGGGGATGCTGTCGGCCGCGTGTCCCGGGGAGGTGTTCACGTCTCCCGTGCCCGATCAGATGGTGCGGGCCGCCGCGGCGGTGGACAGCGGGGCCGGGGTGCTGTTCATCGTGAAGAACTACACCGGTGACGTGCTGAACTTCGACATGGCCGCCGAGCTGGCCGAGGACGAGGGCGTTCAGATCGGAAAAGTCCTGGTCAACGACGATGTGGCGGTGACCGACAGCCTGTTCACGGCCGGGCGGCGCGGTACGGGCGCGACCCTGTTCGTGGAGAAGATGGCGGGGGCGGCGGCCGAGGAGGGGCAGCCGCTGGAGCGGGTCGAGGCGATCGGCAGGCGGGTGAACGGGAGCTCCAGGAGTTTCGGGGTCGCGCTCAGCGCCGTCACCACGCCCGCCAAGGGCAGCCCCACCTTCGACCTGCCCCCGGGCGAGCTGGAGCTGGGCATCGGGATCCACGGTGAGCCGGGGCGCGAGCGGCGCGCGATGATGACCTCCCACGAGATCGCCGACTTCGCCGTGAACGCCGTACTGGACGACCTCCGGCCCTCGGGCCCGGTCATCGCGCTGGTCAACGGCATGGGCGGGACGCCGCTGCTGGAGCTCTACGGGTTCAACGCCGAGGTGCAGCGGGTACTGGGCGAGCGGGGCGTCGCGGTGGCCCGTACGCTCGTCGGCAACTATGTGACCTCGCTCGACATGGCGGGCTGCTCGGTGACCCTCTGCCAGGTCGACGAGGAGTTGCTGCGGCTGTGGGACGCGCCGGTGGAGACCGCCGCGCTCCGCTGGGGTCGGTAGGCGGCCCCGTAGGACTTGGGCTTGGGCTTTGGGTGGGCCGGGAGGCCCGTGGGGCGAGGAGATCGCGATGGACCGGACGCTCGACACGGCTTTCTTCGTCCGCTGGCTGACCGCCACCGCGGTCGCCGTGGAGCGGGAGGCGGACCTGTTGACGGAGCTGGACTCGGCCATCGGCGACGCCGATCACGGCAGCAATCTCCAGCGCGGTTTCCGCGCCGTCACGGCCAGTCTCGAAGAGGAGCCGCCGGCCACGCCCGGCGCCGCGCTGACGCTGGCGGGACGGCGGCTGATCTCCACGGTGGGCGGCGCGTCCGGGCCGCTGTACGGGACGCTCCTGCGGCGTACGGGCAAGGCGCTCGGGGACGCGGCCGAGGTCACCCCCGCGCAGCTGGCCGAGGCGCTGCGCACCGGCGTCGCGGCCGTGGCGCAGCTGGGCGGGGCGCAGGCCGGGGACAAGACGATGCTGGACGCGCTGGAGCCGGCGGTCGAGGCGTTCGGTTCCGCTCCGTCGTCGGACTCCGCGTTCTCGGCGGCGGCGCGCGCCGCCGAGGAGGGCGCCCTCGCCACCGTACCGCTCCAGGCGCGCAAGGGCCGGGCGAGCTATCTGGGTGAACGGAGTATCGGGCACCAGGATCCGGGCGCGACCTCGTCCGCGCTGCTGATCGGCGCTCTCGCCGGTGCCGCGGAGGTGGCCGGATGAGCGTCGAGGCGCCGGTCGGCATCGTCCTCGTGTCCCACAGCGGCCCGCTCGCCACGGCCGTCGCCGCGCTGGCACAGGGGCTGACGGGCGGCGGTGGTACCGCCCCCGTCGCGGCCGCCGGCGGCACCCCCGACGGCGGGCTCGGCACGAGTTCCGAGCTGATCGCGGCCGCGGCGGCGGAGGTGGACCGGGGCGCGGGGGTGGCGATCCTCGTGGATCTCGGCAGCGCCGTGCTCACCGTGAAGGCGATGCTCGCCGAGGGCGACGAACTCCCGGCGCGGGCACGGCTCATCGACGCGCCCTTCGTCGAGGGAGCGGTCGCCGCCCTGGTCACGGCCTCGGCGGGCGGGAATCTGGACGCGGTGGAGGCAGCGGCATCGGAGGCGTATCAGTACCGAAAGCAGTGATCACGTCACGCACGCCGGTGGCCGCGGACGTCACAGCTGGGTGGCGGCCCGCAGGACGAGGACGAGCGTGACGGCGGCGTTCGCCGACGAGAGGGCGGAGCCGAGCGTTCCGACCGCCGCCGCCCATACGGCCAGCCCCACCGCGGTGAACACCGGCGGCCAGCGCACCGCCGCCGGGGCGGGTCCCAGCAGGGCGGCCACCCGGCGCGGCACCGGGCCGGCGCCGGTGCCGGACGCGGTGACCGGGCCGGCGACACCCGCCAGGGTCGGGGTCGGGGTGCCCCGGGAGACGAGCGCGGCCTTGCCGATGGCGCGTGCCACGACCGTACGGTCCCCGGTGGCCCGCGCCGCCTCCTCGTCCGCCCAGCGTTCGCTGGTGTACGCGACCGCCGCCCGCAGCGGGCGCAGCAGCGGATTGGCCCGCGCGGCGAGCCGTACGGTCAGCAGGAACCGGTGGTGGCCCCCGGCGAGATGCGCGCGCTCGTGCGCGACCAGCGCCGCCCGTTCCCGGGGGCCGAGGCACGCGAGCATGGCCGTGGACACGACGATCCGGCCGCGCGTGCGGGCCGCCGTCGCGGTACGGGCGTCGCTTCCGTCGGGTGCCGCCCGTGTCCCCGTCCGAGGCAGCGGCAGCGGCAGCGGCAGCGGCAGCGCGTAGGCGTACGGAGCGTCGTCGGTCACGACGGCGAGTTCCCCGGCGGGCAGTCCTGCCAGCGCCCGCTGCGCCCGGCGGCGTACACGGCGATGGCGCAGAGCCGCCTCCGCACAGCCCACGGCAACCGCGGCGAGGGCCACAATGGCCGCCTTGCCGGTGATCCCGTCGTACGGGACCGCCCGCCGGACCTCGGGGTCCGACCAGGCGTCGGGCAGCGGGTTTCCGGCCAGTTGCGCCGTGCCGACCACCACCAGGAGCCCCAGGCAGAGCGTGCTGCACACCGCGAGGACGGCGGCGAACGCGGCGAGCAGACGGGTGGCGACGCGGGGATGGAGACGGTACGCGGCGAGGCGCGCGACCGGCAGGGCGGTCAGCGGCAGGACGAGCGGCAGATAGACGAAGACACCCACTGGCCTCTCAGCCCTCCGCCCCGGCCGCGCCACCGGCCGTGTCGCTGTCCATGCCGCCGTCCATGCCGCTGTCCATGTCGCCGTCCATGTCGCCGTCCTCGGGGAGTCCGAGCAGGTCGCGCAGCACCCGTTCGTCATCGGGTGAGAGCGTGGTGACGAACCGGGCCAGTACGGCGCCGCGGTCCGCCTCCGCGTCCAGCACCCTGCGCATCCGCAGCGCGGCGAGACCCGCCTCGTCCGAGGCCGCGCGCCACTGGAAGGAGCGGCCCGCGCGCTCGCGGGTGACGGCGCGCTTGGCATGGAGCCGGGTGAGGATGGTCATGACGGTCGTGTACGCCAGATCTCCGCCGAACCGCCCGTGCACCCAGGCCGCGGTGACAGGACCGGGGGCGTCGCTCAGCGCGGCAAGGACCTGGGCCTCCAGCTTGCCCTGGCCCCGCCTGCGGGGACGCTCGTCCGGGTGCGGATGCGGATGCTGCGGATGCGGATGCGGGCCGGGCCCCGGACTCGGGCTGTCGCTCGGATTCCGGCTCGGACTCCCTTGTGCCCTCACGGTCGATCGCCTCCCTCCGGCCGCGTGGCCGCGCCACGGGACGAAGAGCCCATGCTACTGAGGCCGCGCGCGGTGGTTCCGACGCCATCTCCCGGGCGCCATCTCCCGGACACCATCTGGCGGACACCATCTGCCGGGAGCTTCTACACTCCTGTAGATTTTAGCTCCGGCCGGGCCCCGGCCGCATGTCGGCCGGTGGCCGGTTCGGCAGGGGCACAGGGCGCAGGGCGCGCGTCCTGTGCCCCGTACGCGAACCCCGGGATCGTCAACCGTGGCTGGGCGCAGCGTCGGTGGGTTCCGGCTTGACGGTCTCCACGGTCTCCAGGGACGCCCCGGCCGTCTCCGGTACGGACGATTCCGGTACGGCGGAGTCCGCGCCGGCCGCAGCCGCCGCCACGGGGCCGGACGCCGGCGCCGGCTTGCGCGTCAGACGCCGGGCCAGCGGCTCCGTCCAGCGGGCGGCCAGCGGCCCGAGGATCACCAGGATCAGAACGTACGCCGTGGCCAGCGGCCCGATGCGCGGCTCCACGCCGACGGCGAGCCCGGCGATGACGATGGAGAACTCGCCGCGCGCCACCAGCGTGCCGCCGGTGCGCCAGCGGCCCGCCGTTCTGACACCGGCCCGCTTGGCCGCGTACCAGCCGGTTCCGATCTTCGTGAGCGTCGTGATGGTCGCCAGGATGAGCGCGGGGACGAGCACCGGCGGAATGGCGGCCGGGTCGGTGTTCAGCCCGAAGAAGACGAAGAAGACCGCGGCGAACAGGTCACGCAGGGGCGCGAGCAGATTGTGCGCGCCCTCCGCGACCTCGCCCGAGAGCGCGATCCCGACGAGGAACGCGCCGACCGCCGCCGAGACCTGGAGCTGCTGCGCGACCCCGGCGACCAGCACGGTCAGGCCGAGGACGACCAGGAGCAGCATCTCGGGGTTGTCGGAGGAGACGGCGCGGCTGATCAGCCGACCGTGCCGCAGGGCCAGATAGAGCACCGCGCCGACCGTACCGAGCGATATCAGCAGGGTGAGGCTGCCGCCCGCGAGGCTGAGCCCGGCGAGCAGGGCGGTGAGCAGCGGCAGATAGACGGCCATGGCGAGGTCTTCTATCACCAGGACGCCGAGGATCACCGGGGTCTCACGGTTGCCGAGCCGGCCGAGATCGCCGAGGACCTTGGCGATCACCCCCGACGACGAGATCCAGGTGACGCCCGCCAGGGCCACCGCCGCGACCGGGCCCCAGCCCAGGATCAGCGCGGCGACGGCACCCGGCACGGCGTTCAGTACGAAGTCGACGATGCCCGAGGGGTACTGGGTCTTCAGGTTGGAGACCAGCTCGGAGGCGCTGTACTCCAGACCGAGCAGGAGCAGCAGCAGGATGACGCCGATCTCCGCGCCGGTGGCGACGAACTCCTCGCTGGCGTTGAGCGGGAGCAGGCCGCCGTGGCCGAAGGCGAGCCCGGCGAGCAGATAGAGCGGGATGGCGGAGAAGCCCACACGGCCGGCGAGCCGGCCCAGGATCCCCAGGGCGAGGATGATGGCCCCGAGTTCGATGAGCAGTTCGGTGGTTTCGTGCACGGGCGCTTTATCCTCCGGTGATCAGTTCGGCGACGGCGTCCACGCCTTCCCGGGTTCCGACGACGACGAGCGTGTCCCCCAGGGCGAAGCGGAAGTCCGGGGTGGGCGAGGGAAAGGCATCGGTGCGGCGCAGCACGGCGACGATGGAGGCGCCCGTGCGGCTGCGCACCTGGGTGTCACCGAGCGTCCGGCCCACGTAGGGGGACCGCTTGGTGACCGGGATGTGCTCGGTGAGCAGGTCGATCTCGAGGTGCTGGTGCAGATGCGCGACGGGGTCGGGCATCAGAAGCTTGGAGAGCGCGTTCGACTCGTGCGGTGCCAGCGGCGCGGCGTCCCGGCAGTTGTCGTCGTCCTCGGGGTCGTGAAACGCGAGAATGCGCCGCCCGTCCTGGTGCACGACCACCGACAGGTGCTTCCCCGCTTCGGTGTTCAGGTCGTAGCGGGTACCGACCCCGGGCAGGGCGGTCTTGCTGACGTGAGCTGTGGGCTCCATAGGAAATGCTCCATGCGGGCGTGGGCGTGCGGTGTACGGGCATGACGGCCTCCGGGGAGCGGCGACCGGGCGGCAGGGCTGGATGTTTTGCCCACCACCGGACAGGGATTCTCCATCATGCGCCGCGGGGAAGCACCGGTAAGGGCACCCTCGACGGGATCGACACGGCCTCGGCCGACCGGGTACGGCGGATCAACTGGGGAGCGCGCACTGTGGAACCGCCCCTCCGCCCCCGCGTGAACCGACCGTCAGCCCGGAGATCCGGGTAATGGGGAGACCATCGCTCAAGGAAGCGTTGGTCAGCCACACGCCATTTTAACGTAAAATAAAATGTGCTTATTGGCACGCTATACGACGAAAAGGGCCTCGGTAACGAGGCCCTGAGCGCGCGAGGCGGTGGGACGGCAGTGGGATACGGACTAGTGCCGCGACCGGCAATGTTTGCCCCGAAAGGAGCATCGTCCGGTGCGCTGCGCTCGCTTCGCTCACTCCGCCTCGGCACTTTGATTCATCCTCCGGATGCCGAGCGCTCTCGCAAGGCGGCCGGAAGTTCTGGGATGGGGTCTCCCCTGCTCGAGCGGAGCCGAGAGCTTGGGGAGGGAGCTACCTGGGCTTTTGGCCAACGCGGCGAGCGTGCGTGCTGGGCGGCGCGACGGGGCAAAGCTTGCCGGGAGGGGCACTAGTTCGGCGGCGGTGCGATCCCCTGCCGGACCCGGCCGCGGTCGGGGTCGAAGCGGTGTGCGGCGGCTCCCGCCAGCACCAGCCCGCCGGCGATGAGCAGCCCGTGGCCCATGGCGATGCCGAGGGCGAGCCCGCCGAGCGCTACGGCCAGCATGGTCCAGGCGGCGCCCCTGCGGTACTCGCGCGGGCTGCACGGGGTTCCGGTGCGCATCGCGTGCGCGAACCGGGGGTCGTCCTGGCCCAGCCGCTCCGCCAGGTCACCGAGCCGTCGGTCCTCGTCCGTCGCCATGGCCGTCCTCCCCTGCTGTTACGCCCCGCTGCCCTGCCCTGCCTGCCCTGCCTGCCCTGCCCGTCCCGCTGTCCTGTCTCCGCTGCCCTGTGTGTCTCGCCCTGCCCGCTCCGCCGCGTATGCCCGTACGCCCGTCCGCCCCTCCACCCTCGCCCACCGACCCACCCGCGGACCATCGGCACCAGCACCCACATCCGGGGGTGTACGACATGTAGACGGGTGGGGTACGGCACCCATGGCGTGCCGGGCGGGCGATAGTGGGGGGCCATCCACTGAGAGGAGGTCCTGTACGTGTCCCTGTTCTGGCGGATCTTCCTGCTCAACGCGGCCGTGCTGTTCGCGGCGACCGCGCTGCTGCTGCTCGGCCCGGTCACCATCTCCGCCCCCGTCCTGCTGACCGAGGCGCTGATCATGGCGCTGGGGCTGGCGGCCATGCTCGTCGCCAACGCCGCGCTGCTGAGGATCGGGCTCAGCCCGCTGCAACGGCTCACCCGGGCCATGACCACCACCGATCTGCTGCGTCCCGGCCGCCGTCCCGCGGTCTCGGGGCACGGCGAGATCGCCGAGCTGATCATGACGTTCAACACCATGCTGGACCGGCTCGAAGCTGAGCGGGCGGCCAGCAGCGGGCGCGCGCTCTCCGCCCAGGAGGCCGAACGCCGCAGGATCGCGCAGGAGTTGCACGACGAGATCGGGCAGACCCTCACGGCCGTCCTGCTGGAACTGAAACGGGTCGCCGACCGGGCGCCCGCACCGCTCCGGGCCGAATTGCACCATGTGCAGGAGACCACCCGGGGCAGCCTCGACGAGATCCGCCGGATCGCCCGCCGGCTCCGCCCGGGAGTGCTGGAGGAGCTGGGGCTGATCAGCGCGCTCAAGGCGCTCACCAACGAGATCACGACCCACAGCCGGCTGTCGGTCCGGTGCGGCTTCGACAGCGAACTGCCGCCGCTGGGCGAGGATGTCGAGCTGGTCCTCTACCGGGTCGCACAGGAGGGGCTCACCAATATCGTCCGCCACGCCGACGCCCACCGGGTCGAGCTGGCGCTCCGGCGTACGCCCTCGGGGGTGGAGCTGCTGCTCCGGGACGACGGCAAGGGCATCGGTACGGCGACGGAGGGCGCCGGGATCCTCGGGATGCGGGAGCGCGCCCTGCTCATCGGCGCCGAGGTGTCCGTGGAGCGGGGGCCGGAACCGGGCGGCGGTACGGACGTACGGCTGCGCGTCCCGATCAGCGCGGTGCTCGACACGACCGACGAGGACGAGACCGACACGACCGGCACGACCGACACGGCCGACGCGGCTGACACGGCCGACAGGCTGGACCGGGCCGACCGGTTCAACGGAGACGGGGACAACCGACCATGACCGAAACGCCGCGCAAGACCCGCATCCTTCTGGCGGACGATCACGCGCTGGTCCGGCGGGGAGTCAGGCTCATCCTCGACAACGAGCCGGATCTGACGGTCGTCGCGGAGGCGGGCGACGGCGCCGAGGCCATCGAGATGGCCCGCGCCGACCGTCCCGACCTGGCGATCCTTGACATCGCGATGCCCCGGCTGACCGGTCTTCAGGCCGCGCGCGAACTCTCCCGGCTACAGCCGGAGCTCCGCATCCTGATGCTGACGATGTACGACAACGAGCAGTACTTCTTCGAGGCGTTGAAGTCCGGCGCCAGCGGCTACGTCCTCAAGTCCGTCGCCGACCGGGACCTGGTGGAGGCGTGCCGGGCCGCGATGCGCGACGAGCCGTTCCTCTACCCCGGCGCGGTGACGGCCCTGATCAGGAACTATCTCGACCGGGTACGGCAGGGCGACAGCATCCCCGACAGCGCCCTCACCCCGCGCGAGGAGGAGATCCTCAAGCTGGTGGCCGAGGGGCACACCTCCAAGGAGATCGCCGGGATGCTACTCATCAGCGTCAAGACCGTCGAGCGGCACCGCGCGAACCTGCTCCAGAAGCTGGGTCTGCGCGACCGGTTGGAGCTGACGCGCTACGCGATCCGGGCCGGTCTGATCGAGCCATGAGGTGTGACCGGCGTTTCGCGGCGGTTCCCGGTCTTTCCCGCTGATTTCCCTGGCGCGCGGGAAGAGTCCGCGCGCCCCCCGGTGGGCAGAGAGTGGGTGGCGCCCCGTACGAACCCACGTACGGATACGCGTTCAGGACACCGCACCAACACAAGCGGAACGAGGCGAGGCATGAACCCGGGCATCAGCTGGGAGTTCACGGACGACCGTGGCCATCTGACCGTGGCGGACCACCACCCGGTACGCGTGGTGGCCTATATACAGGCGGGCGCGACGCTGTGGGACCACGGTCTGCGTCCGCTGGGCATCTTCGGTTCCCACCATGACGGGGACACTCCGGATCCGGCGAAGGCCGGCGAGCTTCCCCTCGCCGAGCTGCGCCACTTCGGCGCCGGCAGCGCCCTCGATCTGGACGCGCTCCACGCGGCGGAGCCGGATCTGATCGTCGCCGTCAGCTATGGCGGCGGACAGGTGTACGGGATCGACCCGGAGGCCGCCAAGCATCTGGAGGAGCGGATTCCGGTGGTCGTCATCGAGGTGGGGAAGGACCGCTCGCTCGACGGCGTGCGGGACCGGTTCTCCGCGCTGGCCCGCTCCTTGCGTACGCCGGTCCGGCCCGCCGAGGCGGAGCTGGAGCGCGCGGAGGACCGGCTGCGCGCGGTGGTCGCGGCGCGGCCGGGCGGCCCCGGGGTGCTGGCCCTGTCGGCGGCGGGACCGGAGTCCGCGTATCTGGCCCGGCCGGGGACCTGGCCCGATCTGCGGGCCCTGACCGAGCTGGGCGTGGCCCTGATCGAGCCGGCGGAGGACGGCGGGGCGAACTGGCGTACGGCTCCGTGGTCCGAGGCCGCCGCACTGGCCCCCGGCATCGTCCTCGCGGACGTCCGGGCGAACGCGGCGCCGCGCGACGCACTCCTGGCCAACGCGGACTGGCGGGCCCTTGAGGAGAGCGCGCGGATCGTGCCGTGGAATCCGGAGGCGCCGGTCAGCCACCGGGCGCACGCCCGCTTCCTCGACGCGGTGTCCGACGCGCTGGAGGCGGTCGCGGCGGACGACGCCGCGTAGACGAGGCCCTGTAGCCGACGCGTGTAGGTGTGCTGTCGGTCCCGTGTCGGCGCGGGCTGTCAGCGTGGTCCTTATGACCGACAAGAACCACACCGGACACAAGGCACACACCGAACACACCGGAAGCGGCGATCACACCGATGTGCCCGGCGCCGGACACCCGCCGGCCGGAGCGCTGCCGGTCCGGACCGTCGAGGTGACCGGCGTCGCGCGGATCTCCCCGCGCATGACCCGGGTGACCTTCGGCGGTCCGGACCTCACGGACTTCGCGGCGGCCGGGCCCGACCAGCAGGTGAAGCTGTACTTCCCGAGGCCGGGACAGTGCGTTCCCCGGCTCCCGGCGGCGGAAACGGAGTCGGGGGCGGGGACTGGGTCGGGGTCGGGGACGGGGCCTGGGTCGGGGCCGGCCGGGGAGGTGTTGCGCTGGTACGGCGCGTTCCTGGCGATCCCCGAAGCGGAACGGCCCTGGGCGCGCAGTTATACGGTCCGCGCGCACGACCTGCCGCGCGGCACGATCGACATCGACTTCGTCCTGCACGACGAGGAGGATCGGGCGGCCGACGCCCCGGGACCCGCGACCCGCTGGGCCCGTACCGCCGCGCCCGGTGATGTCCTGGGCATGTTCGGGCCGTCCGCGTACTTCGCCACGCCCGTACCGGTCGGCACGGCCGACTGGATGCTGCTGGCCGGCGACGAGACGGCCCTGCCCGCGATCGGCACCCTGATCGAGGCGCTGCCCGAGGGTGCCCGCGCGCTGGCCTGGATCGAGGTGGCGGACGCCGCGGAGGAGCAGCGCTTCGTCACGACGGGCGAGGTGACAGTGCGCTGGCTGCACCGCGGGCCCGCTCCGGCCGGCGGTGTCGGTGCTCCCGCCGCTCCCGGCGCTCCCGCTGCTCCCGGCGCTCCGCTGCTCGCGGCGGTGCGCGCCGCGGTGTTCCCCGAGGGCTCGGCCCTCGCGTGGCTCGCGGGCGAGGCGGGTACGGTCCGGGCGCTCCGGCGCCATCTCGTCGAGGAGCGCGGGATCGACAAGCGGGCGGTCCACTTCTCCGGATACTGGCGTCGGTCGCTGACCCAGGACGACGCGCCGACGGAAGCGGACCTCGCGGAGGCCCGGGAGCGGGCGGCGGGCGCGTAAGGGGGCGGGCGCGCAGGGGGCTCCGCTCGTGTCGGACGTCAGATCAGGGCCGCCGCCTCCCTCACCGGGAGCGCGGCGCCCTCCGCGCGGGCGCGGGCGTGCCCGCGTTCGTCCAGTGCGGCGCGGACCGCGGATTCGGCGCGGGCGAGGGTCTCCGGGTCGGCCGGGGACGGGAAGGGCCGCAGTCCCGGGCCATCGGACCGGTCGGTGTGGCCGGCGTACGCGCCCAGCAGCCGGGCCGCGTCCGCCGCCTCCCCCAGGCGTGCCTTGGCCCAGGCGGCGCAGACGAACTGCTGGGCCATCAGGTGCGGGGCCACCAGATGGCCCAGGCCGTCCAGCCGTCGTACCGCCTCGCGGGCGTGTGCCCGCGCCTCTTCGTACCGCCCGTCCAGGCAGTCGAGCCAGGCGTGCGTGCCCGCGACCGCGCCGCCCAGCAGCGTCTGCCCGGCGGACGCGGCAAGCGGTTCCAGCGCGCGCAGTTGGCTCCGCGCGGCCTGCCGCCTGCCGGTGTGCGCGTAATGCCTGGCCAGCAGGAGCCGCGCCACGCCGACGGCCTGGCACCTGCCCCGGGCCGCCTCCTCGACGGCCGCGACCAGCAGTTGTTCGGCAGCCGCCCGCGCCGCCGGGTCCGGCGCCGCCGCCAGCCGTACGGAGGCCAGCCGGGCCTTGAAGAGAGGCACTTGCCCGTGTGCGCCCACGCGCGCGCAACTCTCCATGGCACGCTCGAAGTCGAGAGCCGCCGCGTCGTACCGGCCCTGGCGCTCATATGTCTCGGCGCGTGCCGCGAGCGACTCGGCGATGCCGACGAGGTCTCCCGTGCGCTCGAACAGGGTCAGCGCCTCGTCCGCGTCGCGCGCCGACCGGTCCAGCCCGTCGGGCCGGTCGTCGTGGAGCTTGGAGCGCAGCATCAGCGCCAGGCCGAGATCCCAGTCCATGCTCCCGCCCGCGCCCTCGCCTTCACCGTCACCGCCCCGGCTCTCGGCGTCCGCCTGCGCGCGGCACGCCGACACCAGGGCGTCCATGGCTTCCTCGATCCCCCGCAGCTCCCCCGTCAGCAGCCGGGCGAAGAACCACAGCGAACCCGGCTGACGGCAGTTCTGCGGCAGCCCGGACCCGTACGCGGTGATGACCGCGCGCAGCCGGGACCGGGCGCGGGGCAGCTCCAGCTCGCCGGGGTCCGCCTCGTCGCTCCACAGGATGAGCAGCCGTACCCCTCGTCTGGCCTCCCACAGCCGCTCGGCCGCCCAGGGCGGCGGCTGCGCCGTCGACGGTTCGACGAGCGGCACGGCGGGCCGCACCGGCGTCCGGAAGGGGTCGGGGCCGAGGGCCGTCGCCGCGACCGACCAGGTGTGCGCGTCGCTCCGGTGGCCGCGCAGCTGCCAGAACCAGCTCATCGACAGCGCCAGGCAGAGCGCCTCCTGCTCCTCCCCGTGGTCGACGGCCGTACGCAGGGCGGTGCGGAGGTTGTCGTGCTCCCGCTCGAAGCGGTCCAGCATGCCCACCTGTCCGGGGCCCCTCAGCTCCAGGTCGCCGGTGCGGGCGAACTCCCGGTAGACGACGAGGTGGCGGCGGGCCACGGCCGCGCGCTCCCCCGCCGCGTCCAGCCGCTCGGCGGCGTACTCGGCGATGGTCTCCAGCAGCCGGTAGCGCAGGCCTTCCGCTCCCTCCGCCGACGCGGGCTCCGCGACGAGCAGCGACTTGTCGACGAGGGAGGCGAGCAGCCCCAGTGTGCCGTCGTCGCCGGTCCCCGCCGGTTGTCCGCACACGGCCTCGGCCTCGGTGGGGCCGCAGCCGCCGGAGAAGACCGACAGCCGCCGCAGCACGGTCCGTTCCTCTTCGGTGAGGAGCTCCCAGGACCAGTCGACGACGGCACGCAGGGTCTGCTGGCGGGGCAGCGCGGTCCGCCGGCCGCTCCCCGGGCCGAGCAGCCGGAAGCGGTCGTCGAGCCGGTCGGCGATCTGGCGCGGGGCGAGCGCCCGCAGCCGGGCGGCGGCCAGTTCGACGGCGAGCGGCAGGCCGTCGAGGCGGCGGCAGATCTCGGCGCAGGCGAGCGGGTCGTCGTCGGGGGTGAACCCCGTACGGGCGGCGGCGCCGCGCTCCGCGAGAAGCCGCAGCGCCATGTCCTTGGGCAGCGGGCCCACGGTCCGTACGGTCTCCCCCGGGACGCCGAGCGGCTCACGGCTGGTGGCCAGCAGGGTCACCCCGGGACAGCGGGTCAGCACGGCCTCGGCCAGTTCGGCGACGGCGCCGATCACCTGCTCGCAGTTGTCCAGCAGGATCAACGCCCGCCGCCGGCCGCAGTGTTCGGCGAGTTGCAGCAACGAATCCGTCGGCGCGGGGCCGTCGGCCGCCGCCGCGCCCTGGATCACCGTCTCGCGGGCGCCGAGCGCCGTGAGGACGGTCTCGGCGACGGTCGCCGCTTCCCGTACGGGCGCCAGTTCGGCCAGCCACACCCCGTCGGGCCACGCCTCCGCCCCGGCCCGGGCTGCCTCCAGCGCCAGCCGGGTCTTGCCCGCGCCCCCGGCGCCGGTCAGGGTGACCAGCCGTACGGTACGGAGCGCGGTGGCGAGCCCGGCCAGTTCGGCTTCGCGGCCCACGAACGAGGTGAGCGGGGCCCGGAGGTTACCGAGGGCCCTGGGAGCCGCGACACCCACCGCGCCCGCCATGTCGCGCGTGCCCGGTGCGCCCGCCGTATCCCGTGTGTTCGGTGTGCCGTTCCGTACGGACACCGTCGCGGGCGGCGGGGGCACGCCGTCGGCGAGCAGTTCGGCGTGGAGGGCGCGCAGTTCGGGGCCGGGGCCGGTCCCGAGGCGGTCGGCGAGGCCGGTCCGTACGCCGTCGTACGCCTGGAGCGCCTCGGCGGGCCGGCCGGCCGCGCGCAGGGTGCGGATCCGCAGGGCCTGGAGGGGCTCGTCCAGCGGGTGTTCGGCGGCGAGCGCGGCGAGACCGGCCAGTGCCTCCTGCGGTCGGCCTCGCTCGGCCTCGGCGGCGAGGCGGGCGCGCCGGGCCTCGCGGCGGGCGCGCTCGGCCCGTACCGCCCGGAAGTCGGAGGCGCGGCCGGGGAGGTCGGCCAGCGCGGGCCCGTCCCAGAGCGCCAGCGCCTCGTCCAGGATCCCGGCCGCCCGCTCGGGCTCGCCGGTAGCGAGCGCGGCGGCGCCCTCGGCCGCGAGCCGTTCGAAACGGAAGAGATCGATGTCGTCCCGCCGGGCGGTCAGCCGGTAACCCCCGGGAACGGAGGCGACGGCCTCCCGGCCGAGGGCCCGCCGTACCCGCCCCACCAGCGCCTGGAGGGCCGCCGTCTCCTCGGCGGGCGGGTCGTCGGGCCCGTCCCACACCTGGCCCGCCAGCTGTCCGGTGGTGACGGCCCGGCCGCCGGAAGCGGCCAGCGCGGTCAGCAGCGCCCGCAGCCGCGCGCCGCTGAGCGGCACCTCGGTGCCGTCCTGACGGAGGGCCCGGGTCGTGCCGAGTACGCGATAGGAGTGGCTCACCCGTTCATTGTCGGGGTAGCCAGTGCTGTGGCCGGAAAGGTTTGCCGTGGGCTCGCGGCGTCCGGTGCGGTGCATCGCAAGGCGGAGGATCGGCCTCGTACTGGACGTACTCGGCCGAGTCCGACAACGCGGCGAGGTGCCGTGCCGGGCGTCGCGAGCCGGTGAACCTTTCCGGTCACAGCACTGGCCCGGACCGGGCCGGCCTGTGGATAACTGCGGTCAGTCCGTGGGGCCCGGCTCAGGGGCTCGCTCGAATTCGCACCAGACCGCCTTGCCGTCGCCGCGCGGCTCGACCCCCCAGCGGGCCGCCACCGCCTCCACCATCAACAGGCCGCGCCCCGAGGTCGCGGACTCGCCGGGGTCACGGCGGCGGGGCCAGGCGCTGGAGCGGTCCTTGACCCAGAGTCGGACGCGCGGCGCCGGTTCCGGCAGGACCTCAAGGGTGAGGACGGCGCCGCCCTCGGTGTGCAGCAGTACGTTCACCAGCAGCTCCCCGGCGACCAGTTCGACATCGTCGGCAAGCTCCGGCATGCCCCAGTCGGTGAGCGCCCGGCGCAGCGCGGCGCGGGTCTCCACCAGGCCCTCCGGGTCGGCCTGGTGGATGTACTGGTGCATGCGCGGCGCCCGGCCGGTGCCGGGGTCGGGGCGGCGGCGCAGGACGAGGAGCGCGACGTCGTCGCCGGTCCCCCAGCGCTCCCACAGCCGCTCGGAGAGGTGGTCGGCGAGCGCGCCCGCCCGGCCGGGGCCGGACCGTACGGCCTCGGCCAGCAGCGCCATGCCCTCCGCGATGTCCCGGCCGGGCTCCTCTACGAGCCCGTCCGTGCAGAGCACCAGGGTCTCCCCGGGGACGAGGTCGAGCCGGGTCTCGGGGAACTCCTCGAATCCGAAGGCGGTGGCGGCCCCCAGCGGAAGGCCGCCGCGCAGATGGGGCCAGCCGGTCCTGCCGTCGGTGTGCCGCAGGAGCGGGCCGAGATGGCCGGCGCGTACGGCCAGGATGGCGCCGGTCTCCGGGTCGAGCTGGGCGTACACGCAGGTCGCGAAGCGTTCCGTGTCGAGTTCGGCGAGGAAGCGCGAGGCGCGCGCCAGGACCGTCGCGGGCGTGTGGCCCTCGCCGGCGAAGGCGCGCAGGGCAATCCGCAGCTGCCCCATGACGGCGGCGGCGTGTGTGTCGTGTCCCTGGACGTCGCCGACGACGATGCCGACGCGGCCCCGGGGCAGCGAGATGACGTCGTACCAGTCGCCGCCCACCGCCCTGCCGCTCCACGCGGCGTGGTAGCGCACCGCGATCTCCGCGCCGGGGAACTCGGGGAGGTCCCGGGGCAGCATGGCCGCCTGGAGGCCGGTGGCGAACTCGCGCTCCTGGTCGAAGAGGATGGCGCGCTGGAGCGACTGGGCGGCGATTCCGGCCAGTGCCAGAAATGCCTCGCGGTCCACCGCGGGGAAGTGGGTGCGGGACCGGTAGAAGAGCGCCAGACAGCCGATGCAGCGGGCCTGGGCGACCAGCGGCAGGAAGGCCGCCGCGTTGGCCCCGAGCCCGCGTATGTACGGCCGGAGCCGGGGGAAGCGGTCGGCGACGAGGTCGCGCAGTGAGGTGACGAAGCGCGGCTGCTGTCTGAGGACCGCGTCGGCCAGCGGCAGGGAGCCGTCGAGCCGGTGCAGCCGCAGGTCGTCCAGGACCTCCATGGACTCGCCCGCCATGGCGATCAGCCGCAGGGCGCCGCCCTCCACCAGTCCCAGCGCCAGCCCGTCGGCGCCGAAGCGCTCCAGTCCGCCCGCGCCCGTCAGTACGGCGGCGACGTCGTCGACGGTGATCGCCGACGACAGGGCCTCCGTGGTGGTCTGGACCACGGTGGTCAGACCGGGCCTGGCCGTCTCCGCCGGACCCGCGGCGGAGAATTCGGTGAACTCCGCCGTCGCGTTGCGGACGATGCCGACGACCCGGTACGGGCGGCCGTGCTCGTCGCGCAGGATATGGCCGCGGGTATGGGTCCACTGCCGGTGGCCGGTACGCCGGGTGACCTGGAAGTACGAGCCGTACGACGTACGGCCGCCGCGGACGGCCGCGTCCACCACGGCTTCGATCCACAGCCCCTCCTCGGGCGGCACCCGCGAGACCAGGGAGGCGGCCCGGCCGTCGTACTCGCCGGGGCGCAGGTCGAAGACGGCGAGGCCGGCGTCGTCCAGTTCGAAGGACCCGCTCTCCAGGTCCCAGTCGAAGCTGCCCATGCGGTTGAGGGCGAGTCTCTGGTCCGCGCCGATCACCGGCCGGTCGCCGATCACCGGCCGGTCCGGGTCCCGATCGACTCCTGCCATGCGCCCGCTCCGGAGGTGGGCCGGAAGCCCGGTCGGACGGCCGGCTCCTGTACGCAGCCTAACTTTTCGGCACAGGCATCGCATTACGGGCGGATTCGGCGGCTTTCCGGGCGCGGATCGGGGGCGCGAGACGGTCGAGCGCGTGGCCCAGATGCGTTTCCACGATGGCCTTCATGAAGTCGCGGTCGGGGAAGTCGCCTTCCAGGAGCCGCAGCGGTCCGGCGACGAGGGACAGATGCGTGGCCAGCCGGTAGAACCGCAGCCGGTCCTCGTCGAGCCCGGCCCGGCTCAGGGGCGCGTAGTCCTCGTGGAAGCGCATCCTCAGGAAGACGTGCTCCCACTCGATGTCGAAGTACATGAGCCCCTCGATGTCGATGAGCACCGGATGGCCGTCCGGGTCGACGAGCACATGGTCGGGGCCCAGTTCGCCATGGATGAGCCCGTACTCCGTACGGGGCTGGACGGCTGCGGCCAGTTCGCGTACGGCCTCGGTCAACGGGCCCCGGGCGGCGGCCACCCGGCCGTCGAGTGCGGCGGCCTCCTCGATGTCCCGCAGGGCCCGTTCGAGCACGGCCGCCTCGCAGGTACGGCCCTGCCCGGCGCCCCCGCCCGCCGCCACGTGGGCGACCTTCCCGAAGGCCGGTCCCCGCGCCGCCTGGAGCACGGCGAGCTGCTCGGCGAGCCGGGCCATGACGGGCCGGGCGGCGGCGCGGTCGCTCCGGAGCAGCTCCTCCAGCGAGCCGCCCCGGAGATCCTCGACCACGGCGACCTCGGCCGGGAGGAGCGTGCGGCTCGCGTCGGCGAGGAACACCCGGGGCGCGCGGACGCCGAGGCCGGACAGGCGCCGCTGGGCCGTGGTGAACAGATCGAACCCGGTGGCGTCCGCGAAGGGGTCGGCCGCCATGTCCTCCGTGGAAGCGCCGGCCGGCCGGGCGGGCCAGAAGTTCTCGGACGCGTCCCAGCTGTACAGGACCGCGGTGGCCGCGTCGTCGAAGGTGAGCCGGTACACGCCCTTCTTGCTGCCGCCGCGCAGGCGCTCCGCCCCCGTGAGCACGCGCCCCGGGCCGAACGCGGCACGCGTGACCGCCGTCAGCGCGTCCCGCGTGATTCCGCTCCGTACGCCGTCCACGCCTGTGCCGTCCATCCGTCCGTGCCTCCCCACCCGGGCCGTCAGGACCGGCTGTCCCCACGGCGACCGCTCAGCGTAGCGCCCGGCCGGCCCCGGCAGCCGCGTACCGCACTCCGCCGTCGCCCCATGTCACCCGCCTGTCGCCCGCCTGTCACTCCCCCTGTCACTCGCCTGTCGCTCCCCGGCGGGACACGGCGCGAATGACCCCGTCCGAGGCCGTCCGGCCGTGCTTTCTTGGGTCACCGCAGCATCCGCCCGTCCGACGACCCCGGAGACCTGCCCATGCACGCTCCTCCGCCCGCGCTGATCGGCTCGATCGCCTCCCTCCTGCTCCTCGTCTCCTGCTCGGCCCACCCCGCTCCGCACGGCGCCGCCGGCGGGGAGCCCAGGGGTGGCGGCGGTCTCGGGCCGAACGTGCTGGTCCTCGACCCGTCGACGCCCGGCATCCAGGACACGCTCGACCGGCTCCACCGGCGGCAGGAGAAGGCACAGTTCGGCACGGGCCGCTACCAGATCCTCCTCAAACCGGGCACGTACGACCGCCTCAACGTCGATCTCGGCTTCTACACCTCCGTCTCCGGCCTCGGGCTCTCGCCCGACGACACCACCATCAACGGCGATGTGACCGTCGACGCGGGCTGGTTCAAGGGCAACGCCACGCAGAACTTCTGGCGCTCCGCCGAGAATCTGACGCTCCGTCCCGCCAACGGCACCGACCGGTGGGCGGTCGCCCAGGCCGCGCCGTTCCGCCGTATGCACGTCAAGGGCGATCTCACCATGGCGCCCACCGGGAACGGCTGGGCCAGCGGCGGCTATATCGCCGACAGCAGGATCGACGGCACGGTGTCCCCTGGCTCGCAGCAGCAGTGGTACGCGCGCGACAGCTCGGTGGGCGGCTGGAGCAACGCCGTGTGGAACATGGCCTTCTCCGGGGTGGAGGGCGCCCCGGCGCAGAGCTTCCCCGATCCGCCGTACACCACGCTGAGAACGACTCCGGTCTCGCGCGAGAAGCCGTTCCTGTATCTCGACGGGAACGACTACAAGGTGTTCGTGCCGGCGAAGCGCACCGACGCGCGCGGCACCAGCTGGGGCAGCGGGACGCCGCGCGGCCGTTCGCTGCCGCTCGACCGGTTCTACGTGGCCGGGCCGGGTACGACCGCCGCGGCCATCAACGCCGCGCTCGCCCGGGGGCTCCATCTGCTCCTCACCCCGGGGATCTACCACGTCGACCGGCCGATCGAGGTGACCCGCGCGGACACCGTCGTCCTGGGGCTCGGCCTCGCCACGATCGTCCCGGACAACGGGGTGACCGCGATGAGGACCTCGGACGTGGACGGGGTGCGGCTCGCCGGCTTCCTGATCGACGCCGGTCCCGTGAACTCCCCGACGCTGCTGGAGGTCGGCCCCCGGGGCGCGCGGAAGGACCACTCCGCGAACCCCACGACTGTCCAGGACGTCTTCGTGCGGGTCGGCGGCGCGGGCCCCGGCAGGACCACCACCGCCATGGTCATCAACAGCTCGGGCACCGTCATCGACCACAGCTGGATCTGGCGGGCGGACCACGGCTCGGGCGTCGGCTGGGAGACAAACCGCGCCGACTACGGCCTCCGGGTCGACGGCGACCATGTGCTGGCCACCGGCCTCTTCGTGGAGCACTTCAACAAGTACGACGTCGAGTGGAACGGCGAGTACGGCCGTACGGTCTTCCTGCAGAACGAGAAGGCGTACGACGCGCCGAGTCAGGAGGCGATCCGGAACGGCTCCGTCCGGGGGTACGCGGCCTACCGGGTCGCCGACTCCGTCGACCATCACGAAGCCTGGGCCCTGGGCAGCTACTGCAACTACACCTCCGATCCGGGCATCCGCCAGGGACACGGCTTCCGGGCGCCGGTCAAGCCGGGCGTGCGGTTCCACAACCTGCTGGTGGTGACCCTCGGCGGCGGCATGGGCCACTACGACCACGTGATCAACCGCACCGGGGCGCCGACGTCCGGGTCCGCGCCGATTCCGTCGACGGTGACCTCCTTCCCCTGACACGCCGTACGGCACCCCCGCGCGGCACCCCCGTACGGCGCAACCATTCATACGATCGGACCGGCGATCTCGCCGTGACGGACGGACACCTCCCGCCCCGCTCCCGGCCGTTCCCCGCCCGCCGCACGCCGGGCGGGTGGCCGCGCGGAGCGTGGTTCCGCACCCGCGTTCGCATGGCGACCGGGTGTGCCCGTGCACAGACTGACGGCATGTCGGGCAAACGAAGCGCGGGGCTCCTCGTCCACCGGGTCGGCGAATCCGGTACCGAGGTGCTGCTCGGACACATGGGCGGCCCCTTCTGGTCCGGCCGGACCGCCGCCGCCTGGTCGATCCCCAAGGGCGAGTACGGGCCCGAGGAGACGCCGGAGGCCGCCGCGCGCCGGGAGTTCCGGGAGGAGCTGGGGCTGGAGCCGCCCGCGGGGCCCTGGGCGCCGCTCGGCACGTCCCGGCAGCGCGGCGGCAAGACCGTCACCGTTTGGGCCGTGGAGGGCGACCTCGATCCGGCGCGGGTCGTGCCCGGCACGTTCACCATGGAGTGGCCGCGGGGTTCCGGTGTGCTCCGTGACTTCCCCGAGCTGGACCGCGTCCGCTGGTTCCCGCTGGCGGACGCGGTGGAGCCGCTGGTGGCGGGTCAGCGGGTGTTCCTCGACCGGCTGGACACCTTCATAGCCACCGGCCGCCGCCCTTCCGCGACCGGTCACGAGGAGTAGCCCCCCGAACCGGTCCAGTCCACGGACCCGCTTCCCCACTCAGCCCCTGCCGCCACCGCCGTCGCCCCTGTCCCGGGGCCGGCCGCCAGGAGCCGCCGAGCCATGCCCGGCACGGCCCGTCCCGCCGTGCCGGGCTCCCTGTCCCGCCCGTCCCAGGAAAGGGATTTCTCCGTGCATTCACGCACCCATGTGTCCGTCGCCGTCGGCACGGCGCTGCTGGCCGCGGCGATCGTCCCCGCCGCCGTGCTGCCCGCCCTGGCCGTCCCCACCCCCGCGTCGCCACCCGGACAGCACTCGGGACGGGAGGGGGCGGCGGGTCCGCCACCGGGGGAACGAGCCGTCGGCCCCGGAGGTTCCACCCGGGAGGGCACCGTCAGCGCGGCGGCCCTGCTGGCCAGGACCGGCGGCTGTGAGCAGATCTCCAAGGGCCACTACCGGGCCCGGGACGACACTCCGGCCGACATCCCGGTCTGTGACGCCAACGGCGCGGTGTTCTTCAAGGCCGACATGGACATCGACTGCGACGGCCAGATCACCGAACGGTGCAACCTCGACACCGATCCGTACTTCCAGAACTCCACGGCCTACACCGAGTCCAACGGCCGGACGCTCAACGCCGAGTCGCTCCCGTACATCGTCGTGCCGATGCCCAGTGAGATCTGGGACCACCGCGCGTCGGGCATCCGGGGCGGGTCCGTCGCGGCCGTCATCCACGCCAACAAGGTCGTGTACGCCGTCGTCGGGGACACCGGGCCGCCCGGCATCATCGGGGAGGCGTCGTACGCCACGGCCCGGGCGCTGGGGATCCAGGCCGACCCGTACGGGGGCGGTGTCCCGTCGGGGGTGACGTACATCGTCTTCAAGGACTCCTCGGTCTCGCCCCTGGAGGACCCCGAGGCCGCGGCGCGGATCGGTGACCGGCTGGCGAGGAGGTTCGTCGGGGAGAACTGACGGGCGGGCGGGGCGGGAACGCGGGTGGGGGCCGGCTTCACCGCCGGCCCCCACCCCGCTCACGCTCGGAGTCACGCCCGGGCGCTCAGACGATCCCCTCGGAGATCTCCGACTGCTCGCGGGCGGTCCCGTACGCCTGCGGGGTGCTGTACGAGCCGCGGGCGACGTACCACCAGACGGTCGCCAGGACCAGCACGACGGCCAGCGCGATCACTGCGTAGTTCATGGAGTCGACGTTCACCGGGTTCGTCTGCGGCAGGCAGAAGAGCACGGTCACCATCGCCACCCACACCACGGCGATCCAGCCGATCGGCTTGCTCCAGCGTCCCAGGCTCCAGGGGCCGGGCTCGAAGCGGCCCTTGGCGCGCAGCTTCAGGAAGATCGGGATGGCGTACGCGGGGGTGATGCCGATGACGTTGATCGCCGTCACCGCGCCGTACGCGGTCGCCGAGTAGAGCGACGGCACGGCCAGGACCGCCGCGACGGCGACCGAGAGCCAGACGGCGGGGACGGGCGTCTGCGTACGGCCGCTGACACGCCGCCACACGGCGGAGCCCGGCAGGGCGTTGTCACGGCTGAAGGCGAACACCATCCGGCTGGCCGCGGCGACCTCCGCGTTGCCGCAGAAGAGCTGGGCCACGATCACCAGGAGCAGCAGCGCGGTGGCGCCGCTCGTGCCGAGCGCGTCGATCAGGATCTGCGCGGGCGGCACGCCGGTGGCGCTGTCCTGGGCTCCCTTGTAGTCCTGGATGGCGAAGGTCAGGCCGGCGAGCAGGGCGAAGCCGGCTATCCAGGAGACCCAGATGGCGCGGACGATACCGCGGGCGGCGGTGACGGACGCGTTCGAGGTCTCCTCGGAGAGGTGCGCGGACGCGTCGTACCCGCAGAAGGTGTACTGCGCGAGCAGCAGGCCGATGGCGGCCACGTAGAGCGGGTTCTGCCAGCCGGTGTCATTGACGAACTCGGTGAAGACGAAGGACGCCGACTGGTGCTGGTCGGGGACGATCGCCAGGACGCCGACGATGATGGCCACACCGATCAGGTGCCACCAGACACTGATCGAGTTGAGCACACTGACGAGCTTGACACCGAAGAGGTTCAGCACGGCGTGCAGCAGCAGGATGCAGAGGAAGATCGCGAAGGTGGAGCCGGGGGTCGGGCTGAAGCCGAACTGGAGGTTCAGGAAGGCCCCGGTGAAGAGCGCGGCGCCGTAGTCGATGCCGGCTATCGCGCCCAGCAGGCCGAGCAGGTTGAGCCAGCCGGTGTACCAGCCCCACTTACGGCCGCCGAGCCGGTCGGCCATGTAGTAGAGCGCGCCCGAGGTGGGGTACGCGCTGGTGACCTCGGCCAGGGCCATACCGACGCAGAGCACGAACAGGCCGACACCCGCCCAGCCCCAGAGCATCACCGCGGGGCCGCCGGTGCCCATGCCGAAGCCGTACAGCGTCATGCAGCCGGAGAGGACGGAGATGACGGAGAAGCTGATGGCGAAGTTCCCGAAGCCGCCCATGCGGCGCGCGAGAACCGGCTGATAGCCCAGTTCGCGCAGCCGCTGCTCTTCGTCCATCTGTGGCGCCGGCTCGGTCTTCGACCAAGTCGGAGGGGACGCGGACATGGAAATACCTCCGGTGCGGAAAAGCAAGGTGGGGGACGGGGATGTGACGGGTGGGGCGGGTGGGACGTGTGAGACAGGAGAGGCGGACGAGAGCATAAGGGGACGGGGGACGGTAACTCCACGGACGTATACGTACGGTGCGGCCGTCGCGGTTCAGCCGGGCGGGCCGCACCACGTGTCACGTGCCGCCCCGCACGTCACGGACCGCGCCGAGGCAGCGGCTCCGGGCGCGGACGAACACCTCCTCGGCCTGGGTGGCGTCGTTCTGGCTGCGCGTACGGTACGCCCACGGGAGCGTGACGTAGTACGGGCCCAGCGCCTCGAACACCCGGGCCGCCTCGTCGAACTTGAGGGCGCCCCAGAGGGCGTGTGCGAGATGGCTGAGGTCGAGCAGGGACGCCTCGGCCGGCGGTGTGTGGTCGAACCAGAGGGTCAGTGCGCGCAGCGCGTCCCGGGTGGCGTCCTCGGTGACCCAGTGGAGGTCGAGCGCCTTCTCGTGGCCGTTCTCGCGCCGGTAGCGCTCCACCCTGACGAAGAGGGGCATGGCGTGCAGCGGGGAGCCCTCGGGCGCCGAGGAGGCGGCCCACTGCACGAAGTTGACGGCCTCGGAGAGCGATCCGTCGGAGCGGCGCGCGTACACGAACTGGAGCATGCGGTGGTACGCCTCGCGGTTGTACGGATCGCGCTTGTCCGCCTCGGCGAGCAGGGCCCAGGGGCCGGGGAAGAGCATCGGGCCCGGCGGTGCGAGCCGGTGCTCCTCCAGCCGCTGCCGGCCGTCCAGTTGGGACAGGGCCAGCAGGCACACCCAGGGCACCGGGTCGGCCGGGGAGCGGCGCGCGGCGGCGCCGCACGCCTCCCACGCCTGCTGCCACAGCTCCTGGGTGCGCGGATGCCCCTCCCGGTGGGCGCGGATGGCGCGCTCCACGGAGACCCGGGTGTGCATCACGGTCGCCGCGGCGCTGCCGGGCTCCTCGGCCAGCCACGCCTGCACGGTGTCGGAGCCGGCGGCAACGGCGGCCAGCACCTGGGTGCGCTGGGTCCACAGGGCCCAGCCCTCCGTGCCGGCCAGCAGGTCCCGCATCGACACCCAGCGGCCGGTGCGCAGTTCCTGGACGGCGGCCCGCAACGCGTTGTCGTGGCCGGCCGGGTGGTAGACGGGGCGGAAGTTCTCGTTCGCCATCAGTTCCACTCCCTTCGTCGCGCGCGTGAGGACGGCCGGGCGGCTGAGGCTGCTGGAACGGCTGAAGCTAGCACCGGTCCTCCGCTCCCGGCTCCGCCGGTTCCGCGTTCCCTCTCCACACAGGTGTGCCCACGGGCCCGGACAGCGCGCGAGCCGTACGTGTCCGGGCACGGCCGAGGAGGCACCCGGATGAAGTGGTCGTCGTCATTGGTCCTCTGGTGACGTGGAGGGTGGAGCGGTCCGGCGTACTACAGGGACATGGACCTGCCATGCCCACGACCGGGGAGGTCCGGTCGGCCCACCCTGGCGCTGCGGCGATCAGTGTAGGGGGCGTGGAGCGCCACTCGAACACGTTGCTGATCTTTCGCAACTCTCTGTTGATCATGGGGGGTTGCGGGTCACTCGGCGTGTGTGACGGGCAGATTTCCCGAGCACATGGTCAAGTCGCCCCAAATCGGCCCACTCTGTCGCCCGGTCAGCGAACAGTCCGGTGCCGGGTTGGCCAGAGGGGCTCGCCGTCGGCCCAGAACGTAACCGAACCGGTATCTGTCCAATACGCAGCGCACACGGCGCTGTTCCGGCGGGTCATGTGCCAGGGGCACGGGGTGGCCCCACCGGCGAAGGGGGGAACGCCGATGGGGCCGGGCAGGCTCGTACGGCCGGAGGGGGGAAGGCCGCGAGCGTGGCTCCAGAAGGCGTGTGCCCCCTCCCGCACGACGTATGCGCCCCCGCCTCCGTGAGCTTCCGGAACCACTACGTCCGACTCCGTCCGGCCCTGCCCTTCCCCTCGCGGTGAACGGGGAGTGACCGGACCGCGTCCGGTGGCCATGGGGCCGGCGACGGTTCGCCGTCCCGGCGAGAACCCGGTGATCCCTGTGTGGTGATGGGCTTGGGCCGTTGGAACGTCGTTCATACGCAGGCCACGCCGGGTCCGGACCATCGAAGTGCAGCCGGCGGACCGTCCCCCGGCGCCCTCACCGATGTGCCGGCACCCGGGAGACCGCACCATGTCACGTATACGCTCCGCAGTCACCGCCGTCGACCGCCGCTCCTTCCTCGCCGCGACCGGAGTGGTCGGTGTCTCGGCGGGTATCGGGCTGGCGCTCGGCCCCGGCGGCGGTTCCGGTACGGCCGCCGCCGCGCCGGAGGCCGCCACGACGGGCGCGCCCACCCCCCGTACCCCCGCCGTCGCCTATCCCACGCCCACCCGCACCGCGCCCGCCAGGACCACACTGGAATCGGTCGCCGCGCCACGTGACACCGCGGCGGCCTTCCGGCGGCTCGACGACGGCCCCGGCTGGCGCCGTGTCGTACGGGAGCAGCTCGCCACGCCCCGGACCGGGCGCGCCGGACGCCGTACGGTGCTCAGCTCCTTCGTCCAGCTCACCGATCTGCACCTGGTGGACGTCCAGCACCCGGTGCGCACCGAGTACCTGCGCTCCCAGCAGGTCTCCGGGTGGCGTCCGCAGGAGGCGCTGACGGTGCCGGGGGCGGTGTCGCTGATCGAGCAGATCAACGCGCTGCGGGACGGGCCCGCGACCGGTACGCCGCTGTCGTTCGCCGTGACGACGGGCGACAACACGGACAACAACTCGCGGGCGGAGCTGGACTGGTTCCTCACGGTGATGAGCGGTGGCCGGGTCACCCCCAACACGGGCGACGGGCGGCGCTACGAGGGCGTGCAGAATTCGGCCACCCGGCTGTTCTGGCACCCGGAGGACGAGCTGCGCGACACCGACAAACGGCTCGGCTTCCCCCGTATCGACGGTTTCCTCGCCGCCGCGATCCGCTCCGTGGACAGCCCCGGGCTGCGGATTCCGTGGTACTCGACCGTCGGCAACCACGACGGTCTGGCCAGTGGCGCCATGGCCGACCGGACCGGCTTCCTGGCTGACTTCGCCGTCGGTTCGAAGAAGCTGTACGGGATCCCGGACGCCGACGCGAAGGAGATGCTGAAGCTCCTGTCCAAGGGCGGCGACCCCAGTGGCGCCAAGCTGATCGAGCTGCTGCGGCGCTCGAAGCGGCTGATGCGCTCGATCACCCCCGACCCGCGCCGGGCGCCGTTCACCCCGCACGACTATCTGGCCGCGCACCTCGACCCGGCGTACACGGGCGCGGGTCCGGCGGGCCACGGTTATACGAAGGCGCACCTCGGCAGCGACACGCTGTACTACACGTTCCCCATGGGGGAGAACATCACGGGCATCAGCCTCGACACCACCGACCGCGGCGGCCACTACACCGGTTCGCTCGGCACCACCCAGCTGAACTGGCTGAAGCGGACCCTCAAGGAGCACCGGGACGGGTATGTCGTCGTCTTCAGCCACCACAACAGCTGGACGATGACGAACACCCACCCCGACCCCGCGCACCCCGGCGAGGCGCGGCACAACGGCGGCGAGGTCGTGGATCTGCTCCAGTGCAGCCCCCAGGTGCTGGCCTGGGTCAACGGGCACAGCCACCGCAACTCGGTTCTTCCGCACGGCGGCTTCTGGGAGATCTCGACGGCCTCGCACATCGACTTCCCGCAGCTCGCCCGGGTCATCGAGATCGCCGACAACAAGGACGGCACACTGTCGCTGTTCACCACCCTGATCGAGTCGGCTGCCCCGCACCGCACCGACTTCCGGGATCTCTCCCAGACCGGTCTCGCCGGGCTCTACCGCGAGCTGTCGCACAACGCGCCGGGCTCCACCACCGCCCCGGCGGGCAAGCCGGTGGACCGCAATACCGAGCTGCTGGTCAGCCGGTGAGCCGGCGGACGCGCGAGCGTCCCCGGCGGGTGGGGCGACTGTTCACACCGGTCCTGCCGTCGGGGCACTCCGTGCGACCCGGCACACTGTCCCTGGCGGTACCACGTCCGGCCCCGCCCGACGACACCGCCGTGGGAGGCACGATGGCGCTTCAGATCAGCGCGACCAACCCCGAGCAGCCCGCTGTGCTGCTCGACCTGCCGTGGCACACGCCGCTCGACGAGTGGCCGGAGGAGTGTCTCGTCGCGCTTCCGCGCGGTATCTCCCGCCATGTGGTGCGCTTCGCGTCCGCCGGGCCCGAGGTGGTGGCGGTCAAGGAGATCTCGGAGCGCGGCGCCGTCCGGGAGTTCGGCCTGCTGCGGGATCTGCACCGTCTCGGCATCCCCGCCGTCGACCCGGTGGCCGTCGTGACCGGACGGCAGGGACCGGACGGCGAGCCGCTGGAGCCGGCGCTGATCACCCGGCATCTGAAGGGGTCGCTGCCGTACCGCGCGATGTTCGAGTCGACGATGCGTCCGACCACGGTCAAGCGGCTGATGGACGCCCTGGCCGTGCTGCTGGTACGGCTGCATCTGGCCGGGTTCGCCTGGGGCGACTGCTCGCTGTCCAACGTTCTGTTCCGGCGGGACGCGGGGGCGTACGCCGCCTATCTGGTGGACGCCGAGACGGGTCAGCTCCAGCAGAATCTGAGCCGGGGCCAGCGTGACTACGACATCGAGCTGGCCCGGGTGAACATCGCCGGTGAGCTGATGGACCTGGAGGCCTCGGGCGCGCTGCACCCGTCGGTCGACCCGGTGCCGTTCGGCGCGGCGATCGTCAGGCGGTACGAGGACCTCTGGCACGAGGTGACGCGCGAGTCGGTGTACCCGGTGGGCAAGCGGCACTACATCGACCGGCGGATCCGGCGGCTGAACGATCTGGGTTTCGATGTGGCGGAGATGCAGATCAAGCGCTCGCCGCAGGGGGACACGGTGACCTTCCTGCCGAAGGTCGTGGACGCGGGCCACCACCAGCGCCAGCTGCTGCGGCTGACGGGGCTGGACGCCGAGGAGAACCAGGCGCGGCGGCTGCTGAACGACCTGGAGAGCTGGATGGCCGGCGAGGACGACTACGCGCCGGGCGATCCGCTGGGGGCCAGGCCCGAGGTGCTGGCGCACCGCTGGGTCCGCGATGTGTTCCGGCCGACGGTACGGGCCGTACCGCTGGAGCTGCGTGGGGACATGGACACGGCGCAGATCTACCACGAGGTGCTGGAGCACCGCTGGTACCTGTCGGAGGCGATGGGGTACGACGTGGGGCTGGAGGCGACGGTCGGGGACTACGTCGTGAACGTGCTGCCGCGTACGGTGGCGGCGATGGAGCCGAGGGCGGCGGGCTCGGCGGACGCGGCGACCGATCTGTCGCCCTGAGCGGGCGTGTCACGGGACGGCGCGTCACTGAAGGGCGCGTCACTGAAGGGCGCGTACGGCCGCCGTGAAGAGCGCCGGCATCCGGGCCGCCGCCGGGACGATCAGCCGGGCGCCCGTCCGGTGTCCGCCGACCCTGACCAGCGCCTCGGTCAGCAGCCGGTGGCGCCGGGACAGCGCGCGCCAGGCGCGTTCGTACTCCTGCGGCCGGCCCGCGCGCAGACACCGTACGGCCGCCTCCGCCGACGCCAGCGCGAGCGCGACGCCCTCGCCGGTGAGCGCGTCGACATAACCCGCCGCGTCGCCCACGAGCAGCACCCGCCCCGCTGTCCTGCGGCGCACCCGCCGGCGCAGCGGTCCGGCGCCGCGTACGGCGGTGGCGGGCTCCCCGGCGAGCCGGGCGCGCAGCTCCGGGAAGCCGGCGAGATGCTCGTCGTAGCCGCGCCGTACGGTGCTCAGCACGGCGACGCCGACCAGATCGTCGGCCACCGGGGTCACATACGCCTCTCCCGCCCCGCCCGTCCGCGACCAGTGCACCTCCACGTAGTCCGTCCAGGGCTTCACCCGGTAGTGCCGCCGCTGGCCGTAGCGCCGTGGCCGGTGGTCGGGCAGCTCCAGGCCGAGTCCGCGCCGTACGGGTGAGTGCAGCCCGTCCGCCGCCACCAGCCAGCGCGCCCGCAGCCCGGCCGCCGTGACGGAGCCGGCGTCCTGCTCGACGGCGCCGACCCGGCCGGTGACCGTCCGTACGCCGGCGTCCGCGGCCCGCAGCGCCAGCGCGGCGTGCAGCTCCGTACGCCGGATGCCGAGCCCCGTACCGCCGTCGAACCGCGCCTGTGCGCGGTGGGATCCCTGTACGTAGCGGATGCCGCGCAGCTCGCGGCCGAGGGGGAGGACGGTGCCGAGCGCGCGCAGCGCCCGTACGCCGCTGGGCATCACGCCCTCGCCGCACGCCTTGTCCACGGGGGTGGCGCGCGGTTCGATCACGACGGTCTCCAGGCCGGCCAGCGCGGCGTGCACGGCGGTGGCGAGCCCGGCGGGCCCGCCGCCCACGACGAGCAGATCGATCACGGGTTCAGGCCCGGCGGCATGGCGCCGGCGGCCGTGGTGCCTGGGCCGGCCACGCCCAGCGCGCGGTTCTCGCACCGTACGCGGACGGTCAGCAGGGCCGCGTTGAGAAGGGTGAAGACCAGCGCGGTGATCCAGGCGCCGTGGACCAGCGGCAGCGCCACCCCCTCGGCCACCACGGCCACGTAGTTGGGGTGCCGCAGCAGCCGGTACGGGCCGCCCTCGACCAGCGGCAGGCCCGGTACGACGAGCACCCTGGTGTTCCAGCGCGGGCCGAGCGTACGGATGCACCACCAGCGCAGCGCCTGGGCGGCGACGACGGCGGCGAGCATCGTCCAGCCGAGCGGGGGCGTGAACGGCCGGTCGGCCAGCCGCACTTCCGCCAGGCAGCCCAGCAGCAGCGCGGTGTGCAGGGCCACCATCACGGGGTAGTGCCCCCGGCCGTGCTCGACGGCGCCGCGCGCAAAGCTCCAGCGGGCGGTGCGCCGGGCGACGGCCAGTTCGGCGACGCGTTCGGCGCCGACGGCCAGGACCAGCGCGGTGTACCAGATCATGGCTCTCCAGAGGTCGCTACGGGGCGCTGCGGGTCGCTACCAGCGGAGCAGGACGAGTTCCGAGCAGAAGCCCGGTCCCATGGCGAGCAGCAGTCCCGCGCTCCCGGCGGGCGGCGGCCGTTCGGCCAGGGTGTCGCGCAGGACGTGCAGGACGGACGACGACGACAGGTTTCCCACCGCCGCCAGCGAGCGCCAGGTGAAGTCGAGGGCTCCGTCGGGCAGTTCGAGGACCTCCTCGACGGCTTCCAGGACCTTCGGACCGCCGGGGTGGCAGACCCACGCGGTGATGTCCGCGCGGGTGAGTCCGTGGTCGGCGAGGAAGCCGTCCACCTCCGCGCCGAGGTTCTTGCGGACGAGGTCGGGGACGCCCGCGTCCAGCACGATCCGGAAGCCGGAGCCGGTGATGTCCCAGCCCATCACCCGCTCGGTGTCCGGGTAGAGCCGGCTGCGGGTGTCGACGACGACGGGCCCGGGACGCGCGGCGGACGCGCCGGTGGCGGCCGGCCGCCGGGCGCCGCACGCGACGACGGCGGCGGCGCCGTCCCCGAAGAGCGCGGAGGCGACGAGATTCGCCATCGAGGGGTCGTCGCGCTGGAAGGTGAGCGAACACAGCTCGACCGAGAGCAGGACGGCCACGTCGTCGGGGCGCCCCAGCAGATAGTCGTGGAGCCGCCCGATCCCGGCCGCTCCCGCGACACAGCCGAGCCCGAAGACCGGCACCCTGCGCACGTCGGGGCGCAGGCCGAGGCGGCCGACGAGCCGCGCGTCCACGGACGGCGCGGCGATGCCCGTCACCGAAGTGAACATCAGCAGGTCGATGTCGCGCGGGGAGAGCCCCGCCGCGTCCAGCGCCCCGGCGACGGCCTCGGCGCCCAGCGGTACGGCGGTGGCGATGAACGCGTCGTTGACCTCGCCGAAGTCCGTCAGACCGCCGTACCGGTCCAGCGGCAGGGCCGTGTGCCGTGTGGTCACCCGCGCGCCGCGGTGCAGCCGGTCGAGCGCGCGGCGGTCGGCGCCCGGTGGCAGACAGGTCCTGGCGACCATGTCCGTGATGGCGTGCTGGCTGTACCGGTGGGGAGCCAGGGCTCCGTGGACGGCTGCGATGCGAGTCATCTGCGGTCCGGTGTCGGGGTCGGTGGCGACGGACGTGCCATCCCTGCCCACGCGACGCGACGCCACACGCGAAGTCGCCTGTACGGCCCCGTCCCGCGGCGGTGCCGCCCTACGATGAGCCGCGTGGACGCCTCCGAGCAGCCGAAGCCGGGCGCCGCGGCCGGCCCACCGCGTGGCCTCCGCGCGGTGTCCGTCCCGTGGCCGCGCGGGGCCCCGGCCCTGCTGAGAGCGTGTCACCCCGGGCCGACGGCCGCGGTGACGCTGCTGGTCGCCGGGCTCTCCGTGGCGGCCGGGCTCGGCGGGTACGGCCGCGTCCTCGCCGTCGCCGCCGTACTGGCCGGGCAGCTGTCCGTCGGCTGGAGCAACGACGCCGTGGACGCGGCACGCGACACCGCGGCGGGCCGGACCGCCAAGCCCGTGGTGGGCGGGGCCGTCGGCGCGCGGACGGTGCGGACCGCCGCCCTGGCCGCGCTGGCGCTCTGCGTCCCGCTCTCCCTCGGGTGCGGGGTGCTCGCGGGCGCCGTGCATCTGGTGGGCGTGGCCGCGGCCTGGGCGTACAACCTCCGGCTCAAGCGGACCGTCCTGTCCTGGCTGCCGTACGCGGTCGGGTTCGCCTCGCTGCCCGCGTTCGTCACGCTCGCCCTGCCGGGGGCGCCCTGGCCGCCGTGGTGGGTGACCGCCGCCGCGGCGCTGGTGGGGGTCGGCGCGCATCTGGGGAACGTGCTGCCGGACATCGCGTCGGATCTGGCCCTGGGGGTGCGTGGCTGGCCGCAGCGGCTGGGGCCCGGCACCGTACGGCTGCTGCTGCCGGTCCCGCTGGTGGCGGCGACGGTGCTGCTCGCCCTCGGCCGGCCGGGCGCGCTCGGGGCCGCCGCCGTGGCGCTGGCGCTGGTGACCGCCGTCGGCGGGGCGCTGAGGGGACGTCACCGGCCGGAGGCCGCGTTCCTCGCGGCGGTCGTCGTCGCGGTCCTGGATGTGGCGCTGCTGCTGGCGCAAGGGGCGGTACGCGGCTGAGCGGCGCGCCGCGGAACGGACCGCCGGGCTCAATCCGGGGCGGAATCCGGCCGTTCCGGCCGGGACGGGCACGCGGCGGGGGTCCGGTGCGTTGAGCCTGGTGTTCTGTGTGACACCTGAGGAGAGATGACGGAATGGCCCTGTGGGACCGGTTCAAGGAATCCGCCGCGACGATGCAGACGCAGCTCGTGGCGAAGAAGAACGACCTGAAGAGCGGTGCCTTCCGCGACGCGAGCATGGCGATGTGCGCCCTGGTCGCCGCGGCGGACGGCTCGGTCGACGCGTCGGAGCGGCAGCGCGTCGCCGCGCTGATCGCGAGCAATGAGGTGTTGCAGAACTTCCCGGCCGAAGACCTCCAGCGGCGCTTCGACGACTACCTGAACAAGCTGGCGGCCGACTTCGCGTTCGGCAAGGTCGGGCTGCTCCAGGAGGTCGCCAAGGCCAAGAAGAAGCCCGCGGAGGCGCGGGCGGTCATCCAGATCGGCATCGTCATCGGCGGCGCCGACGGCGACTTCGACAAGTCCGAGCAGGCCGTGGTCCGTGAGGCGTGCTACGCGCTGGACCTGCCGCCGCACGAGTTCGACCTCTGACCCTTCCGGGCCGCGCGGGGCGGTGAGCCACGCGGGGCGGTGGCTCGCCGCCACCGCCCCGCGTCCCGGTCGGTCAGCGGCGGTCCTTCCGGAACGCCCAGGCCATCTCGGGCTCCAGGGCGAAGCGGAAGACCCGCCGGACCGGTGGGGTGCAGAGCAGTGTGACGGCCGCGGCGGCGATGACCGACACCAGGACGGCGCCGACGGGCTCGTGCACCGGGCCGGATCCGTACCAGTGCCAGGTGGACGCGCTCTGCGCGAGGAAGCCGTGCAGCAGATAGCCGCAGAGCGTGCCCGCGCCGAGCGCCGTGAACCACGTCCGGCGGCCGGGCACCCAGGCGAGGAAGCACACGGTCAGGACCAGTGAGCAGCCGAAGAGGGCGAGCGACATCAGGACGCCGGTCCACCACGGAGCGCCCAGCTCCTGCGCACTGTCCCGGTGGAAGAACCACGCCATCTCCATCCGGGTGACCGCCCAGTAGGCGAACACGACGGCGGCGGCGAAGACCGGAACGGCCGCCAGCCGCACCTCCCGGCGCCGTACGAGCCGGAAGTGCTCCGGCTTCAGCAGCAGTCCGAGCACGAAGAACGGCAGGAACTGAAGGACCCGCTGGAGATCGAGATCGTCCCCGATGTCGGGCGACACGACCGCGAGCACGGAGATCGCCAGCGCCAGCGGGAGCGGCCACCTGACCAGGCGCCAGATGGGGGCCGTCAGCCGCCAGATGAAGAGCGCGACCAGGAACCAGGTCAGGTACCACGGGTCCAGCAGGGTGATCCCCATGTCCGGATCGTCGTCGGCCCACCGGTGGAAGAGGCTGTAGGCGATCTCGAACACGACGTACGGGACGGCGATTCCGGTGATCAGCCGGCGCACCTGGCCGGGCCGGAAGTCGAAACTCCGCGAGAAATAGCCGGAGATGACGATGAACGCCGGCATGTGGAAGCTGTAGACGACGATGTAGAGCGCGGAGACCGCCCGGCTGTCGTCCCGCAGCGGCTCCCAGGAGTGTCCGACGGCGACCAGCACGATCGCCAGGAACTTCGCGTTGTCGAAGAACGCGTCACGCTTCTTGGCCGGTCCGCCGGCCGCCTCCGGCGCCGACGGCGCGGCTCCGTTCCGGTCTCCGGCCTCGATACGGCCGGGACGTTGATCAGTGATCTGCGTCATATTGCCTCCCGGAGGGAACCCGGGAACAGGGAAGCGCCTCTTAGCAAGTTCGTGGGGGAAAACCGCTCAGTACACATTCCCCGCACCCTAACGAAGCGCCCGGTGTCCCCCGCCATCCGGGCGGCCCCCCACCACCCGATTCGGCCACCCTCCGTCAGAGCCGGAGCAGCTCCGCCGCGAGGCGCTCGATCCTGGTGCGCCACGCGGCCAGCGCGGCGTCCGCGTCGAAGCCGGCCGGTCCTGTCTGGGTGAGGACGAGCCGGACGCCGTGCCCGGTGCCCTCGCCCAGCTCCCAGAGGACCGTGGTGTCCGGCTCCGCGCGGTACGTGAGGGAGTGCGGCGCCCGTACCTCGCTGACCGGTCCGGCCGCGACCCCGTCGGCGGTGAAGCCCTCCGGGGCGGGCAGCCCGGCCACCGGCTCGATGCCCGCGGACAGCGCCGCCCAGACGGCCTCGGCCGGGCGGACGAGCTGCCGCTCGAAGCGGACCCGCCGGGCGCCCGTCTCCCCCACGCTCTCCACGGTGCCCCGGTCGAGGCCGAACCGGTGGAGATACGCCTCGTGCAGCGCGCCCCTGTCCTGACCGGCCGCGGCGGGCCCGCCGTCGAGCGACCGGGCCAGCGCGGCGAGGCAGAGGTGCCAGCCCGAGGCGAAACTGGCGGCGCCCGGGAGATCCCCGAAGGTGTGGACGAGGGTGAGCAGCGAGCCGCGGCCCTCGGGGGCGACGGTCCAGCGCAGTTCGTCGCCGCCCCAGGTGAAGGCGAACAGTCGCGGCTCGTCGACCGCCGTGACCACGCCCTTCGTCGACGGGTCGCCGTCCTCGGCGCCGGGGAAGCGGAAGACGATCCGGCCGCCGGGGGCGAGGTCCAGTGCGACCTCGGCCGGGAACCAGCGCCCCAGGGCGGCGGGGTCGGTGAGCGCGGTCCAGACCCGCTCGGGCGGGTGTGCGAGCGCGCGCTCCATCCGCAGCGCGGCTCTGCCGTCCGCGGTGGTCAGGGTGGCGTCACGCGGATCCTGCGGAGGGCCGGCGGTCTCGTTCATGGTGTGTCGTCCTCGGTCGTCGCGTGGGAACGGTGTGTTCGGGGAGATGGTGTGCGCGGTGTGTTCGGGGAGATGGTGTGCCCGGCGGGCGGTGTGCCCGGGCCCGGGGCCCGGGATCCACTCGTACCACCGGCGCGGCGCGTCCCGCCGTACCCGGGCGGCGCGCGGCTCTCGTGTTTCGGCCATCCGGTCCGGGGGCCGGGGACGGAGACTGGCTGGAACCGGCCGGTGACAGGTGGTCAGCACTACCCGCATAGTTGGAACTTCGGGCACTCGGAGGCCGCTCCCCGCCGCACGGCGGGCCGGATCTGCGTGATCGCCCCGCGAGACCGCGCGACGTCACTGCAAAGCACTGCGGCCCAGGCCACCAGGCACCACAGAACGGCGCAAGGAGAGCGGCCGTGCATGACGAATTCCTGTGCCATGTCACCGCGTACGGCATCTGCGGCGGACAGCGCATCGGCGTGCCCCTGGGCACCTACCGCGCCCCTACTCTCGCCCTCGCCCTGTGGTGGTTACGGGACCGGGCGACCTGGATCGCGGAACGGCTCGATCCCAGCCCCGAGAGCAGCCGGATCCCGGTCCGGGCGCTGGCCCCGGTGGCGGAGAACGTACCGGACGTACCGGCCGTGCTGCGGGCGTGGCGGGACGACGTGGCCCATCAGGACATGATCGCGGAGCATCTGGCCGCGGGACGGCTCGTCCGGATCGCCACCCAGGACGACACCACGGAGTACGAACTGCTGGCGGAGTCCGTGGACGCGCTGCGCATGAACCGGGCGTTGCCGGTCCTGATCACCCCCGTACTCCCCGGGCCGCCAGCGCCTCGCGAGCACTCCCTCGCCGCCTCGTCGCCGGTCGCCATGTACGAGTACCCGGCGTGGGGGGACTGTCCGGCGTGGGGTGACGCCGGTTAGCGCTGTGGCCGGCTCAGCGCGGGCCCGGGTCGGCCGCCGTCTCCCCCTGGGCGATCTCGATGTGGGTGTGGAGTTCGTTCGCGGCCTGGACCGCCGCGCTGCCGGAGACCGTGAGGCAGAGCAGCAGCGCGCCGGCGACGAGCCGGCCGGTGCGCGGCAGGACCGGGCGCCCGGCCTGGCCGGTGTCCAGCAGCGCGGCGACGCGGCGCGGCACGGGGCCCGCGGTCGCCGCGAGGACCGTGCCCGGCCTGCTGGGCAGCGGCGCCTTCGTGGCCAGCGCGGCGCGGGCGATCGCGCGGGCCGCCAGCCGCCGGTCGCCGACGTCCGCGGCGGCGGCCTCGTCGGCGGCGCGCTCCAGGGCGTAGGCGAGTGGGTCGCGCAGGGCGCGCAGCGCGGGGTGGCAGAGGGCGGCGAGTTCGGCCGCGACGAGCAGGAGGTGGTGCCGGCCGCGCAGATGCGCGCGTTCGTGGGCGAAGAGGGCCTCGCGCTCGGCGGGTTCCAGGGCGCGCAGCATGCCGGTGGTGACGACGATCCGGCCGGGGCGTCCGGGCAGCGCGTACGCGTCGGGCCGGTCGTCGCGCACCACGGCCAGCTCGTCCGCCGTGCTTCCGGTGACGGCCCTGGCCCGGCGGAGTTCGGTCCGGTCGCGCAGTGCGGTGGCGGCGAGCCGGGGCGCGCGCCAGAGCAGCAGCCCGCCGGCGGCCAGCGCGAGCGCGACGGAGACGGCGGGCGGTCCCACCGTCAGCGGCTCGGCGAGATCGCCGAGGACGGCGACGGCGGGCAGGTACGAGGCGCCGGGCACCACGAGCAGCGCCAGCGCGGCGGAGCTGCTGGCGGCGAGCGTGAGCGCGACGGCGGCGAGCAGCCAGGCGGCGTGCCGGGGCGCGAGGGCGGCGGCGACCCGGCGTGCGGCGGGCACCGCGAGGAACGGCGTCAGGAGCGGCACCCAGACGAGCGGCACCCAGACGAGGAGGCTCACCGGATCTCACCGCCGTCCAGCAGCGAGCGCAGCAGCGCCTCGTCCTCGTCGTTGAGCTGGGAGACGAAGCGGGCCAGCACGGCGCCGCGGTCCTCGTCCTTCGCCAGCTCGGTGTGCATCCGGCGGGCGGTGAGCCCGGGGGCGTCCTCGGTCGGGCTGTACGCGTAGCCCCGGCCGGCCCTGACGCGGCTGACGCTGCCCTTCTCGTACAGCCGCGACAGGATGGTGGTGACCGTGGTGCGGGCGAGCGACACACCGAGCGCGCGCTGGACCTGGCCGGGTGTGAGCGGCTCGCCGGCCGTCCACAGAGCCGCCAGCACACCGGCTTCCAGCTCCCCCGCCGGCCGCCGCTCCGCGCTCTCGTCCCTCATGGGAACGTCCCTCCCGTTTCCTTCGTCTACAGTGACGTAGACCGTCTACAGAACTGTAGTCAATCAGATCGTCAGGCAGGTTTCCCCTGCCACCATTATGGGAGCAGCCTTCATATGGCCGTATCCGCGCTCGCGGCGCTGCCGCTCGCCGTGAATCCCCTCGACGCCGGCTCACTGCTCTCCTCCTTCGGCGCCCTGGGCATCGCCGTCGTCCTCTTCGCCGAGACGGGCCTGCTGATCGGGTTCTTCCTCCCCGGCGACTCCCTGCTCTTCACCGCCGGGCTGCTCTGCGTCCCGGGCATCAGGGGCGCGGTGCACCTCTCGCTCCCGCAGGTGCTGCTCGCGGCGCTGGCCGGTGCCCTGCTGGGGGCGCAGACCGGTTTCTGGATCGGGCGGCGCGGCGGCCGGGCGCTGCTGGCGCGCGGGCGCTCGCGCAAGCTCAAGGAGGGCGCGGCCCGCGCGGAGGAGCTTCTCGAACGGTACGGGCACGGCCGGGCCATCGTGCTCGCCCGCTTCGTCCCCGTCGTGCGTACCGTGCTCAACCCGCTGGCCGGGGCGCTGAACGTGCCGGCCAGGGTCTTCACGCTCTGGCAGATCGCCGGCGGCGCGCTCTGGACGGTCGGGCTCGTGCTCGCCGGGTACGCGCTGGGCTCCTCCGTACCGAACGTGGACCGTTATCTGCTGCCCATCGTCGCGCTGGTCGTGATCGTCTCGCTGATTCCCCTGGCGCTGGAGCTGCTGCGCTCGCGCCGCGCCGCCGAAGGAGGCTCCCGTTGACGACACCGGTGCACTGGTTCGACGACGGCCTGTACACCTCGGTCACCGGGCTGGCCCACCGCTCCCCCGGCTGGCTGGACACGGCCGTCTCCCTCTGGTCGACGTACGGGCTCGCCCTGTTCGGGGCCCTGCTGCTGGCCGCGTGGTGGCGCGCCCGGCGCCCCGGCCCGGCCGCGCGGGAGGCGTCCGGCGCGGCGCCGGCCGTACTGGCGCTGGCCGCGCCGCTGGTGGTGCTCCTGGCCTTCGCCGTCAGTACGGGCCTCAAGTCGCTGCTGCGCGAGCAGCGTCCCTGCCGGACCCTGCACACGGTCACGGTGGAGGCGTGTCCGGCGCTCGGCGACTGGTCGCTGCCCTCCAACCACGCCGTCATCGCGGCCGCCGCGGCCGTCGCGCTGCTCTTCACCGACCGCCGGCTGGCGGCCGTCGCCGTACCGGCGGCGCTGCTGATGGCGGCGTCGCGGGTATGGGTCGGGGCGCACTATCCGCACGACGTGGTTCTCGGCCTGGTGGTGGGGGCGCTCGCCGCGGGCGCCCTGATGACCGCCGCGCGCCGGGCCGCGCCCCGCGCCGGCCGGCTGCGGGAGACCCGGCTTCGCCCGCTGGTCGTCAGGCGGTGAGCGGCTCTCCGCCCCCGGCGCGCGGGGCCGGCCGTATATCCGCCGCGCCCACGCCCCGGCGCGGCCGGCGGACCCTGCCGGCCGCCGTCACCGTGCTCTGCGCGGGGGCCTTCGCGCTGCTGGCCGTTCTCGTGAGCGGCCGGCACGGCGCGCCCTTCCCGCTGGACCGCGACGCGCTCGACTGGTCGTTGCGGCACCGCCCTGGCGGCTGGGCGAGCGCGGCCCGGGCGGTCACCGACACGGGCACCGGCGTCTTCCCGTACGCGTGCGCCGTGCTGACTGGCCTGTCGGCGGGCCGCACCGCCCGGCAGCGGCTGGGCGGCGCGGCCGGCGCGCTGGCGTTCCTCCTGGCGGGACAGGCGCTGCGGTACGGGGTGATGAGCGCCCTCGCCCGGCCCCGGCCGCCGGTGGCCGACTGGGCGACGTCCGCCTCCGCCTTCTCCTTCCCCTCCGGCCACGCCACGACCTCGGCGCTGATGGCGGGCCTGCTGGTCTGGGGCGTGGCACGCCGGGGCCGTACGGTCCTGACGTACGCGCTGTGCGCGCTCGTCGTCTGCTGGGCCGTCGCGGTGGGGCTGACCCGGATCTATCTCGGGGTGCACTGGGCCACGGATGTCCTCGGCGGCTGGCTGTTCGCCGGTGCCTGGATCGGGCTCTGCGCGGTGCTGATCGGACCTCAGAGCCTCAAGTGGAGGATGCACAGGCCGACATAGCCCTCGGTGGGGTGGCGGAAGCCCTCGGGGAGGACTCCGATGACCTCGAAACCGAGCGCCTCGTACAGCTTCAGCGCGTTCGTGTTGGTCTCCACGACCGCGTTGAACTGCATCGCGCGGTATCCGGCCGTGCGGGCCCAGTCGATGGAGTACTCGCAGAGCGCCCGGCCCACGCCGCGTCCCGAGTGTGCCGGGTCGACCATGTAGCTGGCGCCGGCGATGTGCGAGCCGTTGCCCTGATGGTTCCGGTTCATCTTGGCCGTACCCAGCACGGTGCCGGCGTCGTCGACCGCGACGACCGTGCGGTCCGGCGGGGCCTGCGTCCACAGGTCCCGGGCGGCGCTCTCACTCAGCCCGGACGGGTAGGTGAAGGTCTCTCCGGCAGTGACGATCTGCCGGAAGAACGGCCAGATGGCGGGCCAGTCCCCGGGGGTGGCTTCTCTGATCAGCATCCGGCCAGGATGCCCGTAAGGACCCGGCACCACCAGTGGTTTTCCCGTCCGTGGAGCGCCTTCCCGGGCCCGCGCCGCGCGCCCGGTACTGTCCGGGAAAATACCGGGCGAAGTGGATGAAGAGGGCGGACAGCGCATGTTCGAGGCCGAGGACATCCGGGAGTGGCGGGGCCACGATGTGGTCGACACCGCGAAGAAGAAGATCGGTTCGCTGGAGTCCGTGTATGTCGATACGGCGACGGACTCGCCCTCGTTCGCCACGGTCACGGTCGGGCTGCCCACCCAGCGACGGCTGATCTTCGTCCCGCTGGGCGGCGCCACCGTGGGGCCCGGCTATCTGAAGGTCGTCTGGGACAAGAGCCTGGCCAGGGACGCCCCGTCGATCGCTCTCGACGGAGAGCTGCTTGCCACAGACGAACCGGCGGTCTTCGCGCACTACGGCCTGCCCTACGCGACCGGCGCGAACGGCGAACGGCGGCTGGGCCGGCGCTGACCGGACCGCCGGGCGGGCGTGGCGTGCGGCGGTCGCCGCGTGGCGCGGGGCGCGGGGCGCGTGGCTGAAATCCGTCTTCCGCCAATCCGCGATTCCGTCCATCCGCCGCCGACCGCGCCGGGGCCATCCGGGGGCGGTTCCCCGGGACGGAGCGCGCGCCGGGGTACACACGACTCATGACCCGAACGCGTTCCGGTGTACGGCGCCGGATCCACGAGGCCGTGGTTCCGCCCGTCGTCCTGCTCTGGAGCCGGGGGCGGCGGATGGAGCTGATGCACCGGGCGATGAGCTTCGCGGCGCTCGGCTTCCTGACCCTGGTGCCGCTGCTGATCCTCGTCGCCGCGGCGGACCCGGCGAGCGGCCAGGGGTTCGCCCGCTGGCTGGGACAGGGGCTCGGCGTCTCCGGCTCGTCGCAGCAGGAGATCCAGCAGCTGTTCGGCAGACCGGGCACGGCGCTGCAACGGACCACGGCGTTCGGTCTGGCCGCGCTGGCCGCGTTCGGTCTGACCTTCGGGGGCGCGGTGCAGACCGGATACGAGCGGGTGTGGGAGCTGCCGACGGCCCGCTGGCACACCATGTGGCGGCATGTGCTGTGGCTGGCGGTCCTCGTCGCCTTTCTGGTCATCTTCGTGAACACACCGGTCACCTCCCACTCCACGATCGTGCTGGTGCTCGGCACGGTGGGCGATCTGGTCCTGACGTTCCTCTTCTTCTGGTGGTCCCAGCGCATGCTGCTGGGGGGCCGGGTCCGCTGGGGGGCGCTGCTGCCTGGGGCGGTCGCGATCGCGCTGGGGCTGCTCGGGCTGCGGGTGTTCTCGCGGGTCGTCTTCTCCCCGCTGATCGCCTCGAACGCCGTCACCTACGGCCCGTTCGGCACGGTGCTGGTCCTTCAGTCCTGGCTGGTCGGGGTGGGGTTCGTGGTGTACGGCGGGGCGCTGGTGGGGCGTCAGTGCCACGAGTACCGCACCCGGCTGCGGCTGCGCCACCGGCTCGCGGAGGAGGCCGGGCCCGGCCCGGACGGCGGTGCCGGGGAACTCTGAGCGGCGGTGCCGCGGGCCGCTGAGCGGCGGTCCGCCGGCATCGGGTGCGACCGGCGGCTTCCCGGGCGGAGCGTTCGCGGGTACGGTGATCGCTCCCCGCGCGAGCCGCCGCCGTCTCCGCCGCCCTTACCCCTCGCGCCCGCTGGAGACCGTCCCCGATGTCGTCGCTCGCCGCCTCCTCCGTACCCCTGCCCGTACCGCGCCGGGCCTGGTCGACCGATCTGCCGGTGCTGCTGGTCGCGGTGGTCTGGGGCGCCAGCTATCTGACCGCGAAGGGCATCACCACGGGCTCCACGGTGCTCGCCGTGCTCGTACTGCGCTTCGGAGTGGTGCTGCCCGTACTGGTGATCGCCGGGTGGCGCGGGCTGCGGTCGCTCCGTACGGCGCAGTGGCGGGGCGCCGGGATACTCGGGCTGATCCTGAGCGGGATCTTCCTGCTGGAGACGTACGGTGTCGTACACACGTCCGCGACCAATGCCGGACTGATCATCAGTCTGACCATGATCTTCACTCCGCTCGCGGAGGCCGCCGTCACCCGGGTCAGGCCGCCCGCGTCGTTCGTCGCGGCGGCCGGTCTTTCGGTCGCGGGGGTGGTGCTGCTGACCCAGAGCGGCGGATTCACCACGCCCTCGGTGGGCGATCTGCTGATGCTGCTGGCCGCGCTGGCCCGTACCGCGCATGTGCTGCTCATGTCCCGGAGCCGGGCCGTGCGGGGCGCGGACTCGCTGTCGCTGACGACCGTGCAGCTCGGCTCCGCCGTCGCGGTGTTCGCGGTGCTGGCCGCGCTGCCCGGCACCGGCCCCGCGCCGTGGACGGTGGCCGCCGGGTTCGGGGCCCGGGAGTGGGCGGCGCTGCTCTTCCTGGCGGTGTTCTGCACGCTGGCCGCGTTCGCCGTCCAGATGTGGGCGGTCCGCCGCACCTCGCCGTCCCGGGTCAGCCTGCTGCTGGGTACGGAGCCGCTGTGGGCGGCGGCGGTCGGGATCACGATCGGCGGCGAGCGTCTCGGCATGGCCGGGCTGCTCGGCGCCGTACTCGTCCTGGCGGGCACGTCCTGGGGCCGGCGGGCCGCCGGCCACTGAACGCCGCCGGCCACTGAGACGGCCGGAGCCGTACGGGCGTGCGCCAACACCTGCCGCACACCGGCACGTCCCCGGCCCGGTTGATCAGAAGCCGGTCAGAAGCCGGTCAGAGGTCGAACTCGGTCGGCGCGATACCGACCGCGAAGCACGCCTCGCGGACGACCGCGCGCTCGCTCGCGTCGAAGTCGCCGTCGGCGCCGCCGATGACGATGCCGATCTGGATGACCGCGCGGGCCTCGGTGGGCTTCTTGGAGACTTTGCCGATGGTCTGGAGGATGGCGACCTTGCCAAAGTCGAAGTCGGCCGTCAGCTTCTGGCAGTAGTCGTTGAACCGCGTCTGCAGATCCTCCGCGGGGAAGTTCTGGAGCACGTCGTTGGTCATGATCAGCGCGGCGACGCGCTGCCGCTCCGACGCGTCGATGGACCCGTCGGCGGCGGCGACGAGCGCGCACATGGCCATGCTCGCGTCCCGGAACGCCCCGCTCTTGAGGTCGTTCTTCTTCGCGTTGAGCTGCGTCTGCATCGACGTAGCCGAATCCTTGATGCGGTCCCACAGGGCCACGTGAAGTCTCCTGAATCTGGTAAGGAATCCGGAATCGGTCCGGAAAATCAGAGGTGCGGGGTCACCGAGGGCATCAGGTCCTGGAAGGTACGGCCCTCGGCGGGCACGCCGATGGCGGTCATCTGCCAGCCGCCGCCCTCGCCGCGGAACACCTTGGCCATGATCTGGGCGGTGTACGCGCCGCCGCCGGTGAGGGTGTGACGGGCCAGTTCCTCGCCGGTGGTCTCGTCGACCAGCCGGCAGAAGGCGTTCTCGATGTCCTCGAAGGTCTGGCCGGTGAACGAGTTCACGGTGAAGACGATCTGGTCGACATGGACGGGCACCCGGGTGAGGTCCACCACGATCGACTCGTCGTCGCCGCCCTCGCCCGCGCCGCCGACCCGGTTGTCCCCGGTGTGCTGCACCGAACCGTCGTCGCTGGTCAGATGCTGGAAGAAGACCACATCCACGGCCTCCTTGCCGGCGAAGAGCAGCGCCGAGGCATCCAGGTCGATCTCCGGCGGCGCGGTCAGCCGGGCGAAGAACCCCTTGCGTACGGCCTGCTTCCAGCCCAGTCCCATCCGGACGACGGTGAGTTCACCCCCGCCGGTCTTGGTCAGGCTGATCCGCTGGCCCTTGGCGAGATTGACGCTCATCGTTGGCTCCTGAAGGTGGTGACGGGTCTCAGACGTTCACACCGTAGTCGGACGCGATCCCCGCGAGTCCGGACGCGTAACCCTGGCCGATGGCACGGAACTTCCACTCCGCGCCGTTGCGGTACAGCTCTCCGAAGACCATCGCGGTCTCGGTCGAGGCGTCCTCGCTGAGGTCGTAGCGCGCGAGTTCGGCGCCGCCCGCCTGGTTGACGACGCGGATGTACGCGTTGCGGACCTGGCCGAAGCTCTGGCCGCGGGACTCGGCGTCGTGGATCGACACCGGGAAGACGATCTTGGCGATGTCCGCGGGGACGGCGGAGAGGTCGACCTTGACGGTCTCGTCGTCGCCCTCGCCCTCGCCCGTCAGGTTGTCGCCGGTGTGCTCCACCGAACCGTCCGGGCTCCGGAGGTTGTTGTAGAAGACGAAGTGCTGGTCCGAGACGACCTTGCCCGAGCCGTCGCACAGCAGGGCGCTGGCGTCCAGGTCGTGGTCCGCCCCGGTGGTGGTCCTGACGTCCCAGCCGAGCGCGACCAGAACGGCGGTCAGACCGGGCGCCTCCTTGCTCAGCGAGACATTGCCGCCCTTGGCGAGGCTCACACCCATGTTGCTTCCTTCCGTCCGTCCTGAGCCGGACACGCCGGACGTCCGGCGTGCGCGGGATGCCTGATGACATCGGCTCAAATCTACAACACTGTAGAAATTGGCTGTCGTGAAGGTGCGAAGCCGCCACGGCGCTGCCCGAAATGCGCCGCCGCCGCGCCTGGTTAGGATGCCCCGGCGCCAGGGCGGCTGGGGCGGCAGCGTGGGAGGAGGCCACTTTCGTGGTCGGGAACAGAGAAGACCGGGACCGGACGTCCCCTGCCCGCAGACGCGGCCAGGGCCAGCTGGAGTCCCAGGTGCTGGCGATCCTGGGGTCGGCGACCGCGCCCGTGGCGGCGACCTGGGTGCAGGAGCGGCTGGACGGGAAGCTGGCGTACACCACGGTGATCACCATCCTCACCCGGCTCCTCGACAAACAGGCCGTGACCCGCAGCCGGTCGGGCCGCTCCTTCCTGTGGACCCCGGTGGCGGACGAGGCGGGCCTGACGGCGCTGCGCATGCGCCGGCTGCTCGACGAGCGGGACGACCGCGACGCGGTGCTGTCCAGCTTCGTGTCGGCGCTGTCTCCGCACGACGAACAGGTGCTCAGGGCGCTGCTCAGGGATGCCGGTCCCGTGACCGGCGGGGAGAGTTGACCCATGGGCGTCTTCGTCTTCCTGCCGCTGGTCCTCCCGCTGACCGCGCTGCCGATCGCCCGGCTGGCCGAGCAGCATCTCCATCCGCGCGGCGCCGCCCTGCTGCTGACCTTCGTCAGCGCGGTCCTGGCGGCGTGCAGCACGTTCTGTCTCGCCTTACTGATGGTGGTGGGCACCGCGCAGCTGCCCGGGAATCCGCTGCCGGACAGCTGGTCCGACCCGGAGGTGCGGGACGCCGTGCCGTACGACGAGGTAGCGGGCAAGACCGCGATCGTGGCGCTGGCCGCGGTCGTCGTGGCGTGCGCGCACACCGTACGGCGGCATGTCCGCTTCCGCTCCCGCGCCCATCGCGCGCTGGCCGGGCTGCCGGCGGACGAGGTGGCCGTGCTGGACGACGGGCTGCCGTACGCGTACGCGCTGCCCGGGTCGCCCGGCCGGATCGTGGTCTCGGCGGGGATGCTGTCGTGTCTGAACGCAGCGGAGCGCGAGGCGCTGCTCGCCCACGAACGCGCCCATCTGACCGGCCGTCACCACCTGCTGCTGCTCGCCGCGCGGCTGGCCGGGTGCGCGAATCCGTTTCTGCTGCCGCTGCGGGCCGCGATCGCCTACTCCACCGAGCGCTGGGCCGACGAGGCGGCGGCGCAGGCCACCGGCGACCGGCGGACGACGGCACGCGCGGTCGGCAAGGCCGCGCTCTTCGCGCGCCCGGCGCCGCCCCTGACACCGCCGCCGGGGATGGCCGCCTTCGCCGCGGCGGGGCCTGTGCCGCGCCGGGTGGCCGCGCTGCTCGGTCCCGTACCGCCGCGCAGGAACTGGCCGCCCGCGCTGACCCGGGCGGGGATCGCCGCCTATGTCGCCGCCGCCGGTACGGCCGCGTCGACCATGTCCGCGCTGAACTCCGCCGCCGCGCTCTTCCTGATCCTCGAAGCGGCGACGCCCCTGTAGCGGCCCGCCTCCGTCCCGCGTCGACTTCTACAAACCTGTAGAAGCAGTAGAGTGCACGGATCGCATCCGGCGATGCAGGTCACGGAGGAACAGCGTGGGCAGGGAATCCAGGGGACGGCGCGGCCGCGCGTCCGGTACGAGTCATCGCGTGGACCGCCGGGCGGGCGGGACGAGACTGACCCGGCGCGGCCGAATAGCCATCTGGACCGGCGGCGCGCTGGCCGTCGTGCTGCTCGGGGTGTCCGGGGCCGCCGCCTGGGTCTACCAGAGCCTGGACGGCAATATCCACGGCGCGGACGTCGACGGGAAGATCGGCGAGAACCGGCCGGTCAACTCGAGTCCCGGCTCCAAGAACATCCTCGTCGTCGGCTCCGACTCCCGCGACGGCGACAACGGCAAGTACGGCAAGGGCCTGGAGACCATGCAGTCGGACACGCTGATGGTGCTGCATCTGGCCGCCGACCGGAAATGGGCCACGGTCGTCTCGCTCCCCCGCGACTCGTGGGTGAACATCCCCTCCTGCGACCGGGGGAACGGCACCACGTCCGACCCGCACCACTTCAAGATCAACGAGGCGTTCGCCATCGGCGGTACGAGCGGCGAGGTCGCCGGCGCCGCCGCCTGCACCATCCGGACGGTCGAGCAGAACACCGGCCTGCGGATCGACCACTTCATGTCGGTCGACTTCCAGGGCTTCAAGGGCATGGTGAACGCACTGGACGGCATCGAGGTCTGCCCGGAGCAGGCGATCCACGACAAGAAGGCCCATCTCGATCTGGAGGCCGGCTGCCAGACGGTCAAGGACGAGAAGGCCCTCGGGTACGTACGGACCCGCTACAGCCTGGGCGACGGCTCGGACCTGGGGCGCATCGGCCGCCAGCAGGAGTTCATGGAGGCGCTGGCCGCCAAGGCGCAGCAGAAGCTGACCAGCCCGGGCGCGCTGTACGGCTTCCTGGACTCCGCGACCAAGTCCCTGACCACGGACAGCGAGATCGCCGGGATCAAGCCGCTCACGGCGCTCGCCAACGAGATCAAGAGCGTGCCGAGCAACCGGCTGACGTTCCTGACCGTGCCGAACTACCCGCGCGAGGCCGATGTGCCGACCGACAAGGCGAACATCGTCTGGCAGTACCCGCAGGCGTCCGAGCTGTTCACCGCGCTGGCCGGTGACCGGGAGATCAACAAGGAGAAGCTGGAGGCCGACGCCGAGAACCCGGTGTACGCCCACACGGTGAAGGTGCGCGTCCTCAACGGGACCGGGGTCTCGGGGCGGGCCGCGAAGGTCGCCGACGAGCTCAAGACGGCCGGATTCACCGTCACGGAGGTCGGCAACGCGCCGGAGAACACCCAGCGGACCACGGTCGGCTATCCGCAGGGCCAGGAGGAGCCCGCCCAGGTGCTGGCCACCCGGGTGCCGGACAGCACGGCGCGGGCCGACGCGACCGCGACGCCGGGGGTGGTGACGCTGACCGTCGGCCAGGACTACGACGGGGTCCGCTGAGGACGACGGGGTCCGCCGAGGCCGTCGCGGGGAGCGTCGCGATGGCGGATTCTCGCCACCCCATTGCACTGCTTTGCGATTCCTTTACTATTGATGGACGGGGCGCCCGCCCCGTCCTGAACATCCGACGCAGGAATCCCCCGATCCAAAGAAGGAGCTGCTCCCGCAATGGGTGAGCCTCCCAGTACGAGCCGTGCCGTCCCCGTCCCGTCGAACCATGGGCCGGAGGCGGCACGGTGACCGAAGTGCTCCTGCTGCTCGCCGCCCTCGCGCTCACCCTCGCCTGTGCGGTGTTCGTCGCGGCCGAGTTCTCCCTCACCACCGTCGAGCGCGGCGCGCTGGAGCGGGCCGCGGCGGCCGGTGAGCGTGGCGCGGCCGGCGCGCTGGAGGCGGCCAAGCGGCTGACCTTCCAGCTCTCCGGCGCCCAGCTCGGCATCACGGTGACCTCGCTGGTCATCGGCATGCTGGCCGAGCCGTCCCTGGCCGTTCTGCTGCGCGGCCCGCTGACGGCCACCGGGCTGCCGGACGGCGCGGTCTCCCCGCTCGCCACCCTGTTCGGTGTCGCGCTCTCCACCGTGGTGCTGATGGTGGTCGGTGAGCTGGTCCCCAAGAACTGGGCGATCTCCAGCCCGCTCGCCGTCGCCAAGGTCGTGGCGGGGCCGCAGCGCGCCTTCACGGCCGCCTTCGGCCCGCTCATCCGGCATCTGAACAACACGGCGAACCGGCTGCTCCGGCGCTTCGGGCTGGAGCCCGCCGAGGAGCTGGCGTCGGCCCGTACCCCCGAGGAGCTCGTCGCCCTGGCGCGGCACTCCGCGCGGGAGGGCGCCATCGAGGCGGACTCCGCCGAGCTGTTCGTCCGTACGCTGCATCTGGCCGAGCTGACCGCGGAGAACGTGATGACGCCGCGGGTCGACGTCAAGGCCCTGGAGGCCCACGCCACGGCCGCCGACGCGGCCGTGCTGACGCTGGCCACCGGCCTGTCCCGCTTCCCGGTCTACCGGGACAGCCTGGACGAGGTCATCGGCACCGTCCATATCCGGGACGTGCTGGCCCTGGACGAGTCGCTGCGTGCCCGCACCCCCGTCACCGAGCTGACGACGAGCCCACTGCTCGTACCCGACTCGCTGCCGGTGGACCGGCTGCTGCGGCGGCTGCGGGACGCGCGGACGATGGCCGTGGTCATCGACGAGTACGGCGGCACGGCCGGGGTCGCGACCATGGAGGACATCGTCGAGGAGGTCGTCGGCGAGGTCAGGGACGAGCACGACCCGGACGAGACCCCCGGGCTCGCCCCGGGCGAGCCCGCCGCGGACGGCCGCCTCTTCTGGGAGGCCGACGGCTCGCTGCGGCTCGACCAGCTGGAGGAGATCGGCTTCGACGCGCCGGCGGGCCCGTACGAGACGCTCGCGGGGCTGCTCGCGACGCGGCTGGAGCGGCTGCCCGTGGCGGACGACACCCTGGAGATCGAGGGCTGGCGGTTCGCCGTCCTGCGGATCGACCACCACCGGGCCGACCGGGTCGGGATCACCGCGCCCGCCCTGGCCGCCCAGCTCTCCGAGGACGCCCGATGACCGGCCTTCAGCTCGCCATCGGCGCGCTCACCCTGTTCACCAACGCGTTCTTCGTCGGTGCCGAGTTCGCCCTGATCTCCGTACGGCGCAGCCAGATCGAGCCGCTGGCGGTCAAGGGCAGCCGGCGCGCGAAGAGCACCCTGTGGGGGCTGCGCCATCTGTCGGCGGCGATGGCCACGGCCCAGCTCGGTATCACCATCTCCTCGCTGGTGCTGGGCGCCGTCGCCGAACCGGCGATCGCGCATCTGCTGGAGCCGCCCTTCGAGGCGATCGGGGTGCCCGAGGCGCTGATCCATCCGATCGCGTTCGTCATCGCGCTGACCCTGGCGACGTATCTGCACATGCTGATCGGCGAGATGGTGCCGAAGAACATCGCGCTCGCCGCACCGGCCCCCACGGCGCTGGCGCTGGCGCCCGCGCTGGTCGCGCTGACCCGGGCGCTGCGGCCGGCGATCTTCGGGATCAACGCGTTCGCCAACGCGATCCTGCGGCTGCTGAAGGTCGAGCCCAAGGACGAGGTCGCCTCGGTGTTCACCGATGACGAACTGGTCCGGCTGGTCGCGGACTCCAGCGAGGCGGGGCTGCTCGACCCGGCGGACGGCGAGCGGCTGCGGGACGCCCTGGAGCTGGGCACCCGCCCGGCGGGCGAGGTGATGGTGCCGCTCGGCCGGACGGTCACCGTCGGCCATACGACCACTCCTGAGCAGCTGGAGCGGGCCGCCGTGTCGTCCGGTTTCTCTCGGCTGCCGGTCACCGGTCCCGACGACACGATCCTGGGCTATCTGCACATCAAGGACGCGCTCGGCGCCGCCGACCGGACGCGGCCCTTCCCGCGCGGCTCGCTGCACACGGTCATCCGGGTGGAGATCGACACCCCGCTCGACGACACGATGACGGCGATGCGCGCCGCCGGGACGCATCTCGCCGCCGTCACGGGCGACCGGGGGACCGTCATCGGCTTCGTCACCATGGAGGACGTCCTGGAGGAGCTGGTGGGACCCGCCGCCGGCGCACCGGCCAGGACATAACCGCCCGGAAGTACCCCTCGGCCGGCGGCCGGTGCCCCGCCCCGGGCGCCGGCCGCCCCTTCCGCTCCGCCCGCTCCGCTCTTTCCGCCCCTGCCGGTCGTGATGTACACGTAATCTTCACGTGTACACGCACGTCCGCGAGAAAAACAGGTTCAGCTCATGTCCAACGGGACGCGTCCATTACGTTCATCGGCCCTCGCCGAGCGCAGTCGGCGCGTCGTGGAGTCCGACGGCTTCAACCTCGCGGTGTTCTGCCTGATCGTCGGCAACGCCGGGCTGCTGGGGATCGAGACGTACAGCGGTGCGGTCGGCCAGTGGCGGGGTGAACTGAAGGCCGCCGAGCATGTGTTCCTCGCCGCGTTCACCGCGGAGATCCTGCTGCGCGCCGCCGCCTGCGCGGACCGTCCCCGGGACTTCTTCCGCGATCCGTGGAACCTCTTCGACGTCGTGGTCGTCGTGCTGGCGCTGACGCCGTTCGCGCGCGAGAACGCCACCATGCTGCGGCTGCTGCGGCTCGCCCGGGTGCTGCGCGCGGCCCGTTTCCTGCCCCAGCTGCGCATCGTGATCGTCGCGGTCGGCAAGAGCCTGCCGGGGACGGTGAGTTTCGTCCTGGTGGGCGCGCTGCTGCTGTACGTGTACGCGATGGTGGGCTGGGTGTTCTTCGGCCGCGAGGACCCCGAGCACTACGGCTCGCTGGGGCGTGCGGTGCTGACGCTCTTTCTGCTGATGACGCTGGACGGGCTCGGGGACGCGGTGCGCGGCGGGCTGGAGATATCCCGCTGGAGCATCGTCTACTTCGCTTCGTTCGTGCTGCTGGGGTCGTTCGTGCTCGTCAATCTGCTGGTCGGGGTGGTCATCACCTCGCTGGAGGAGGCGCGTGAGCTGGAGGACGACCGGGCGAGGGATGTCGCGCTGACCGGCGCGATCGGCCCCGGGGACCCCTCGGCGCTGCTGCTGGCGCGGATCGAGGCGGCCCGCCGTGCGCTGGACGAGGTCGAGGCCGGACTGGCCGCCGCGCGCCCGCACCTGCGCGCCGGGGCGGCCGACGAGCGGCGGGCGGTCGGCGTACCCGATCGGTGAGTGACGGCCGACGGCGGGCCGGTCAGGGCTTGCGGGCCACGCCCGCGTAGCTGGACGCCTCCGCGGCGGTGTGGTGCTCGCTGCCGTCGCCCGGGTCGGGGCGCCACCGGTGGGAGGAGACGATGCCGGGTTCGAGCAGCTCCCAGCCGGCGAAGAAGCGTTCGATCTCCGCGCGGTCGCGCACCCGTACCACCGTCCCCGCGGCGCGGTACGTGGCGACGACGCGCGCCATGCCCTCGGGGTCGAACTCGGGTGTGCCGTGCGCGATCGCGAGGGTGGAGCCCGACGGCAGCGCGTCCTTGAGGAGTTCGACGATGTCGCGGGCGGCGCCGTCGTCCGGTACGAAGTGCAGCAGCGCGTTGAGGCTGAGGGCGATGGGGCGGGTGAAGTCGAGTGTGGCACCGACCTGTTCGGCCGCCAGCAGGGCCTCGGGCTCGGTGACATCGCCGTGCACGTACGCGGTGCGCCCCTCGGGGCTGCTGTGGAGCAGCGCGCGGGCGTGGGCCAGCACGATCGGGTCGTTGTCGGTGTAGACGACGCGGGCGTGCGGCACTTCCCGCTGGGCGATCTCGTGGAGGTTCGGCGAGGTGGGGATGCCCGTCCCGATGTCGAGGAACTGGGTCAGCCCGGCCGCGGCGAGATGGCGGACGGACCGGTGCATGAACCGGCGGTTGATCCGGGCGGCGGTCGGCGCGTGCGGAAAGGCGGCCACGGTACGGTCCCCGGCCTCCCGGTCGGCGGGGAAGTTGGTCGTCCCGCCCAGGTAGTAGTCGTACATCCGCGCGGAGTGCGCCCGGTCCAGCTCCAGATCCACTACGCCGTCACCCATGGTCCGCCCCCGCCCTCGCCCTCGGCCGCCACCCGGGTAACTGCCCAGCGCGCTGTCCGGACAACCGTGCGAGGTGTCAATCCTCTTTACAGAGGGGCCTCATGAGGAGTGAGGTGGGAGAGGAAAGAGCAACACACCTCCCCCTTATCTCAGTAGTCGTATCATCACTATCGGCAAGGTACCCCGGGCGTGCCGTGAGCATCGAGGGCGCGTATCGGGTTGGCTGACAGGTGAGAGGACACACCTCTCGCGCCGACGCTCTCCGCCGTGGAGCGGCGCGGCGCCCAGGGAACGGGGCCTCCGTGCAGGTTGATCCGAATGTCACGGCGGCCCGGGGCTCCTCGCCCGCGGCGGCCCCAGGACCGCTCCTTCCCGGCGATGCGCTTCCCGGCCAACTCCCCGAGCGCCGGCTGGCACTGACCTTCGACGCCTTCGACGCGCACCACCACACCCTCTGGCTGCGCTACGCGCACACCCAGGTCGGTGGCCGGGCCGCCGCGGAGCGCGTGGTGGACGCCACCTGCGCCCGGCTGCTGGAACACTGGCCCCATGTCCTGACGCAGGAGTCGGTGGCCCGGTACGCCTGGGCCGTCCTCAAGGAGGAGGTGGCCCAGTGGCTGGAGGCGCACGGACGCGAACCGGCGCTCGTCGGCACCGCCGCCTTCCGGGCCGCGATCCGTAAGCTCCTGCGGCCCGGGGCACGCGATCGGTTCGCCGTGCTCCAGGGCGAGATCGGGCTGTACGCGGCCATCGCCCGGCTCCCCGAGCGGCAGTACGACGCGATCGTGCTGCGCCATGTCCTGCGGGTCCCGGACGAGACCGTCGCCGAGTATCTGGGCGTCGAGCTGGCCACCGTACGGTCCCAGGTACGGCACGCGCGACGGCGGCTGGCCAGGGAGCTCGACTTACCGGAGACCGAGAACGAGACGGAGGAGGAGTAACACTGTGCGCCGCACCGACGACCCCACCCCCGGTGCCACCGTCGATCTGCTGCTGGACGACGCGGAAGTCCTGCACGACACCTACGACGAACGCGACACCGAAGCCGCCCGCCGACGCCGGGCCGCACCCCCTACGGACGGTACGGACGGTACGGACGGTACGGACGCGCCGGGTGGTACGGCGGTCCCCCACCGCTTCCCCTCGGCCCACGAACAGGCCGCCCACGATCTGAACCTCGCCGTCGCCCTCGTCCTGAACGCGCCCGAGGCCGCCGGCGCGCTGACCCGGCTGGTCGACCAGGACCGTATCGACCCGGAGGGCGCCGTCGTCTTCGCCGCGCTGCTCCAGCTGACCGGGCACCACGAGGCGGCGCGGTTCTGGTGGCAGTTCGCCGCCGGCGGCGGTAACCGGACGGCGGCGTTCTGCCTCTTCCTCACGCATCGCCGCAGCGCCGAGTTCAAGGACGCCGCCTACTGGCGCGCGCAGTCCCGCCGGCTGCCGGGCCGCCCCGTACCGCCGGGACCGCCCGTGCCCGCCGCACCGGCGCCGACGCTCTCGGCGCTGCTGCCGGAGGCCGTCAGGCACGACCTGATCGGCCAGTGCCACCGGGGGCGGCACCCGAGTCTGCCGGCCTCGCTGGAGGCCGTGATCAACCGGCTGCGCGTGGACGGCGACGACGAGGACTTCGGCGAGGTTCCGCAGCCCGGCGCCGGGCTGGCGGACGAGCTGTCCGACCGCTGAGCGGGCCCGGGCCGTGCCCCTTACGCCGGTCCCGGGTGGTGCGGCGCCCCCGCGTACGCGTTGATGGAGGCAGGCGCGCGCCCTTCCGACGGGCGGTGGAGCGCTTCCGTCCAGGACCGAGGGGGCCGGCTGCCCGATGCGAGACCGGACGGAGCACGACCGCGGCGCGGGCCGGTGGCGGCCGGGATATCCGGTGGCCGCCGCGGTCTTCGCCGTCGGCATGGCCGGGACGACCCTGCCGACCCCGCTGTACGGGCTCTACCGGGAGCGGCTCGGCTTTTCGGAGCTGATGGTGACGGTGGTCTTCGCCGTCTACGCCCTCGGGGTGATCGCCACCCTGCTGCTCGCCGGGAGCGTCTCCGACGAGGTGGGCCGCCGGCCGGTGCTGCTGTGCGCGCTGGGGCTGTCGGCGGCGAGCGCCCTGTGTTTCCTCTTCGAGGGCGGCCTGCCGGCGCTCTTCGCGGGCCGGCTGCTCTCGGGCTTCGCCGCCGGTCTGCTGAGCGGCGCCGCGACCGTCACCGTACTGGAGCTGGCCCCGCCCGGCCGGCGGGCACGCGCCGGGCTGGCCGCGACGGCCGCGAACATGGGCGGTCTGGGGTGCGGGCCGCTGCTGGCCGGGCTGCTCGCGCAGTACGCGCCGTGGCCGCTGCGGCTGCCGTTCCTGGCGCATCTGGCGCTGCTGGCGGGCGCGGCCGTACTGACCTGGTCCCTGCCGGAGACGGTCGCGCACCGGGTGCGCCGGCCCCGGATGCGGGCGCCGGGGCTGACGGTGCCGCCCGAGGTGCGGGGGGTGTTCGTGCCGTCGGCGCTCGCGGCGTTCGGCGGGTTCGCGCTGCTGGGGCTCTTCACGGCGGTGGCGCCGTCCTTTGTCGCGCAGACGCTGGGGGTCCGAAATCTGGCCGTCTCCGGCGCGATCGTGTTCTCCGTCTTCCTGGCCTCGACCGCCGGGCAGGCGCTGATGGGGCGGGTGGGGGTACGGGCGGGGCTGCCGGCCGGGTGTCTCGTACTGGTGGCGGGGCTGGTGCTGGTGGGCGCCTCGCTGCTGGCCGAGTCACTGGCGCTGCTCGTGGCGGGCGCGCTGTGCGGCGGTCTCGGTCAGGGGCTCGCCTTCCGGGCCGGGCTGACGGCGGTCAGCGGGGCCGCGCCGCCCGGGCACCGGGGCGGCACCGTCTCGGCGTTCTTCGTGATCGCGTATCTGGGTATCTCGGTGCCGGTCGTCGGCGTGGGCGCGCTGACGGTGTGGCTGGGGCTGCGCGGGGCGGGGCTGGTCTTCACGGCCGCGGCGATCGTCCTGGTCGCGGCCATCGGGCTGTATCTGCTGCGCCGTCCGGCGGCCGAGGACTGACCCGGCCGGCCGGGTGCGTACGCGGTCCCCCGTACGCGCGAGGGCCCGCGCGTGGTGAGACGCGCGGGCCCAAGCCCCGTGGCGCCGGCAGCGGGTGCCGGCAGCCGGTGTCAGCTGACGTTGATCGCGGTCCAGGTGGCCGCGACCGCCTTGTACTCGGTGCTGGTCGTGCCGTACAGGGCGCCCGCCGCGCTGAGGGTCGCGGTGCGCGCCCCGGCGTACTTGGTGGTGGACGTCATGTACGTGGTGAGGGCCTTGTACCAGATCGCGACGGCCTTGTCCCGGCCGATGCCGGCGAGCGTGGAGCCGTCGTACGTCGGGCTGTTGTAGCTCACGCCGTTGATGGTCTTCGCGCCGCTGCCCTCGGACAGCAGGTAGAAGAAGTGGTTGGCGGGGCCGGACGAGTAGTGGACGTCCACGTTGCCGAGCGTGGACGACCAGTAGTCGCGCGACGCGCCGTCCTTGCTGGGCTTGTCCTGGTAGCGCAGCGGCGTGCCGTTGCCGTTGATGTCGATCTGCTCGCCGATCAGGTAGTTGCCCGGCGCGGCGGAGTTGGCGGCGTAGAACTCGACGGCGGTGGCGAGGATGTCCGAGGTGGCCTCGTTGAGGCCGCCGGACTCACCGCTGTAGGTGAGGTTGGCCGTGGCGGCGGTGACGCCGTGGGTCATCTCGTGGGCGGCCACGTCGATCGAGGTCAGCGGGTGCGTGTTGCTGGCGCCGTCGCCGTACGTCATGCAGAAGCAGCTGTCGCTCCAGAACGCGTTGACGTAGCTGCTGCCGTAGTGGGCGCGGGAGTAGGACGCGACACCGTTGTTCTTGATGCCGTTGCGGCCGAGGACGTTCTTGTAGAAGTCCCAGGTCTTGCCGGCGCCGTAGTGGACGTCGACACCGGCGGTCAGCCGGCCGCCCGACCACACGTCGCTGGAGTTGGTGAAGAGGGTGCCGGTGCCCGAGGTGCCCTGGTTCAGGTCGTACGTCTTGTGCCCGCCGCGGGTGCCGTCGGTCAGGCTGTACGTGCTGCCGCTCAGGGTCGTGCCGATGGTGACCGTGCCGTTGTACTTGCCGGTGCCGGTGCCCGTCTCGATGGCCTCGTCGCGGAACAGCTCCTTGCCGGTGGCCGCGTCGGTGATGACGTGCAGCTCGCTCGGTGTGCTGTCGGGCTGGAAGCCCTCGACGACGGTCTCGTAGGCGAGGACGGGCTTGCCGTCGGCCGCCCAGATCACCTTGCGGGGGGCGTCCTCGGCGGCGGCCTCGGTGGTCTGCTCGGCGGAGGCGGCCTTGAGCGCCGTCGCCTTCGCGGCCTTCGGGGCGACCTCGGCGGTGGTCGAGGGCACGGCTATGCGGGCGGAGACCGCCTTGGTCACGGTGTCCTTGCCGTTGGGGGCGGCGTGGACGACGAGGTCGCCGCCGAGGACGGGGAGTCCGGCGTACGTCCGCTCGTAGCGGGTGTGGACCGTGCCGTCGGCGTCCTCGATGACGTCCCGGACGACGAGCTTCTCCTGGGCGCCGAGGCCGAGGGACGCCGCCTGGCCGGGGGCGTCCGCCTGGGCCGCCTTGATGGCCGTCACGCGCTCACCGGGCGTCAGTTCCACCGCGGTGGCGCCGAGCGGGCGGGCGGTCACGGCGTCGTCGGGCTGGGCGGTGGCGGTGCCCGACTGCACGCCGACGACCACCATGGCGGCGGACGCGACGAGCGCCGAGACGCGCAGGGTGGTCTTGCGGCGGGTGGTGCTGCGGGGGGTGGAAGCTACGAGTCTCACTCAGTCTCCAAGAGTGTCGGGCCGTTCGATGGGCGGCCCTGTGTGGGGAAGCGATGGCCTTAGGGGTGAGGCCACCGCCCGTTGGGACGTGAATGTGCGGATGCCACGGAGCAGTTCACCGCACGGTCTACGCGCGGTGAACCGTCCAGAGAGTGGCATCGAATCGACTCGTTCGGACAGATACGAAACGAGAATTTGACCGTGTCTTGTCAATATCAAGTGGCGATAACGCATCAAACAGACGTAAAGCAGGGGCACTTGAGATGACCGGAGAGGGAGATGACCGGAGGGAGACGTCCGGACATGGAGACGGAGGGCCCCGGCGGGCGACAGCCGGGACCCTCCGCGTCATGGGGGCGCGGTTCCTCCGCTCCGCGCTACTCGAAGAGTTCCGCGTACGAGCCGAGCGCGAGCGCGATGTCCGCCTGCGCCCAGAACCGGTGGTAGGTGAAGGTCGGCGCGGCGCCGCCCTTCAGATACGCCTCGACCTTGGACCAGGCCGGGTCGCTCTTGTAGAAGGAGCGGATCGACGCGAAGGTGGAGGCGGAGTTGATCGCGTCACCGTTCGGCATGGCGCCGGTCCAGCCGCTCGGCACGTACACCGGGTCGTTGAAGCGGCTGTAGTCGGACCGGGTCTCGGGGACCGCGATGCCCAGGGCGTCCCGGTGGTGGTCCCACATGCCGTCGAGCAGCGCCTTGGCCGTGGTCCTGGCGGCGGTGTTGCCGGACTTCGCCGCGTAGTAGGAGAGGGTCTTGGCGTACGCGGCGGCCACGCCGACATCGTTCGTGTAGTCGGCGACGGTGACGTGCAGTCCGGTGTTGGCGCCGGGCGTCGTGGCGTTCCAGGTGTCCGGCTTGCCGGTCCACTGGAGGGTCGACGGGATCTGGTACGTACCGTCCGGGTTGATGGTGGTCTTGGACAGGGCCCAGCTCACCCACTTGTCCAGCACGGTCTTGGCGGCGCTGTCACCGGTCTGGTGGTAGTACTCCGCGACGCGCTCCATGGACCACGCCTGGAAGCCGAACCACTGGTTGGACGGCGGGTCGTGGTAGACGGGGGCCTCGTCGTAGTACATGCCGTAGAAGGTGGGGGTGCCCGCCGGGGGCTGGGCGTGACGGCCCTGCCAGCTGTTGGTGGCGCCGCCGGCGATGCCGCCCTCGGAGGACTGGAGCCAGCGGTAGAACTCCACCTGGCGCTTGAGACTGGTGGTCCAGTCCTGCTGGCCGGTGGCCGACTTGGGCTTGAGGTCGGCGTACGAGCTGAGCGCCCAGGCCGCCATCGGGTTCTGGTAGCCGCCGTGGGCGTGGCTGGAGCCGATGCGCCAGGCCCAGCCTGCCGAGGTGTCGGTGGCGCCGCCCCAGGCGTAGTACCAGGACAGCAGGTAGTGGGAGCTGTTCTTGCCGCTGCCCGCGGGGCAGGCGGTCTCCCCTACACAGTCACCGATCTTCTTGAAGTACTTGTCGTACATGGCGTAGCGGAGGTAGTCGCCCATCTTGGCCGCCTTGGCGACGTTCGCGGCGACCTGGCTGCCCTTGCCCTGCTCCTTGGCCCACTCGGAGGCCCAGTAGGCGGCCTGGACCACGCGGGCGTCGGCGTCGGGGGCGTTGGTGAACTTCCACTGCTTGGCGTAGGAGGCGTCGCCGGTGAACAGGTCCAGATAGCCGTTCGTGCCGCCGTACTTGAAGGCGTCACAGGTCGGCTGGGTCACGGTCTCCCAGACGCTCTCCTGCGGTCCGCGCTGGAAGGTGTTGATGTACGAGGGGCCCTTGTCGGCCGGGCCCGCCTCGCACTTGCCGGGCGAGTTGCCGAAGCCGTAGACGTTGTCGACGTCCTGGATCCAGTGCATGCCGTAGATGTCGTCGGTGCCGTAGGCGCTCTTCAGCTCGGCGGCGATCGGGTCGTTGCCGACCGGGACATTGCTGTTGAGCTGCGAGGGGTACTGCGAGGGCTGGTCCCACTCGGGCGCGTAGGTGGCCGGCTTCGACGCGTTGTAGAAGCTGTTGGTCGGCTGGTCGGCGTGGGTGGGGATCATGTACTTCTCCATGATGTCCCAGGCGCCGTTGAACTTGGTCCAGTCGCCGGTGACCTTGCCGTACATGGCCTGGAGCCAGATCAGATAGCTGTACGCCTCCGAGGTCGTCTCGTGGCCGTGGTCGGGCGCCTCGACGATGAGGGTCTCGACCGAGTGGTACGGGACGCCGTCCGGCGAGAAGTAGCCGGCGGCCGGGTCGGTGATCTTGCCGTACAGCTCCAGGAACCGCGCGTCGTAGGTGCCCGCGGCGGCCAGCTGGGTGACGGTGACATCGGCCTTCGTCTGCCCGGCCGCGGTCGCGGTGAAGGTGGCGGCGCCGGTGCCGGTGGCCGCGGCGGTGATGGTCACCGTCTGCGCGGTGTTCCAGTTGGCGGTGGTGAAGGTGAGACTGGCGCCACCGGTGACACTGAGGCCGGTGTTACCCGCTGTGCGGGCGACGGTGACATTCACACCGGCCGTCGGCTGGGTGGAGAGCTTCACCGTGAAGGTGCCCGTCGTCCCCTGCCGCACGCCCAGTTGGGTGGGAGTGGCGACCAGCGAGGGGCCCGCGACGACCCGTACGCCGACCGGGGTCGACTCGGCCGAGGCGCCCTGGCCGTCGTACGCCTTGGCGTACAAGGAGTGGTCACCGGCGGGGACGTTCGTGTAGTCGAAGGTGTACGGCGAGGTGGTGTCGGTGCCCAGGAGCACCGTGTCGCTGTAGAACTCGACCTTGGCGATGCCCGCGCCGTCGGCGGCGGCGGCCGTGGCGGCCATGGGGATGGTGCCGCCCGCGGTGAACACCGCGCCGGGGGCCGGGCTGGTCAGCACGGCGATGGGCGGCTGATGCGCGCCGGTGCAGGTCACACCGTTGACGGCGAAGACGGTGGGGGCGGCGTTGGTGCCGCTGTAGTTGAAGTTGGCGCCCGTGGTGGCGGCGGCGCCGGGGGCGATCGTCCCGTTGTGCGAGGCGCTGTTGACGGTGACGTTCCGGCCCGACTGGGTCCAGGTGCCGTTCCAGCCGTTGGTGAGGGTCTGGTTGCCGGCGTACGCGTAGGTCAGTGTCCAGCCGTTGATGGGGTCAGTACCACGATTGGTGATCGTCAGGTCGGCGGTGAAGCCGGATCCCCAGTCGTTCGTCTTGTAGTCGACGCCGCACTGGACGGCGGCGGCCTGCGCGGGGGTGCTGTTGACCGCGGTGAGACCGAGCGGGAGGGACAGGACGGCCGCCAGGGCGGTGAGCAGCCGTCGGGCTCCACGAGGTCGGCGGGGCGTGCGGAAGGGTGCGGGCGAGCCTGGTGGGGAGCCTCGTAAACCGAGCATGGAGGGGTCCTCCTCGCGGTCCGGTGCGGGTGGGGGTGGGGATCGAACCAGTGGGAGCGCTCCCAAGCGTTGAGCGGGACAGTGCACCTGTCAAGTCTTTGAACAAGACGCACGTCCAGCGGAGTTCAGCAATAAAAGTATTCAACGGGACTGTTGACTCAAGCCACTTCGGCGCTACCGTCGAACTCAACCAGTGGGAGCGCTTCCATCAGTCATACGTCGCGTCAGGCGGTGTATCGGCCCCGAGGAGTCGCACCATGCGAGCACCACCGCGCTTAGCCGCGCTGCTGGCCACCACGGCCCTGGCCGTGGGGGGCACCGCCCTGATTCCACCGGCTGCCGCGTCGGGAACCGCGGCAGCCACCTGCACGGTCGAGTACAGCACCACCAGTCAGTGGAACGACGGCTTTCAGGGCGGCGTCACGCTGACGAACAACGGAGCGCCGGTACAGAGCTGGACCCTCACCTTCGACTTTCCCGGAAGCCAGCAGGTGACCCAGGGCTGGAACGGCAAGTGGTCACAGTCCGGCAGGACTGTGACCGTCGTCAACGAGACGTGGAACGGCGCGATCCCCACCGGCGGCTCGATCGGCGCCGGATTCACCGCCAGCTGGTCGGGGTCCAACCCCGCTCCGACCGTCTTCAAGCTGAACGGCGCCACCTGTGACGGGCCGGCCGGGCCCGGTAACCCCACCGACCCGCCGACCGATCCACCGACGGACCCGCCGACCGACCCGGCCGGCGTGCCCCCGAAGCTCCGTGTCTCCGGCAACAAGCTGGTCGACGAGAACGGCGCCACCCGCCGCATGCTCGGAGTCAACCGCTCCGGCGGCGAGTTCATGTGCATCCAGGGTTACGGATTCTTCGACGGCCCCGTCGACGACGCGTCCGTGAAGGCCATCGCCGACTGGAAGGTGAACACCGTGCGGGTGCCCCTCAACGAGGAGTGCTGGCTCGGACTGTCCCACGTCAAGCCGGAGTACTCCGGGGCGAATTACATCGCCGCGGTCAAGGCCTTCGTGGCGAGGCTGAAGGCGCACGGCATCACACCGGTGGTCGAACTGCACTGGACCAACGGCAAGTACACGGGCGGCGACAGCCACTGCCCGGACACCGCGTACGCGACCTGCCAGAAGCCGATGCCCAACGCGCAGTACACACCGGCGTTCTGGAGCTCGGTGGCGAACACGTTCAAGGACGACCCGACGGTGGTCTTCGATCTGTTCAACGAGCCGTTCCCGGACCGGGCGACCAGTAATCTGACGGCCGCGTGGACCTGCTGGCGCGACGGCGGCAGCTGCCCCGGGATCGACTTCCCGGTGGCCGGCATGCAGTCCCTGGTGAACGCGGTACGGGCGACCGGCGCCCAGAACCTGGTCCTGGTGCCGGGACTGGCGTACGGGAACGACATGCGCCAGTGGCTCCAGTACCGGCCGGCCGACCCGGCGGGCAATCTGGCCGCCGCCTGGCACACGTACAACTTCAACACCTGTTCCAACGAGAGCTGCTGGAACGAGCAGCTCGCCCCGGTTCTGGCGCAGGTGCCGCTGGTGGCGGGCGAGATCGGCGAGAACACCTGCGCGCACTCCTATATCGACCGCGTCATGGCCTGGCTCGACGGCAAGGGCGCCTCGTACCTCGGGTGGACCTGGAACACGTGGGACTGTTCCTCGGGCCCCTCTCTGATCAGCGACTACTCCGGCACGCCGACCAACTTCGGCGTGGGACTCCGTGACCATCTGAAGGGAATCTCATGAGCCGCACCACCTTTCCTCCGCGCCGGGCCCGAACGGCGGCCCTGGCCGCGTTCGCCCTGGTCGCCGCGGCGGCCGGCACGGCGACCGGGCTCAGCGGGGCCGCCAGCGCCGCGGCGGCGGGCTGCACCGTCGACTACAAGATCCAGAGCTCCTGGTCCGGCGGCTTCGGCGCCGATGTAACGGTGACCAACACCGGTGACGCGATCAGCAGTTGGAAGCTGGAGTGGAGCTTCGCCGGCAACCAGCAGGTGACCCAGGGCTGGAGCGCCACGATCACCCAGAGCGGCACGGCGGTCTCCGCCACCAATGCCGCCTGGAACGGCTCCCTGGCCACCGGCGGTACCGCCAACTTCGGCTTCAACGGCAATGTCACCGGGACCAACGCGATTCCCACCACGTTCAAGCTCAACGGGGTGACCTGCAATGTGCCCGGCGGCGGGGGCGGCACCACTCCGCCGACCGACCCGCCCACCGGCTCCAGGGTCGACAACCCCTACGCGGGTGCCGGGGTGTACGTGAACCCCGACTGGTCCGCGAAGGCGGCGGCGGAGCCGGGCGGCAGCCGGATCTCCAACCAGCCCACCGGCGTGTGGATGGACCGGATCGCGGCCATCACGGGCACCACCGGCGCCCGGGGACTGCGCGCGCACCTCGACACTGCGCTGGTCCAGGCCGCGGGGAACCCGCTGGTCGTCCAGCTCGTGATCTACAACCTGCCGGGCCGCGACTGCTCCGCGCTCGCCTCCAACGGGGAGCTCGGCCCGACGGAGATCGGCCGCTACCGGACCGAGTACATCGACCCGATCGCCGCGATCCTCGCCGACACCAAGTACGCGAGCCTGCGCATCGTGACGACCGTCGAGATCGACTCGCTGCCCAACCTGGTCACCAACATCTCGCCGCGGGCCACCGCCACCCCGCAGTGTGACGTGATGAAGGCGAACGGCAACTACATCACGGGCGTCGGCTACGCGCTGAACAAGCTCGGCGCCATCCCCAACGTCTACAACTACGTGGACGCGGGACACCACGGCTGGATCGGCTGGGACGACAACTTCAACGCGTCCGCGCAGATCTTCAAGCAGGCCGCGACCGTCTCCGGCAGCGTCAACAACGTCGCCGGCTTCATCGTCAACACCGCCAACTACGGTGCGACGAAGGAGAACAACTTCACCATCAACGACTCCGTGGCCGGCAAGTCGGTCCGTGAGTCCACGTGGGTGGACTGGAACCGGTACGTCGACGAGCAGTCGTTCGCCCAGGCGTTCCGCCAGGAACTGATCAGCGTCGGCTTCAACTCGGACATCGGCATGCTGATCGACACCTCGCGCAACGGCTGGGGCGGTTCGGCCCGGCCCGCCGGCCCCGGCGCGACGACCAGTGTGGACACCTATGTGGACGGCGGACGCTACGACCGCCGGATCCACCTGGGCAACTGGTGCAACCAGTCCGGAGCCGGACTCGGTGAGCGGCCGAGGAGCGCGCCCGCGGCGGGGATCGACGCGTACGTCTGGATGAAGCCCCCGGGCGAGTCCGACGGCTCCAGCTCGCTGATCCCGAACGACCAGGGCAAGGGCTTCGACCGGATGTGCGACCCGACCTACACCGGCAACCCGCGCAACAACAACCACATGTCGGGGGCGCTGGGCAATGCCCCGATCTCGGGTGCCTGGTTCTCGGCTCAGTTCCAGCAGCTGATGACGAACGCCTACCCGGCGCTGTGACGCCGGAGCACGGCGCTCCGCAACACCCGTAACACCGCACCACCGCACGGCGTAACAGCGCACTTCCAGCGGTACGTTCAGCACATTCAGCCCACGCCTGACCGGCGGGCCCCACCCGGGGCCCGCCGGTTACTTGTGCGTAGTCCACGTCGGGGAGGTGACATCGGCGACTGTCCCGCCACTCGTCCGGATGACACGGTTGGCCCTGTCAACAGCCGAGGGGGCCCGAGTGAACAAGGGATACGCCGCATTCTGCGACGCGGACCGGCACTTCTACGACGCGCCGCACCGGCTGCCGTCCGCCGGAGGCGCGGGACACGGAGCCCTGTACGAGGCCGCCCACCGGCCGGCACCGGAGGGCTGGCAGCGCCACCGCGCCGGGGACTGGCTGGCCTGGCGGCCGGTCGACGCCCAACTCCCCGCGCAGGGCTGGAAGATCCATGTCGCGGCCTGTCTGGACAACGCCGAGTCGGTCCTCGAACGGGTCATGGGCTACTGCGTCCCGCGGGGCATCGCCTTCAAGTTCGTGCCGAGCCGGTATCTGCTCCACACCCGTAACGCCAAGTACGCGGACCGCGCGGCCAGCGGCAAGTTCATCACCGTCTACCCGGCCGACGACGAGCGCTGCGGTGTCATCGCCCCGGAGCTGGCCACGCTGCTGGCCGGCGAGGCGGGACCGTACATCCTGAGCGATCTGCGCTGGGGCGAGGGCCCGGTCCATCTGCGGTACGGCGGCTTCACCGAGCGGAGCTGTTACGACGCCGAGGGGCGGCTGCGCCCGGCCGTGGAGGACGCCACGGGCCGGCTCGTACCGGATCAGCGCGGCCCGGCCTTCCGGATACCCGAGTGGGTCACACCGCCTGCCTTTCTCCGGCCGCACCTCGACGCCCGGGACGCGACGACCGTGACCGGTCTGCCGTACACCGTCGAGCGGGCGCTGCACTTCTCCAACGGCGGCGGTGTGTATGTCGGCAGACACCAGGAGACCGGCGAGAAGGTCGTGCTGAAGGAGGCCAGACCGTACGCGGGCCTGGCCGCCGACGGGGCCGACGCTGTGACCCGGCTGGAGCGTGAACAGCGGGCGCTGGAGAGGCTGTCGGGGCTCCCGTACACCCCGGAGGTCCGGGACAGCCTCACCATCGGCGGCCACCGCTTCCTGGTGCTGGAGTTCATCGGGGGCAGACCCCTCAACTCGTTCTTCGCCCGCAGACATCCGCTGATCGACACCGATCCGGACCCGGTGCGGCTCGCCGAGTACACCGAGTGGGCCCTGCGGATCCACCGGCTGGTGGAGGAGGCCGTCGAGGCCGTCCACGCGCGGGGCGTGGTCTTCAACGATCTGCATCTGTTCAACATCATGGTCTCCGAGGACGAGTCGTCCGTGGTGCTCCTCGACTTCGAGGCGGCGGCCCACGTCGATGACAACAGCCGCCAGACCGTGGCAAATCCGGCCTTCGTCGCCCCGGCCGACCGGCGCGGCTTCGATGTCGACCGCTATGCCCTGGCGTGTCTGCGCATCGCGCTCTTCCTGCCGCTGACCAGCCTCTTCATCGTCGACCGGGCGAAGGCCCGGCATCTGGCGGAGATGGTGGCCGAGCGTTTCCCGGTCGAGCGCGCGTTCCTGGACGCGGCCGTGGCCGAGATCCTCCGCGACACCGACACGGGCACCGGCACCGGCACCGGCATCAGCACTGCCCCGGGCACCGCCCTCTCCGGGAGCGGCTATCTGCCGGTCGCTCCTGCCGACTGGCCGGGCGCCGGGGACTCCATGGTGCGGGCGATCCTCGCCTCCGCCTCACCCGACCGGGAGGATCGTTTCTTCCCCGGTGACATCGCCCAGTTCGCCACACCCGGCGGAGGTATGTCCTTCGGGTACGGAACGGCCGGGGTGCTGTACGCGCTGGCCGAGAGCGGCGCCGAGCACTGTGTCCCGGCCGAGGAGTGGCTGCTCCAGCGGGTCAAGGCGCCCGCCTCCGGCACCCCGCTGGGTTTCTACGACGGTCTGGCGGGCGTCGCCTGGACCCTGAACCGGCTGGGACACACCCAAACCGCCCTGGAGACAGTGGATCTGATACTGGATCAGCCCTGGCAGTCGCTGCCGCCCGACTTGCACAGCGGGGCCGCCGGGCTCGGCCTCGCGCTCTGCGCACTGGCGGCCGACACCGGCGACCCGGCGCTGCACGAGGCGTCACTGCGCTGCGCCGAACTGGCCGCCACGGCGGTCGCCGGCGGGCTGCCGCGCGCGGGCCTGCTGCACGGCGCCTCGGGCGTCGCACTGCTCCTGATCCGGCTGTACGAACGCACCGGGGAGGCCGCCCTGCTCGATCTCGCGGCCGACGCCCTGCGCCGCGATCTGGCCCGCTGCAAGCCCGGCATCGGCGGCTCCCTCCAGGTCGACGAGGGCTGGCGCACCATGCCGTACGTCGGCGGGGGCAGTGTGGGTATCGGGATGGTGCTCGACGACTATCTCGCCCACCGCCCCGACGACGGTTTCGAGCGGGCGCGCGACGGCATCGTACGGGCCGCGCAGTCCCACTTCTACGCGCAGCCGGGGCTCTTCCGGGGCGCCGCCGGCATGGTGCTCCACCTCAGCCGCACCACGGCGACGGGTCCGGGCACCGGCACGGAGGGCGTACTGCGGCAGATCACCACCCTGGGCTGGCACGCCATGACGTACCAGGGCCAACTGGCTTTCCCCGGCGAGCAGATGATGCGGCTGTCCATGGATCTGTCCACCGGCACCGCCGGTGTGCTCCTGGCACTGGCCGCGGCCTCGCCCGACTCGACGGCGCACCTGCCGTTCCTTCCGCCGCTCCGGCGGCCCCAGAGCCGGCTCCAGCCAGGAGCCGTAACCAGCACACCGTCCCCATGAGGAAAGGAAGAACCATGAACCTTCTCGACCTGCAGTCGATGGAGATCCCGCAGGAGGAGGCCTTCGGCGAGACGGCCACCGCGAGCTACGCGAGCCTGCTGCTCTGCTTCGGCAGCGCGCTGAGCCTCCTCACCTGCTGACGTCGCCCCGGCGACAAGAGGCCCCGGGCGGTCCGCCGCCCGGGGCCTCACCCCGTCTCTCCCTCTTCCGGTCCGCAGGAGGCCCTTCCCCGATGAAGTTCCCTCGTCGTGGAGCCCACGACGCACGCGCCGCCGCCCCGACCGGTCCCGGCCTGCTGCGTGGCGCCGCCCGCCACAGCGCGCTCCTGACCGCCGCAGTCCTCGGCTGCTCGGCCGCGTCGGCGGGCGCGGCCCTCGCGCTGCCCGCCGTGCTCGGCCGGACGCTCGACCTGCTGCTCGACGGCGGCGGCAGTGGCGGCAGTGACGGCGACGGCTCGGCCCGCTTCTGGCTGCTGGTCTGCGCCGCGCTGATCACGGCGGAGGTGCTTCTCGACGCGCTGGAGGCCCTGTTGAGCGGGGTGACCAGCGCCAGATCGACGGCCTGGCTGCGCGGGCGCGGCCTGGCCGGGCTGCTCGGCGCGGCGCCCGAGCACGGCACCCGGCTCTCCCCCGGCGAGCTGGCGACCCGGCTGTCCGCGAACGCGACGGAGGCCGGTACGGCGCCGGTGAGCGCGGCGGCGCTGGCCGCCTCGCTGCTCGCACCGGTGGGCGCGGTGATCGCGCTCTTCCTCATCGACGTCTGGACGGCCGTGGCGTTCCTGGCCGGGATCCCGGTACTGCTGCTGGTGCTGCGCGCGTTCGCCCGGGACACCTCCGACAGCGCGGCGCGCTACCAGCGGGTGCAGGCGGATCTCGCGTCCCGGCTGGTGGAGGTGCTGGACGGCGCGCGTACGGTCGCGGCGGCCGGTACGGCGGAGCGCGAGCGCGACCGTATCCTCGCCCCGCTGCCCGAACTCGCCGTGCAGGGACGGCGGATGTGGCGGGTGCACGGCCGGGCCGTCGCCCGGGGCGGGGTGCTGCTGCCCCTGCTGACGACCGGTGTGCTCGCCGTCGGCGGGGTGGCGCTCGCGGCGGGCCGGATCAGCGTGGGCGACCTGCTGGCCGCCTCCCGCTACGCGGCGCTCGCGGCGGGCGTGGGCGCGGGCGCCGGGCTGCTCGGCGCGCTCGTACGGAGCCGGTCCGCCGCCCGCAGGACGGCCGTGCTCGCGGCGCTGCCGCCCATGGCGTACGGCACCGGACGGCTGCCGGACGGCGGGTCCGGCGCCCTCGAACTGCGGGGGGTACGGGTCGTACGGGACGGCCGGGCCCTCCTCGACGGGGTGGACCTGAGCGTGCCCGGGGGTGCCTCGGTCGCCGTGGTGGGCCGTTCGGGCGCGGGGAAGTCGACGCTGGCCGCCGTCGCGGGACGGCTGGCCGACCCGGACGAGGGCCGCGTCCTGCTGGACGGCGTACCGCTGGCGTCGCTGGCGCGCGGGGAGCTGCGCCGCGAGGTCGGGTACGCGTTCGAGCGGCCGGTGCTGTTCGGCGACACGATCGGCGCGGCGCTCGCGGCGGGAGCCGAGCCGGCGCCGCCGGGCCGGGTACGGTCTGCGGCCCGCGCGGCGAGCGCGGACGCGTTCGTCCGGCTGCTCCCCCGGGGGTACGGCACACCGCCGGCCGAGGCCCCGCTCTCCGGCGGCGAGCTCCAGCGTCTGGGCCTCGCCCGCGCTTTCGCCCACGCCGGCCGGCTGCTGATCCTCGACGACGCGACCTCCAGCCTCGACACCGTCACCGAACACCAGGTGGAACGGGCCCTGGCGCGGGACATCGCGCCCGGCACCCGGCTCGTCGTCGCCCACCGGCTCTCCTCGGCTGTCCGCGCCGACCTGGTGGTGTGGCTGGAGGACGGCCGGATCCGGGCGGTCGGCCGGCACCCGGACCTGTGGCGGATTCCCGGGTACCGCGCGGTCTTCGCGCCGCCCGGGGAGCACTCCGAGCACGCCGAGCACGCCGAGGACAGGCGGTGAGGGGCGTGGGGCCGGGGGTGTGGCCGGCGGCGCGGAGATTCCTGGGGCGGCGGAGGGGGGCGCTGATCCGGCTCGGTGGCTGGTCGCTGCTGGAGTCCGCGCAGACGTTCCTCGGCGGGTACTGCCTGGCGCGGGCGCTGGACCGGGGGTTTCTGGCCGGGGACACCGGGGCGGGTCTTGGGTGGCTGGTGGTGGCGGCGGGGGCGATCCTGCTCGGCGGGCCGCTGATGCGCGGGGTCTTCGCCCAACTCGCCGAGCTGGTCGAGCCGTTGCGGGACGCGCTGGTGCGGCGGGCGGTGGACCGGGCGATGGCCGGGGCGCTGGCGGGCCGGGACGGCGGAGGCCGGGACCTCGGTGACGGTCGCGCGGTGTCGCGGCTCACGCACCAGACGGAGATCGTCAGGGACAGCTTCGCCGGGCTGGTGCTCACGGCGCGCTCCTTCGTCTTCACGGCCGCGGGCGCGCTGACCGGGCTGCTGGCGCTGGCTCCTGAGCTGCTGGTCGTGGTCGTACCGCCGCTGCTGCTGGGGCTGGCGATGTTCCTGGGGACCCTGGCGCCGATGGCCGCCGCGCAGCGCGCGTTCCTGGACGCCGACGAGGCCCTCACCGACCGGGTCGCCGCGCTCGGGGCCGGGCTCCGCGACATCGCGGCGTGCGGTACGGGGGCGGAGGCCGGCGCCCGTACGCGCGAGCTGATCGACGCGGCGGAGCGGACCTCGCGCGTACTGGCCCGGTGGGCGGCCGTCCGCACCCTGGCGCTGGGCGTGGCCGGTCAGCTGCCGGTGTTCCTGCTGCTGGCCGCCGCGCCGTGGCTGCTGGGCCGGGGGGTCACGGCCGGGGCGCTGATGGGGGCGCTGGCCTATCTGGTCCAGGCGCTGCTGCCCGCCCTGCACACGCTGATGACCGCGCTCGGCGCGGCCGGGACCCGGCTGCTCGTGGTGCTGGAGCGGTTCGGGTTCGAGGAACCGGCCGCGCGGGAGCCGACCGTACCGCCCGCGCCGACCGTACTGCCCGAGCCGCGCACGCCGCGCACGCCTCCCGCCCGCGGCGTGCACGCCGCGCACATCGCGCACGCCGCGCATCCCGCCGTGGAGCTGCGCTCCGTCACGCTGGCGTACGGCCCCGGCGCACCACCCGTGCTGGCACGGCTCGACCTGGCCGTCGGGCGGGGCGAGCATGTGGCGGTGGTGGGGCCGAGCGGTATCGGCAAGTCGACGCTCACGGGCGTGGTCGCGGGGCTGCTCGCGCCCGACCGGGGGTCCGTTCTCCTCGCCGGGGAGCCCGTGGCGGGCCGGAGCGCGCGGGACCTGGCGGCGCTGCGCGTACTGATCCCGCAGCAGGCGTACGTGTTCACGGGGACGGTCCGGGAGAATCTGCTGCACCTCGCGCCCGACGCGGCGCCCGTCGACCTCGCCCGGGCCGTCGACGCGCTCGGCATCGACGCCCTGATCGGCCGGCTCGGGGGGCTGGAGGCGACGATCGGCCCCGGGACGCTGTCCCAGGGGGAGCGCCAGTCGCTGGCGCTGTGCCGCGCGTACGTCTCCCCCGCCCCGCTGCTGATCCTGGACGAGGCGACCTGCCATCTGGATCCGGTCGCGGAGGCGCGCGCGGAGCTGGCTCTCGCCGAGCGCCCCGGCACCCTGATCGTCGTCGCGCACCGGCTGTCGTCCGCGCGCCGGGCCGACCGGGTCCTCGTACTGGACGGAACCAGCCCCGCGTACGGGACGCACGACGAACTGCTCGGCCGGTCGGCGCTCTACCGGGATCTGGTGGGGCACTGGCAGAGCGTCTGACGGCGCCCGGCGGCTCGGGCCGCCGGGTAGCCGGACCGCCCGGACCGCCCAGGCCACCCCGGTCACAGCCAGCCGGCGCCCTGCGATATGCGTATCGCGTCCAGCCGGTTGCGTCCGCCGACCTTCCGTATCGCGGCGGCGAGATAGTTTCGTATCGTGCCGTTCGAAAGATGGAGCGAGTGTGCGATTTCCTCGATCGGGGCACCCTCCGCCGCGAGCGCGAGAACACTGAGTTCTCGCGGTGTCAGGGGCATCTCCGCGGCCTGAAGAAAATCGAAAACCAGTGCCTCATCAACGAATCTCTCGCCTCGGGCGACTCTGTGGATGCCTTCCACCAATCTCCCCGGCTCCCCGTCCTTGCTCACGTATCCGAGCGCCCCGGCGTCAAAAGCCTTCCGCAGAGCTCCGGGTTTCCGGGCGCCGGCCAGGACCAGCAACGCCGGCTCATATCCCAGGTCATCACGGGTGAGTCCGGCCGCGTCGGCGTACCCGGGAGAGTCGATACAGTCGATGTCCGCCACATAGACATGCGGGGGAACGCCGTACGCCCCGCGAAATGCCGTACGCCCGGCCGCCGCCGACACATCGAGAGTCTCCTCGGGACGGAGTAACGCCACGAGGGCCGAGCGGAACAGACCCATTTTGTGCACCACGAGAACGCGAATCACGGCCGTATCTCCTTTTCGCCACATCCACCCACAGGCCATCAGGCCTTAGTGGCCATTTACCTACAGCGCACCGCTCCCAATGCCCGGTAAATACGGTGAGGAACACGACACCGGCAGCACGGGAGGCACTTTCCGGCGCCGCGCGAGCCCCCGCGTACAGCAGTGCGCCACCGTGCGCCCCTGGCGGCGGGGCGGCCTGCGGCCCTCAGGTCTTGATCCATATCTTCCGTTTACGCCGTTTCACGGGAAAAAGAGGAAAATGGCAGCAGAGGCGAGAGCCACAGGAGGCCAAAGATGACGACACAGAACCGCTACACCCCGGACCGCGGCCTGACCACGCGCATGGTCACCACCATGTTCCTGATCGGTCTGCTCTACGTGGTCCTGGTCGGGGTACTGCTGGCGGTGCTGAACCACGCCTGGCCGATCATCCTGATCTTCGCGGGTGGTCTGTTCATCGCGCAGTTCTGGTTCAGCGACAAGATCGCGGCCTTCGGCATGGGCGCGCGGGAGGTCACCCCGGAGGAGGCACCCGAGCTGCACGGCGCCATCGACCGGATCTGTGCGCTGGCCGACATGCCCAAGCCCCGGGTGGCCATCGCGCAGAGCGACATCCCCAACGCGTTCGCGACCGGCCGGAGCGAGCGCAGCTCACTCGTCTGCGCCACCACCGGGCTGCTGCGCCGGCTGGAGCCCGAGGAGCTGGAGGGCGTCCTCGCGCACGAGATGTCCCATGTGGCGCACCGCGATGTCGCCGTGATGACGATCGCCTCGTTCCTCGGGGTGCTGGCGGGTCTGATCACCCGGGTCGCGCTGTACAGCGGGCTGGCCCGCAACAGCAGGAACGCGGGCCCCGCGGGTATCGCGATCATGCTGATCCCGCTGGTCAGCTCGGTTGTCTATGTGATCGGCTTTTTGCTGACCCGGCTGCTCTCGCGCTACCGCGAGCTGTCCGCCGACCGTGCCGCCGCGCTGCTGACCGGCCGCCCCTCGGCGCTCGCGTCGGCCCTGACCAAGGTGAGCGGCCAGATGTCCCGGATCCCGACGGAGGATCTGCGCAAGGCGGAGCCGTACAACGCGTTCTTCTTCGTCCCTGCGTTCTCCTCGAAGGAGAGCCTGAGCAGGCTGTTCTCCTCGCACCCGACGCTGGAGCAGCGGCTGGACCAGCTCGCCAGGATCTCCGCCGACCTGGCCCGCCCGTAACTCCCCGTAACCCGCACTGTCCCCTCTCACCGTGAGGAGCCGGCCCTGTGGGCCTTCTCGACACCATCCTCGGCCGGAGCAAGCCCGTCCGCCCCAACCTCGACCAGCTCTTCTCCCTGCCGTCCGCGGCCCTCACCCTCCAGGCCGGCGCCGGGTACACCCCCACCGGCCTGGGGTCCGTCTGTTTCGCGGGCGTCGAGGGCGGCGGGTTCGCGCGGATCCGGCAGGAGGTGCGGGAGCTGCTCGACGCGGACACCGAACGGTCCGGGCCGCCCGTGACATTCAGCCAGGACGCGTACGGCTACACCTGGCTGCTCGCCCAGCGGGCGCCGGACGATCTGGCCGCCCTGGTCAACGATGTGCACGCGGTCAACACCCTGCTCCAGGACGGCGGTTTCGGACCGCAGCTCCTCTGCTCGCTGGTCGGCTTCCGGGACGCCGAGCAGCGTCCGCTGGCGCTCGTCTATCTCTACAAGCGCGGCAGCTTCTACCCGTTCGCCCCGCTGACGGACGGTACGGAGAAGCGCGACAGCCAGCGGGAGCTCCAGGTCAGGGCCGTGCTCGGGGACGATCTGCGGATCGAGCCGGACCTCGCGCGCTGGTTCCCGGTCTGGGGCGCCCCCGGGCTGTGATCCGGCGGGACCGGCCGTGCTACCCCGCGTACATCAGCGGGGCGGCGCCGCCGATCCCCGGTTCCACGGTGAAGACCGCGCCCGCCGCCGGGTCCTCGCCGTCGGGGAGGTCCTGGCGCGAGGTGGTGATGAACAGCCGCCGGTAGTCGTCGCCACCGAACGTACAGGCGCTGACCTGGCGGGCGTTGACCTCGACGACCTCGTCCAGGGCGCCGTCGGCGGCGTACCTGCGGACCGCCGAGCCGCCCCACAGCGCGACCCACACCCCGCCCTCCGCGTCGAGTGTGATGCCGTCGGGGGCGCCGTCGGCCGGATCGATGGTGACCCAGGGCTCGGGGGTGGCGAACCGGCCGGTCTCCGGGTCGACGGTCACCCGCGCGATGGACTGGGTGGGGGTGTCGACGTAGTACGCGAAGGTGCCGTCCGGGGCCCAGGCGAGGCCGTTGGAGATGGTCACGCCGGTGTGGGCGACGGAGATGTCGCCGCCGGGGGTGAGCCGGTACACGGTGCCGGCGCCGGGGCGGGTGTCGTACGCCATCGACCCGCAGTAGAAGTTTCCGGCCGGGTCGCAGCCGCCCTCGTTCATGCGGATCGACGCGTCGCCCCACAGCTCGCCGCCGGTGCTCACCTCTCCGTCCGGGGCGACCAGCGCGAAACCGCGCTCGACGGCCGCCACGAGCCCGCCGGACGCGCGGGGCCGCCAGGCGGCGGCGACCTCACCCAGGTGGAGCCGTTCGGGCACCCCGGCGCCGTCGAAGGTCAGGATGTCCCCGGCCAGCATGTCGACGGCCCGCAGCCGGCCGATATGGGGATCCCAGCCGGGCCCCTCGCCGTGGTACGTGACGACCCCGGTCCAGTCCTCCGCGCGCATACCCGTCCCTCTCGCCGTGTCCGCGTGATGATCGACCGCATGCTAAGCACACCGGGCCGCTTGACAGAAACCCATCGATAATCGTTACTATCGATGAACGATAACAACGACCATCGATACGTCGGTGCATGGCCATGGGGGCAGATATGCGGGTGCCGCGCGAGAACCGGCTGATGGCACCTCTCCGGGACAGGAGTTGGGACCGGACCGACAGCCGGGCGCTGGAGTGGCTGCTCGGCGCGGGGGCGGCCCTGGTGGCCGTGTTCAGCGTGGTGATCCCGCTCCTCGGTGTGTTCGGTGTGCTCGGCCGCGGCGCCTCCGCCCGGACGGTGGGGTTGCGGTACGCCACGACCGCCCCGGACGCCGGCGGCGCCGACGGGGTGACACTCACCGGCACCCATCGGGCGGAACTGGCCTTCGCCCACCCGGATCCGGCCCAGCGCGCCCTGCTCGCACTGCCCGAACTGGTCAACGGCGCGCTGCTGCTGGTCATCGCGTACCTGCTGTTCCGTACGGTCCGTACGCTGCGGACCGGCGACCCGTTCGTCCCGGCCAACGCGCGGCGGATGGCGGGCATCGCGGGGGCGGTGCTGGCCATGGCGGTCGTCGGCCCGGCGCTCGACCTGATCACCACCCAAGCGCTCACCGGGGGCACGAGCGTCGACCAACAGGTGGTCGCCGAGGGCACGTTCAGCGCGGCGCCCATTCTTCTCGGACTGCTGATCGCGGCGCTCTCCGAGGTCTTCCGGCGCGGCACCCGGCTGCGCGCCGACACCGAAGGGCTCGTCTGATGCCCCCGGAGGACGAGCACCGCATCACGGTGCATCTGGACCGGCTGCTCGCCGAGCGCGGGATGACACTGACCGAGCTGGCCGGCCGGGTCGGGGTCACCGTCGTCAACCTGTCGATCCTCAAGAACGGGCGCGCCAAGGCGATCCGGTTCTCCACACTCACCGCGATCTGCCAGGCGCTCCAGTGCGCTCCGGGCGATCTGCTGAGCCATGAGCAGCCGGGAGAGCGGAGCGGGCGGCAGGGCACGGCCGGCCGCCGGGGCGATCGGTCCGCACACTGACAAGATCTTTACGTGCGCGTCCGATCAGTGGACAATCCCCCGCATGATCGAAGATACGACAAGCGCCTATCTGGCCGGGCTGGAAAGCCGGCTGGCGGCCGACGGGTGCGCTCCGCGCCAGGACAACTGGGGAGGCGCCCCCGTGCTGGTCGGGCGGCGCGCCGACTTCCGGCTCCGCTGGATGGCCACCCGGCTCCATCTGTTCACCATCGCGGCGGCGGTCCCGTACGTCACCGTGGAGACCATCGCCACCTTCACCACCCAGTCACTCCGGTACGCCAAAACGAACAAGGGCGGTCTGCCCGTCGGACTCCAGACCGGGGTGGCGGTCTTCCCGGTCCTGGTCAGCGAGCGGGTCGACCCGGCGGCGCTCGCCTGGGCGCGGGAGCAGCAGCGCAACGAGTTCGCCTGCTTCGCGCGGCCGGCGGTGGTGGACTCCGCGAAGGGCGAGGTGGGGTTCTTCCGGGGCAAGCCGCTGATCGGCAGGGCGTACGCGGCCCATCTGATCAAGAAGGGCGACGCCTACCTGGGGCAGCAGGGCTGAGAAGCTGTTGTCCGGCCCCCGCTGGGCAACGGCTCCCGCTGGGCAACGGCTCCCGCTGGGCAACGGCTCCCGAGCCCGCTCACGCGGCCGGCGCCGGCGGCGGCGCCGTGCTCTCCCGTACCACCATCCGGGTGGGGACGAGTGTGGTCCCGTGCTCCTCGGTGTGTTCCCGGATCTGACGCAGGGCGCCCTCGACACACCGCCGTCCCACCTCGGCGAAGTCCTGGTGGACGGTGGTGAGCGGGGGCAGGTACGAGTTGGCGTCGGGGATGTCGTCGAAGCCGACCACACTGACCTGCTCCGGGACCGCACGGCCCGACTCGTGCAGCGCGCGCAACAACCCCAGCGCCATCTGGTCGTTGGCCGCGAAGACCGCCGTGCAGCCGGGCTCCCGGGCGAGCCGCAGCCCGGCGCGGTAGCCCGACTCGGCCGACCAGTCGCCGCGCAGCAGCGGCGGGATCTCCCGTCCCGCCTCGTCCAGCGTGGCGCGCCAGGCGTCGGCGCGGTGCTGTGCCGCGTACGAGGACTCGGGGCCCGCGAGGTGCCAGACGGTCCGGTGTCCGAGATCCAGCAGATGCCCGACCGCCTCGCGGGCGCCGCCCGCCTGGTCGGTGTCGACCACGCTGTAGCGGTCGCCGGCATTGGAGTCGACCACCACCACACCGACGTTCGGCGGCAGTGCCACCGTGGCCGAGTCCAGCAGATGGACCTCCATGATCACGATGATGGCGTCGACGGCCAGTTCGCCCAACCGCGTGAAGGCGCCGCGTACTTGATCCTGCGTCGGGACTGCCACCGGGAGCAGTGTGATGGCGTATCCCTGTTGTGCCGCGGAGGCGGCGATGGCCTCCAGTGTGCGGACGTTGCCGGTGGTCGAGAGGGTGAACAGGATGATGCCGATGGTCCGGAACTCGCCGCGCTTCAGCGCGCGGGCCGCGCTGTTGGGCCGGTAGTCCAGCTCCTTCATCGCGGCGAGCACCTGCCGGCGGGTCGCCTCCACCACTCCCGGGTGACCGTTGGAGACCCGGGAGACGGTCTGCGAGGAGACCCCGGCCCGGCGGGCGACATCCGCCATGGACACACCGCGACGGCGGCGCGAGGCCGTCACGGGTGCCCCCGCCGCCGTCTCCGCCGTGGCCCGCGCCGATGTCTCCGCCGCGCCGGCCTGCCCCGCCGCCCGTGACCGTCCGGCCGTCCCAGAGCTCTCCACGATCCTGTCCACCCGTGCTCTCACCATCCAGTCGTCGCTGAGCCCTTCGGCTCAAAACTGACCCCACCGTGAATCTTGACGGCCCACCCAGGCCAATGTAAGCATCCCATCACCAGATGTTTACGTAAACATTTCGCCCCGGGGTAACCTCCGGCGGTGGCCTGTTTACGCGCTTTCCCATCCGGCGGCCGGGTGCCGGGTGCCCGAGGACGACCAGCGAGGAACAAAGTCATGACGGCATTGTCACCGCCTTCCACGGCGGGACACCCCGCCCCGCCACGGGGCCCCCGACGCAGGCGGGCCTTGATCGGCTGGGGCTTCATCGGACCGTTCATGGCGGTCTTCGCCCTGGTCTTCCTGGCGCCGATCTGCTACTCGATCTATCTGAGCCTCTTCCGGACCCAGCTGGTCGGCGGCACCTCGTTCGTCGGGTTCGACAACTACCAGCGGGCGCTGGAGGACCCGAACTTCTGGTCCGCGCTCGGCCGGGTGACCCTCTTCCTGGCCGTGCAGGTGCCGGTGATGCTCGGGATCGCGCTGCTGGTCGCGCTGGCCATCGACAGCGGCCGGCTCTACGGCAAGAACTTCTTCCGGATCGCGATCTTCCTGCCGTACGCCGTGCCCGCCGTGGTCGCCGCCCTGATGTGGGGCTTCATGTACGGCACCCGCTTCGGCCTGGTCGGCAACATCAACGACGCCTTCGGCGTCACACTGCCCGACCCGCTCTCCTCCGGCCTGGTGCTCGCCTCCATCGGCAACATCGTGACCTGGGAGTTCGTCGGCTACAACATGCTGATCTTCTACGCGGCGCTGCGGGTCATCCCGCACTCGCTCTACGAGGCGGCGGAGATCGACGGCGCCGGGCAGTGGCGCATCATCAGCGCCATCAAGCTCCCCGCGATCCGGGGCGCGCTGGTCATCGCCACGATCTTCTCGATCATCGGCAGCTTCCAGCTCTTCAACGAGCCGAGCATCCTCAAGAACCTGGCGCCCAACACGATCACCACGGACTTCACGCCGAACTTCTACACCTACTCGCTGGCCTTCTCCGGCCAGCAGCACAACTACGCGGCCACGGTCGCGATCATCATGGGTATCTTCACCATGATCATCGCCTATGCCGTCCAGCTCCGCGGCATGCGAAAGGAAGCGTGACGATGGGAGCCCCCGCCCCGGCCACCGCCACCCCGGCCGAGGACCGCGCGCCGCGCCCCGCCACCGGGCTGCGCACCCCCCGCCCCAAACGACGCGGCAGTGTCAACCGCCCGCGCCGCAGTGTGCTGCTCACCGTGCTGGCCGGTCTGGTCCTGGTCTACGCGCTGGTGCCACTGGTCTGGCTCGTCATCAACTCGACCAAGACCCAGACGGGCCTGCTCTCGTCCTCCGGGCTCTGGTTCGACAGCGACTTCGCGTTCTTCAGCAACATCAAGGACACCCTCACCTACAACGACGGTGTGTTCGTCCGCTGGCTGCTGAACACCCTGCTCTACGTGGTGGTGGGAGCCGGTGGCGCGACGTTCCTGGCGGTACTCGGCGGTTACGCGCTCGCCAAGTTCCAGTTCCCCGGCAAGCGCGGCATCTTCGCGGTGGTGATCGGTGCCGTCGCCGTCCCCGGTACGGCGCTGGCGGTCCCCACCTTCCTGATGTTCAGCAAGATGGGACTGACCGACACCCCCTGGGCCGTCATCATCCCCTCGCTGATCTCGCCGTTCGGCCTCTATCTGATGTGGGTATTCGCCGCCGAGGCGATCCCCACCGAGCTGCTGGAGGCCGCCCGGATCGACGGCGCCAGCGAGATCCGTACCTTCTTCACGGTGAGCCTGCCGCTGCTGGCCCCCGGCATCGTGACGGTGCTGCTGTTCACCATGGTCGCGACCTGGAACAACTACTTCCTGCCGCTGATCATGCTGAAGGACCCGGACTGGTATCCGCTCACCCTGGGGCTCAACTCCTGGAACGCCCAGGCGCAGACCAACGGTGGCGAAGCCATCTACAACCTGGTGATCACCGGTTCGCTGCTCACCATCGTGCCCCTGATCGCCGCGTTCCTGCTGCTCCAGCGGTACTGGCAGTCCGGCCTCGCCGCCGGAAGTGTCAAGGAGTGAGCCGCCCGTCCTCCGCCCGCTCCGGGTGATGATCCCCGTTTTCCCAGCTGTTCGGCAGTTCTCTGACAACGAAGTGAGATGACTCTGATGTACAACACAGCGCGCCGGCGCACCGTGCGCGGTGCGGGTCTGGCCTCCGTGGTCGCCCTCGCCCTCACCCTGACGGCCTGCGGCGGTTCCTCCGACGACAACAGCAGCACCGATTCGGGGAGCGCCGACGACGTCAAGACGGCCCTCGAAAAGGGTGGCAACCTCACGGTCTGGACGTGGGACTCCACCATGCCCAAGGTCGCCAAGGACTTCGAGGCCGCGCACCCCAAGGTGAAGGTCAAGGTCGTCAACGCGGGCACCTCGAAGGACGAGTACACCGCCCTTCAGAACGCGATCGCGGCGGGCAAGGGTGTCCCCGACGTCGCACAGATCGAGTACTTCGCCCTGGGCCAGTTCTCCCTCGCCAAGTCCGTCGCCGACCTCTCCCCGTACGGTGCGGACAAGCTGGCGGACTCCTACTCGCCCGGCCCGTGGAACGCGGTCAAGTCCGGCGACGCGGTCTACGCACTGCCGGTCGACTCGGGCCCGATGGCGCTGTACTACAACAAGAAGGTCTTCGACAAGTACAAGATCGCGGTCCCGACCACCTGGGACGAGTACGTGACGGCGGCCGAGAAGCTCCACAAGGCCGACCCGAAGGCGTACATCACCGCCGACACCGGCGAGGCGGGCTTCGCCACCAGCCTGATCTGGCAGGCCGGCGGCCACCCGTACAAGGTGGACGGCACCAATGTCGGCATCGACTTCACCGACGCGGGCAGCACCACGTTCGCCAAGACCTGGCAGAAGCTGATCGACGACAAGCTGCTCTCCCCCGTCACCTCGTGGACCGACGAGTGGTTCAAGGGACTGGGTGACGGCACCATCGCCACCCTGGCCACCGGCGCCTGGATGCCCACCAACCTCAAGACGGGCGCGCCCGGCGCGGCCGGCGACTGGCGGGTGGCCCCGCTGCCGCAGTGGAAGGCGGGCGAGAAGTCGAGCGCGGAGAGCGGCGGCAGCTCGCTGGCCGTCCCCGCCGCGGGCAAGAACAAGGCGCTCGCCTACGCGTTCACCGAGTACGCCGCCGCCGGCGCGGGCGTCAAGTCCCGGGTGAAGGACGGCGCGTACCCCGCGACCACCGCCGACATGACGTCCAAGGAGTTCCTGGACACGAAGTTCGACTACTTCGGCGGTCAGGAGATCAACAAGGTCTTCGCCCAGTCGGCCTCCGAGGTCGCGCCCGACTGGCAGTACCTGCCGTTCCAGGTCTACGCCAACTCCATCTTCAACGACACCGTCGGCAAGGCGTATGTCTCGGGCACCACGCTGACGGACGGTCTCGCCGCCTGGCAGAAGCAGTCCCGCGCCTACGGCACCGAGCAGGGCTTCACCGTCAAGTAACCCCGGCCGTCCGGGTGGTGACGGGTGGCGGCGACTTCGCCGCCCGTCACCGCCCGGTGCCCGCGGACCGGTCCGCCGAGGCCCCGGCCGCGTCACCACCGGCTCGATTTTTTTCCGAGGAGCAAGATGACCCGCGTCCCGTCGCCCCGCTGGCTGCGCCGGCCCCACGACGACCCCACGCCGCGGTTCGCGTACGGCGCCGACTACAACCCGGAGCAGTGGCCGCGCGAGGTGTGGCCCGAGGACATCCGGCTGATGCGCGAAGCCGGTGTGAACATCGTGTCCCTCGCCATCTTCTCCTGGGCCCGGATCCAGCCCGCCCCCGACACCTGGGACTTCGGCTGGCTGGACGAGATCATGGACCTGCTGCACGAGGGCGGCATCGCGGTGGATCTGGCCACCGCGACCGCCTCCCCGCCGCCGTGGCTGACCACACTCCACCCGGAGATCCTGCCGGTCACCGCGTCCGGCGAGACGGTGTGGCCCGGCGCCCGCCAGCACTGGCGGCCCACCTCACCGGTCTTCCGCACCCACGCGCTGCGGCTCGTGGAGAAGATGGCCGAGCGGTACGGGAACCACCCCGCGCTCACCGCCTGGCACATCTCCAACGAGCTGGGCTGCCACAACATCTACGACTACTCGGACGACGCGGCGCGCGCCTTCCGTACCTGGCTGACCGACCGCTACGGATCGGTCGAGACCCTCAACCACGCCTGGGGCACGGCCTTCTGGTCCCAGCGCTACACCGAGTGGGACCAGATCCTGCCGCCCCGGCTCGCCGCCTCGCACCCCAACCCGACCCAGCAGCTCGACTTCAAGCGGTTCTCCTCGGACGCGCTCAAGGACTATCTGCGCGCCGAGCGCGACCTGCTGTACCGGCTCACCCCCGACACCCCGGTGACCACCAACTTCATGGTGATGGGCGAGACCAAGGGGATGCACTACGCCGACTGGGCCGGGGAGGTGGACTTCGTCTCCAACGACCACTACACCCTGCCGGGCCCGCAGCGCCTCGACGAGCTGTCGTTCTCCGCAAACCTCACTGGTTCGATAGCCGGCGGACACCCCTGGTTCCTGATGGAGCACTCCACCAGCGCGGTCAACTGGCAGCCCGTGAACGTCGCCAAGCGGGAGCACGATCTGGCGCGCGACTCGCTGCTGCACGTGGCCCACGGCGCGGACGCCGTCTGCTTCTTCCAGTGGCGCCAGTCGGCCGCCGGTGCGGAGAAGTACCACTCGGCGATGGTTCCGCACGCCGGGGAGGACAGCGAGGTCTTCCGCTCCGTGGCCGCGCTCGGCGCGCTGCTGGGCGAGCTGTCGGAGGTCGTCGGCTCGACAGGCCGGCCCGCGCGCGCGGCCGTCCTCTTCGACTGGGAGTCGTGGTGGGCCAGCGAGCAGGACTCCCACCCGACCTCCCTGCTGCGCTACCGGCAGGAGGCGCTGGACTGGTACTCGGCCTTCCTCGCCCTGGGCGTACGGGCCGATGTCATCCACAAGGGCGCCTCGCTGGACGGCTACGACCTGGTGGTGGCGCCGGTGCTGCACGTGGTGCCGAGCGATCTCGCCAAGGAGCTGACGGGCTACGTCGAGGGCGGGGGCCATCTGGTCACCACGTACTTCTCCGGCGTGGTGGACGAGAACGACCATGCCTGGCTGGGCGGTTACCCCGGCGCGCTGCGGGAGCTGCTCGGCATCCGCATCGAGGAGTTCGGGCCGCTGCTCGAAGGCCAGGACGTCGCCCTCGACAACGGCTCCACGGGCACCCTGTGGACCGACCGGATCACCGTGACGGACGACGCCGTCGAGGTGCTCGCCTCGTACCGTACGGGCGACCAGTCGGGCCGGCCCGCGATCACCCGGCGCCCGGTGGGCACCGGCAGCGCCGCGTATGTCTCCACCCGGCTGGGCGCCGAGGGGATACGCGGTGTCCTGGACCGGCTGCTGGCCGGCGCGGGAGTGACGAGCGAGCTGCCCGAGGCCGCGCGCGGCCGGGTGGAACTGGTGGTCCGCGGCAACGGTGACACCACGTACTGGTTCCTCGTCAACCGTACCAACGAGCCGGTCGAACTGGCCGGTGTCACGGGCACGTTGCTCGGCGGAACGGCCGACAGCGCGCGCCGCGGCACCGACGCCGCCGACGCCTCCGACCCGGCCGGGCCGATCGTCCTCGGCCCGCGCGGAGTGGCGGTCGTACGGCGCTGACGGCGCGCCGCGGCGGAACGTACCGGGAGGGGGGCTCCTCACCACCACAGGCATGTCTGCAGTTCTGTCCCGATGACGCGACACGGACCAAGGGAATACCTCACGATGAAGAGACCACGTACCTTCCGGTATCCGTCGGCGGCACTGGCCGTCGTCCTCGCGGCCGGCGGTGTGCTGGCCGCGGGGCCGCCGCTCGCGGCGGCGGCCGACACCTCGGCCGTCACCGTACGGCCCGACCCCTCCTACCAGGGGCAGAAGTTCGAGGGCTGGGGCACCAGCCTGGTGTGGTTCGCGAACGCGACCGGCGGCTACCCGGCGGAGATACGCGAGAAGCTGGCGAAGCTGGTCTTCGGCGACGACGGGCTCGCCCTCAACATCGCCCGCTACAACGTCGGCGGCGGCAACGCGCCCGACGTCAAGGACTATCTGCGGGCGGGCGGCGCGGTCGAGGGCTGGTGGAAGGCGCCCGCGGGCACCACCCGCCAGGACACCTCCTGGTGGTCGGCGGACAATCCCGCCCACTGGAACACGAACGCGGACGCCACCCAGCGGTGGTGGGTGAACCGGATCAAGAAGGACGTCACCCACTGGGAGGCGTTCTCCAACTCGCCGCCCTGGTTCATGACCGAGAGCGGCTATGTCTCCGGCAACTTCCAGGCCGGGCAGGACCAGTTGCGCACCGACAAGGTGGACGACTTCGCCGCGTATCTGACCGGTGCGGTGGAACGGCTGGAGAAGTCGAGCCGGATCAAGGTCGACACCATCGACCCGTTCAACGAGCCCAACACCAACTACTGGGGCACCACACTCGGTGCCGACGGCCAGCCGGTGGGCGGCCGTCAGGAGGGCGCGCACATCGGGCCCGAGCTCCAGCAGAAGGTCATCAAGGCGCTGGCGAAGAAGCTCGGCAAGGCGAAGACCGACGCGGTGATCTCCGCGATGGACGAGACCAACCCGACGACGTTCGCCCGTAACTGGGAGTCCTACCCGCAGGACGTACGGGACCTGGTCGCGCAGCTCAACGTCCACACCTACGGCACCGGCGGCCGGACCACCGCGCGCGACATCGCCAAGGGCGCCGACAAGCCGCTGTGGATGAGCGAGGTCGACGGCGACTGGGGCGACGGCCAGGACTTCACCAGCATGAAGCCGGGGCTGGGTCTCGCCAGGCACATCGTGGACGATCTGCGTGAACTGGAGCCCACCGCCTGGCTGTTCTGGCAGCCGGTGGAGGACTACGACAACATGAAGCCGGGCGGCGAGTCCGCCAAGGGCGGCAACTGGGGCTCCATCCAGGTGCCGTTCAGCTGCACCGCCAAGGACACCCTCAAGACCTGCCCGGTCCTGACGAACACCAAGTTCAACACGGCCCGGAACTTCACCCACTTCATCCGTCCCGGCGACCGGCTGGTCAAGGTGGACGACACCGCGAGCGCGGCGGCCGTCTCCGCCTCCGGGCGCGAGGCCACCGTCGTCCACGTCAATGACACCAACACCGTCCGCGATGTCACCCTCGACCTCTCCGGCTTCGCCAAGGTGGCCAAGGGCGCGAAGGTCACCCCGGTCGTCACGGACGCCTCGGGCGCCCTGGTCAAGAAGGCCAAGGTGACCGTCAAGAACGGCCGCGCCACCGTCTCCGTCCCGGCCCGTTCGGTGACCACCCTGCGGATCACGGGCGTCTCCGGCGTCGCGAAGGACGCCTCACCGATCCAGCAGGGTCACACCTACGGCCTCACCGGCGTGGGCAGCGGCAAGTCCCTCGGCGTCTCCGACGACGCCACCGGCACCGTGATCCGCACCACCGACACGGCCGACGCCGGCCAGCGGTGGCAGATCGAGAAGGTGACGAAGGGCCTCGGCAACCGCGAGCGCTACATCCTGCGCAACCCGGCGGACGGCAGCCGCCTGACATCGGCGAACGGCGCGGCGGTCCTGGAGAAGGACACGGGCAAGCCGAGCACCGCCGCCCAGTGGACCCTGTCCACCACGGGCGACGGCACCTACACCTTCGTCAGCGCCGCGACCGGCGAACTGCTGGAGGTAGCGGGCCAGTCGACCACCAACGGCGCCCGCGTCTCGGTCTGGAAGCCCAACTCCGGCACGAACCAGCGCTGGACGGTCACGGACCTGAGCTGACCCCCTGGCCCGGCCGACTCCGCCCCACTGGATCCCATCCGGTGGGGCGGAGTTCTGCGTAGAGATCCATCCTGGACGGCCCCGTTCTAGGATCGGCGCGTGAAGATCACTGTGCGGACGGCAACGGAGGCGGACCTGTCGGCCCTGCTCTCCCTCTACGCCGAGTTGAACCCGGACGACGCGCCGCTGCCTCCGGCAACGGCAGCCGCCACGTGGGCGGCCGTATCAAGGCAGCAGGGGCGTACCGTCCTGGTGGCCGACGTCGACGGCACCGTGGTCGGCACGGCGGACTGTGTCGTCATGCCCAACCTCACTCGCGGCGGCCGGGCCATCCTGTTCGTGGAGAACGTCGTGGTGGCCGGCTCCTTCCAACGCCGAGGCATCGGGCGTCGGTTGATGGAGGCTGCCGTCCGCCTGGGTGAGTCGGCCGGCTGCTACAAAGTCCAGCTGCTGGCGGCGGACGACGCGTACGTCCACACCTTCTACGAGACGTGCGGCTTCAGGCCCCTGGCAACGGGCTTCCGCCGCTACATCCTCTAGAGGCCGCACACCAGCACGCCGAGGACCGGCCCGCTGTGGGTCGGTCCTCGGTGTGTTGCGGGGAGGTGGAGCGGGGTGGGGTCAGCCGCGTACGGGGGACAGTTCCACGCGGTCGATGTTGGGGGCCCACGCGGACGCGTTGGAGAGGGTCAGGGTGTTGGTGCCCTGCTGGAGGGTGACCGGGACGCCGAGGGTCCAGAAGTCCTCCCAGCTCCAGGTGTTCTTGAAGGTCACCTTCCGGGTGGTGGTGCCGATCGTGACGTCCGCCGTGCGGGAGACGATGTCGGTGTTGTAGGCGTGGCCGTTGTCGCGGCGGTCGTTCTGGCCGTAGGTGAGGACGAGGACGTACTTCCCGGCGCGCGGTGCGTCGACGGTGAAGGTGGCGGTGGCGGCGGCGCTGTTGCCGAGCCAGCCGATGTAGCTGCCCTCGGTGGCGTTGGCGCTGGCCACCAGCCGGGCGCCGCCGGCCAGCCGGGCCTGGGCGCCGTCGTAGGTGAGTGTGCCGGTCGTGGAGCCCGTGCCCGTCACGTCGAGCGAGCGCAGTGTGGCCGGGCCGGTGGCGGTGACGCGGTTGTTGCCGGCCACGAGGTACAGACGCAGCGCCTGGCCGGGGGCGGCGGTCACCGTCTCGTCGTGCAGGGAGAGCTGTACGGCGGCGGAGCCGCGCGAGGTCACCGTGTAGTAGCCGTCGCGGGGCGCGTACACGTCGTAGACCGCCTTGGCGCCCGCGCCGAGCACGAGAGCGCCGGTGCCGGTGCCGGACGCGTCGGCGTAGTCGTAGGACACACTGCCGGAGATGTCGGCGAGGGTGGCCTCGTAGGAGGCGGCCGGTGTGGTGCTCGCGGTCAGGTCGATACGGTCCAGGGTGACCTCACCGGTGCCCTTCGCCAGGGTCAGGGTGTGGGTGCCCGCGGTGAGGGGGACGGTGAGGTCCGCCTTGGCGCGGTAGGTCCAGTTCTCGGTGGAGGGGTAGGGGACGCTCGTCGTGGCGCCGCCGTCCACGGAGAGCAGCTGGGTGGCCGGGGCGCCGGACTGGTTGCCGTACAGGACCGACAGGTCGTAGCTGCCCGTGGCGGGCACGGTGACGGTGAAGTCGACCTTGCTGGCTGCGGTGTTGAGCGAGCCGACGTCCTTGGTTCCGGAGGTGGCGTAGCCGTTGGCGTTGGACACCGTGCCCTGGGTGTAGACCTGGCCGCCGGTGATCCGGGCGTCCTCGGCCTCGTAGGAGGCGGACCACGGGACGGTGGCGGCGGTGGGGGTGCCGGAGCCGGCCGGGGTGAGCACGATCCGGTAGGCGGACATCTGCTTCATGCCCGTGAGGGGTACGGTCACGGAGCCGTCGGCGGCGACGCTCAGCTTCGTACGGGACAGGACGCGCGGCGCCGCGTGCTGACCCTCGTAGCCGGACCACGCGGCCTCGGCGACGGTCGCGGTGACGGATGAGCCGAAGACGGCACGGTCGATGTGCTGGACGGCGACGTCGGTGTCACCGGACGCGCCGCCGAGCAGCACCTGGGCCTGCTTGCGGGTGGTGTCGAGCGAGGCCAGGCCCTGGAGTGTGTCGATGGTGTTCGGGGACGGCGGGGTGACCTTCACGGTCTGGCCGGTGAGTCCGGCGTACCAGCGGAAGAACCACCAGCCGCCGTTGGGGATGTTGGTACGCACGACATTGCCGTCGAGGTTGCCGGCGGCGTCCCAGTACGCCTGGTTCGCGTACACCTTGTTGCGCTCGAACATCGAGACCCACTGCACGAGCTGGCCCGGCACGGAGAGGTCGCGGCGGTTGGCGTACTCGTCGATGTTGATGGTGCGCGGGGTGACACCGACGCTCTTCTCGATGGCGCGGTAGGTGTCGTAGTGGCTCTGGAAGTCGCGCAGCGAGGTCGGGCCCAGCTCGTGCCAGGTGGTGACCTCCGGCAGGACGTTCTCCCTCTTCGCGTAGGTGAGGAAGTCGGTCAACAGCCTTGTGTGGTAGGAGGATTCGTTGGGGCCGGCGATTCTGGCGTCCGGGTCGACGGCGCGGATGCGCTGGTAGACGGTCTTCCAGTCCTTGAGGAAGCGGTCCCGGTTGGTCTCGTACGTCGCCTGGTTGGAGACGCCGAGGTTGTACCAGATCTGGTCGGGCTCGTTGAAGGGGACGTAGACGAAGCGCTCGCTGTTGGGCGCGTTCGCCACATCGCGCGTTATCTTGTCGACCTTGGTGAGGTAGTCGTCGATACCGAGGTCCTCGTACGGCCACTGGGAGTAGATGTCCTGCATCATCACGAGGACATCGCCGCCGCCGTTGCGGAAGAACGACTTCGAGACGGTGAGCGCGTCGCCGTTGGGGTGCTGGGCGCCGCCCTCGGGCTTCTGGGAGACGCTGGTGATCTTGAGCGGGGCGAGGGCGGCGGCGCTCGGGACTCCGTCGTCGCTCAGCCCGTACAGCGCGCCGTTCGCACCGCGCATGACCGCGCCCTCGGGGGCGGCGAGGTCGACGGTGACGCGCGAGGCGGCGGCGGAGACCGCGGCAGGAGCGGCGGGGGCGGCCTGGGCGGCGGGCAGGAATCCGGCGGTCATGGCTGCTCCGAGCAGGGTCGCGCCGAGGATGGTCGACGCCCGGCGTCCGGGCTTTGCGGCGCCATGTGCGGGTGGAGTGGTGTGGGGGGTGGTTCGGGGAGTGGTGCGGGGGGTGTTGCTGGGGGTGTTGCTGGGGGTTTTCATTGGACCTCCAGTTGTTACTTCACGGCTCCACTGGTGATTCCGGACACGATCTTGCGCTGGGCCACCAGGAACACGGCGACCATGGGCAGGCTCATCACCACCACGTACGCGAAGATGAGATGCCAGTTGTTGAGATAGAGCTGGGCGCCCGCGACCTGGTACAGGTTGATCGGGAGGGTCGCCCCGGCTCCGCCGCCGAGGACGAAGAAGGCGTAGAAAATGTCGCTCCAGGCGTAGAGCATCACCATGATCGTCGCGGTGGCGATCACCGGCCGCAGCAGTGGCAGGATGATCCGGAGGAAGATCCGCAGCGGCTTCGCGCCGTCGAGGCGGGCCGCCTCCTCCAGTTCGGTGGGGATGGCTCTGATGAAGCCCGTCATGAAGAACACCGACGTGGACAGGTACATCCCGGTGTAGACCGCGATCATGCCGGGCCTGGTGCCGGCCAGGCCGAGCTGGCGCAGCTCCATCACGATGGTGATCACGGCGGGCGGCAGCAGCAGTCCGCTGATGGTGAGGGCGTACGCGGCCAAGACCAGCCGGGACGAGCGCCGGGCGAACACCCAGGCCGCGCCGGCGCCGAGGACCAGCACCAGCGCCACCGAAGGCACCACGACCAGCAGGGAGTTGACGAAGCCGCGGAACATCTCGCCCTGGCTGACGGCGTCCGCGTAGTTGTCGGCCGGCTGCCAGTGGTGCGGCGGATCGAGGTTGGGGCGGACCGCCTCGCCCTGCGGCTTGGCCGAAGTGACGAGCACCAGCCACAGCGGGACGCCGACGGCGAGACCGGCCAGCAGGAGGACGAGCGCCGGCCGGCCGTACCGCCACAGCGGTGGGCCGGTCGCGGCGGGCCCGGGGAGTGTGCCGAGTGTGCTGGTCACAGCATCTGCTCCCTTCGGCGCAGCCCGACGACGAGCGGGATCGCGATGGCGACGACGATCAGGAAGAGGACCAGGCTCATGGCGGACGCCTGCGCGTACAGCCCCTGTCCGAAGATCCGGAACATGTAGATGTTGAACACCTCGGTGGAGGCGGCCGGGCCGCCGCCGGTGGTGGCCTGCACGATGTCGAAGGTGTTCATCGAGCCGATGAGCGCGGTGGTCACGTTGAAGGTGAGCGCGGGCGCGAGCATCGGCCAGCGTACGGACCGGAAGGTGCGCCAGGGCCCGGCGCCGTCGACCTTCGCGGCCTCCAGCATGTCGCCGGGGATGCCCTTGAGCCCGGCGAGGTAGATCAGCATGGCCAGCCCCATCCACTTCCAGCCGTGGATGACGGAGACCACCACCACGGTCCAGGTCGTGGAGCCCAGCCAGGGGATCTCCGTGCCGAGCGCGGAGTTGACCGCGCCGTCCTGGTCCAGCAGGGCCTGGAAGACATAGCCGACGGCGAGCGCCGAGATGAGCACCGGCAGGAAAAAGACGGCGCGGAAGAAACGGTTGAAGCGGGAGTCCTCCTCCAGGAGGAGCGCGAGCCCCAGCCCGAAGCCGTTCTGGAAGAGGGCGGCGAGCGCGGCGTACAGGAGTGTGGTCCTGATCGAGCGCAGCAGTGAGCCGTCGTCCGCGATCGTCCGGAAGTTGTCGAGCCCGGTGAAGGCGATGTCCGGGTGGTACGAGGACCAATTGGTGAACGGGTAGTAGAAGTTGAGCAGGTTCGGCACCAGGAAGAAGGCCACGAAGACCACCACCGCCGGCAGCGCGAACCACCAGGGATGGTGGACGGCCGCGCGCGGCAGCCGACCGGCCCTCTTCTGCCCGCCGGCGGGCGGCGCGGCCCTGCGGGTACGTATGGCTGTGTCCGCCACGGCTGACATCCCTCGTACGGAAGCGTTGGGGGCTGAGTCTGGGGTGGGGCTGGGGCTGGGGCTGGGAGGAGGAGAGAATGTGACGGTACGTCAGAACCCCGGGGCGCCCTGGGCCTTGGCCACCTGGGCGAACTGGTCCTGGATCGCCTGCGCCACCTGCCCGGGGTTCTTCTTGCCGTAGATCATGTCGGCGAGATAGAGGTGGGTGTCGGGAGCGACGATGGCCTTGGCCTGGAAGACACCGTTCGCGGTGGGCAGCGCCTTCAGCTGGTCGAGGGATGTCTCCGGGAGCCCGTCGGGGCTGGGCACGGCGGGCTGGACGGACGGGATCTTCATCGCCTCGATGTAGTCCGCGTAGTCGGTGTCGAGCCAGAAGGCGAGGAACTGCCGCGCCGCGTCCTGCCGTTGGGTGTCACCGGTGCGGAAGGCGACGACACCGTTGGTCTGGTCCGGCGAGTACATGCCGGTGGCGTCGGAGTTCGAGACGGGGAACCAGCCGATCCTCTTGTCGATCTCCTCGGTGCTGTACTTGGCCTGCAACTGGGACTGGAAGGAGGTGACGTTGAGGACCATGCCGGCCTCGCCCTTCCACAGCGCGTCGGCCGATCCGGTGAAGGTGCCGGTCCGGTAGTTCTTCTGCGCGAGCCCGGCACCGAGGAGCTGGTCCTTGTAGGTGGTGATGGCCTTCACCACCACCGGGTCCGTCCACTTCTTCTCGTTCTTGTTGAGGCCCTCCCACCACTGCTGGTCGAGGTCCGTCAGCTGGAGCTGCATCTGCCACTGCATGGGCCACTTGTCGCCGCCCGACTCGTAGAACGCGGCGGCGTCCGTCGAGTCCTTGATCCTGTGGCCGAGCTCCAGCAAGTCGGCGTAGCTCTTCGGGAATTGGGCCTCGGTGATGCCCGCCTCCCGGAAGACGTCCTTGTTGTAGTAGACGCCGAGCATGGCGGGGCTGGTGACGATCGCCGCGTACCGCTTGCCGCCGACCACACCGAGGGACTTCTCCGTGTCCCCGAGCTTGCTCACCCAGGGCTCGTTGTCGAGGGTGAGCAGATTCCGCTCGGGCTGGATGAACGGCAGTGTGGAGATGGACGGCTGCCAGAACATCAGGTCCGGCTTGTCGCCCGAGGCGAGCTTGGTGGGGACGTTCTGTTCGTAGAGGTCGGGGATGGCCTGCGTGTCGACCTTGGCGCCGGTGGCCTTCTCGAAGGCGTCGATGACCTGTTTGGGGGCGTTGACCGTGTTCTGCGCGGTCCACATGGTCAGTTTCACCCCGTCGAGCTTGGCTGTGGGGTCGACCTGCGCGGCGGACCCGGTACCGGCGGCGCCGTTCTCCGCCGCCGTGGGGTCGCTGCACGCGGTGGCCGTCAGCGCGGTGGCGCATATCAGTACCAGGGCCGGTAGAACTCTCTTCATCGTGAGATCCGCCTCGCTGCGTAGAGGGTGGTGTGGAGTGGTGCGCCTACCGCGCGTCCCGGCGGGCCGGCGGCGGGCCTGAGCTCTCCCTGACGACCAGTTCCGGTACGGATACGGGGTGCGGGGCCACCCGCGCCGACTGCTCCACGACGTCGTGGAGCAGCCCGAAGGCGGCCCGGCCCAGGCCGGCGAAGTCCAGCCGTACGGAGGTGAGTGACGGGGTGAGGTACGCGGAGCCCGGCGCGTCGTCGAAGCCGGCCACACTCACCTCGCCGGGGATCGCCCGGCCCGCCTCGTGCAGCGCCCGGATCACACCGAGGGCGAGATCGTCGTTGCCGCAGAGGATCGCGGTGACGGCCGGGTCCCCGGCCAGCCGGCGGCCCGCCGCGTACCCGCCGGCCGGGCCCCAGCCGCCCTGGATCACCCGGGGCGCGGACGCGCCGGCCTCGCGCAGCGCGGCGCGCCAGCCCGCGGTGCGCGGGGCGGTGCGGCGGGTGCTGGACGGAATGGCCACGTAGTGCACGGTCTCGTGGCCGAGCGCGAGCAGATGGCGGGTGGCCTCGTGGGCCGCCGCCCGGTCGTCGGTCCACACCCAGGGGCGGTCGCCGCCGGGCGGGGTGGCCGGGGTCTCGACGACCCCCACGACGGGCAGTCCGGCGGGCACGGCCCGCAGTGCGCCGACGCCGGCCGGGTCGTAGGCGATCACCACGAGCCCGCCGCCGGTGTCGGCGGCGCGCTGCACCACGGCCCGGGCGGCGCTCTCGTCGGCCGACTCCAGCACCGCGATGCCCAGGGAGTAGGCGGCGCGGCGGGCCTCCTCCTCGATGCCCTGGAGGATGGCCGCGTAGCCGTAGTGCGTGGTGTTGGCGGTGAGGACGGTGACCGACCGGGACCGGCCGCTGGCCAGTGCGAGCGCGGTGGCGCTGCGCCGGAAGCCCAGCTCGTCGATGGCGGCGAGCACCCGCTCCCGGGTGGAACTCTTCACACTGGGGTGGCCGTTGATCACCCGGGAGACGGTCTGGTACGACACGTCGGCCGCTGCCGCGACGTCTCTGATGCTCGGTCCCGACTTCCCCGGCTTTCCCGGTGTCCCCGGCTTCATGGCCCCGCCTCCCGTCCTTGTGTGACCGGTCACATTCATGCCAGGATTGTGACCGGTCACACACACCACGTCAAGAGACCGTAACGATGGATTCATGGGCCGGACGCAATCCGCCGGTAACGGCGGGATCAGGAGGGGAACGTTGACCGGACAGGCAGCGAACCACACCCAGGTGACGTTTACTTGGGGCCATTCGGCTCTCGAAACGGAGTTCGCCACCACCCCCGACGGCATGCTCGGGATGGTCCGGCTGGCCCGTCCGGGCGACCCGGCGATCCAGCCCGCAGACGCCGCCGCACCACTTCCCCTGGTGGAGATATCGGCCCTCGGCCATGGCAGTGGCTGGTCGGGGCAGCGCTTTCTCGACGGCGCTCTCGGCTCCCGGCTGCGGCACCGCGCGCACCACAGCGTCCGGGACGGTGACTGGCACCGGCTGACCGTCGAACTGCACGACCCGGGGACGGGGTTGACGGCCGAGGTGCGTTACTCCTCCCCCGACGGTGTGTCCGCGCTGCGCGGCGAGGTGCTGCTGCGCAACGAGGGCGGCCGGCCGCTGGTCGTACAGTCCGTCAGCAGTCTGCTGGTCGGCACGCTCCCCTCCCCCGACGTCCTCGACGTGCACCGGGCGCGCAACGACTGGCTGGCGGAGTGCCGTTGGTACGTGGAGCCGTTGCGTGACACCGTCGCCCGGCTCAACCACGAGGCCCACGAGCACGACAGCCGGGCGGCCCTCTCCCTCGCCGGCCGCGGCAGCTGGCCCAGCGACGGCCACCTCCCGATGGGCGGACTCACCGAACGGACGCAGGACGGTACGGATCCGAAGGGGGGCGCGGGCGGACGCGGCCTGCTCTGGCAGATCGAGTCGGCCGCGGGATGGCGCTGGGACACCGGCGATCGCGCCGGCTCCTCGTATCTCGCGCTCAACGGCCCCACCGACGCCGAGCACCACTGGCGCGAACGCCTGGGCCCCGGTGAGGAGTTCACCACGGTCCCGGCGGCGCTCGCGCTCGGCACCGGTTTCGAGGGCGCGCTGGCCCAGCTCACCTCGTACCGCCGGGCGATCCGCCGCCCGCACCGCGACCACACCGCGCTGCCCGTGATCTTCAACGACTACATGAACACCCTGATGGGCGACCCCACCACCGAGAAGCTGCTGCCGCTGATCGACGCCGCCGCCGAGGCCGGAGCGGAGTACTTCTGTATCGACTCCGGCTGGTACGACGACGACGCCAAGGGCTGGTGGGACAGCGTCGGCGAGTGGCTGCCGTCCGACCGCCGCTTCCCCGGCGGCGGTATCCGGGCGGTCCTCGACCACATCCGCTCGCGCGGCATGGTCCCCGGGCTCTGGCTGGAGCCCGAGGTCGTCGGGGTGCGCAGCCCTCTCGCCGCCACCCTGCCCGACGGGGCGTTCTTCCAGCGCGACGGTGTCCGGATCACCGAACAGGGCAGGCACCAGCTCGATCTGCGCCATCCGGCGGCCCGCGCGCATCTCGACGCGACGCTGGAGCGGATCGTGGGCGAGTGGGGTGTCGGCTATCTCAAGCTCGACTACAACATCAGCGTCGCGCCGGGCACCCGGGCGCCCGGGGACCTCTCGCCGGGCGGCGGGCTGCTCGGCCATGCCCGCGCCTATCTGGACTGGCTGTCCGCCGCGCTGGACCGCTACCCGGACCTCGTCGTCGAGAACTGCGCGTCCGGCGGGATGCGCATGGACGGGGCGTCGCTCGCCGTCGCCCAGCTCCAGTCCACCAGCGACCAGCAGGATCCGCTCCACTACCCGCCGATCGCCGCCTCGGCGCCGACGGCCGTACCGCCCGAGCAGGGCGCGGTCTGGGCCTACCCGCAGCCGGAGTTCGGCCCGGACGAGATCTCGTTCACACTGGGCGGCGCGCTGCTCGGCCGGATCCATCTCTCCGGCCATCTGGACCACATGTCACCGGCCCAACTCGCCCTGGTCCGGGAGGCGATCGAGACGTACAGGACGGTACGGGGCGATCTCCCCGGCGCCGTACCGTTCTGGCCGCTGGGTCTGCCGGGGTGGAGCGACGCGTGGTGCGCGCTGGGCCTGCGGGCGGGCGACACCTCGTATCTCTCCGTCTGGCGCCGGGACGGCTCCCCGGGCCGGGTCCTGCCCGTACCGCATCTCGCGGGCCGTGACGTACGCGCCGAGATCCTCCACCCGGCGGCACCGGCGGGCACGGTGGAGTGGCGGGCCAAGGGCGCGGAACTCGCCGTCGAACTGCCGTCGCACACTCCGGCCTGCCTGCTCATCCGGCTGACCGCGACGCCCTCCGGGAGCGACGTGTCGTAGTGCCGCGAACGTACGGCAGCGCATCGCGCGCCGGAGCCGCACCGGCTCGGTGCGCTGCCGGCGCGCGGCGCCACGCGAAGACCGCCCGGGGCAGGCCCAGACGGGGAATTCCGAATGGTCCGTGCAGAACTGTTGACGTTGCGTCGAACAAGTGACAACACTTCGGGACGGCCGTTCCAACAGGAACGCGCAATACCCCACAAGATCCCTCCCGGGAGGACCTCCATGCGTCCCCGCACCGCGCGAAGAGCCTTCATCCCCCTGATACCGCTCTTCCTGAGCCTGCTCGCCGCCCCCGGCGCACAGGCGCACGCCCAGCCCGCGGGAAGCGGAAGCGCCGACAAGTCCGCGACGGTGCTCGCCGCCGGCGACCTCACGCTGTACGGGCTCGACGACGTACGCGGCCATCTGACGCTGCCTGCCACCGGCACCCACTCCACCACCGTCAGCTGGAAGTCGGACCGGCCGAAGGTGATCGGCGCGACCGGGCTCGTCCACCGGCCCGCGCACGGCGCCGGGCCGGCCCGTGTGAAGCTCACCGCGACGGTCACCCGGGGCAAGGCCCGTACCACCCGGGCGTTCCCCGCCATCGTCACCGAACTGCCGGCCGAACAGGGCTACGCGGGCTACGCCTTCAGCTACTTCACCGGCGAGGGCACGGCGGACGGCGAGCAGGTCAGGATGGCGCTCAGCCGGGGCAACGACCCGCTGCACTGGCAGGAGTTGAACGACGGAAAGCCCGTCCTCACCTCGGATCTTGGCGACAAGGGCCTGCGCGACCCGTTCGTGATCCGCTCCCCCGAGGGCGACAAGTTCTACCAGATCGCCACCGACCTGCGGATGTACGGCAACGGCAACTGGGACCAGGTCCAGCGCACCGGCAGCAAGTCCATCATGGTGTGGGAGTCCACCGACCTGGTGAACTGGACCGACCAGCGCCTGGTGAAGGTCGCCCCCGACACGGCGGGCAACACCTGGGCCCCCGAGGCGTACTACGACACCAAGCTGAACGCCTACGTGGTCTTCTGGGCGTCGAAGATCTACGCCGACGACGACCCGCAGCACACCGGCTCCACCTACAACAAGATGATGTACGCCACGACCCGGGACTTCCGCACCTTCAGCGAGCCCCAGGTGTGGAGCGACCCGGGCTACTCGGTGATCGACTCGACCGTCATCCAGCACGGTGACACGTACTACCGCTTCACCAAGGACGAGCGGAACAACACCTCCACCACCCCCTGCTCGAAGTTCATCACGGCGGAGAAGTCCACCGACCTGCGCTCGACGTCCTACGACTTCGTCGCCGACTGCATCGGCAAGGGCACGGTCAACCAGGGCGAGGGGCCGACGGTCTTCAAGTCCAACACCGAGGAGAAGTGGTACCTGTTCATCGACGAGTTCGGTGGGCGCGGCTACATCCCCTTCGAGACCACCGATCTCGACTCGGGCAAGTGGACCCTGTCGGAGAACTTCGAACTCCCGGCAAGTCCCCGGCACGGCACCGTACTTCCGGTGACGGCCGCGGAGTACGAGCGGCTGCTCGGCGCGTACGGGCCCGCGGCCGGGGCGTCGGCGACCGCCGACGCCGCGCGTAACTGACGGTTCGTCATACGAAGGGCGCCGCCGGTCCTGTCCGGCGGCGCCCCCGCGTACGCGGTGCGGTGGGGTGCGGTGCGGGCCGTTACGGCTTGGGCAGGGTGCAGCCCGCGAGGCTCAGATTGATCTGGCTGCCCGCGCCGACGCAGGCGACGATCCCGTACGTCTGCTGGGCGTAGTTGATGCCGTAGCGGACCGTGACCGTACCGTTCTCGTCCACCTCGCACGGGTTGTTCAGGGTGCAGCGCGCGCCGTCCTCGTTGCCGGTGTTGTTGACGGCGACGACCTTCCCGGTGGCCTCGTCGATCACGGGTGAGCCCGAGGTGCCCCCGATCGTGTTGCAGGAGGAGGTGTAGCGGACCGAGTCCTTCCAGGTCCAGGTCCCCTCCTTCAGCTGATAGGCGAACCCGTCCACCGAGCAGCTGTAGATGCGCTTCCAGTAGCCGGAGACGACCTTGATGGCGGTCCCCTGGACGGGCCGGGTGGCGTTCAGTTCCAGGGCACTGATCCCGTACGCGCTCTGTATCTGGGCGTAGGTGCTGGTGAGTTGGTACAGCGAGATGTCGGTGTCGGTCATCGTGCCGTACGCGATCTTGGATGCGCGCAGGGTCGCGACACCGGTGCCCGCCGAGTTCAGCAGGGTGAAGGTACGGGTGGACGCGCGGTCGACGATGACCTGCCCCGCGGCCGGGAATCCGGTCTCCAGGCAGTGACCGTTGGACAGGACGAGGGCGGGATCGGTGGGCAGTGAGGCGGGGGTGCGGACGACGGAGCCGGAACAGTTGCTGAGCGCCACCGTTCCGGCGAAGTCGACCGCCGCTATGGACTCCTGGGCCGCGGCGGCGGCCTGGACGGTCCGGTCCTGGACGGTCGTCCGGGCGGGCGCGGCCGTGTCCTGGCTTGTGGCCATCGCGGGGGCGGCGCCGGCGCCGAGGAGCAGAACGGCGAAGAGCGCGCCGCGGAGAGGCATTCGCATAGTGGGGTCCCCTCTGTGACCGAAGATCTTTCGGTGTTTTGTCATGAGCATTGCGTGTCGCGCATTGAGCATTGTTGACTCATGCGGGCCGGGGGGGCAACCACGCCTCGGGCAAGCTCGGGCACAGAAGAGGACAGAGGAGAGGGCAGAGGAGAGGACACAGACGAGGGCGCGCGGGAGCACGCGAAGAAGCGGGGCGGTGGGGGCGGCGGGGGGTGAAGTACCCACCCCCCCCCCCCCCCGCCGCCGCCGGGGCGGGGGGGGGCCGGGTCGGTGAGGGGGTCGGTGGTCATGGGTGGTGTCGCTCCTTGGTGTGGACGCTGTGT